>NZ_JASHJL010000062.1 GCF_030733205.1 Mameliella sp. MMSF_3455
CCGACGGCGCCGTTGGCGCCGTCGCTGCATACCTCAAACGCGCCCTTTCCAGGGCACCAGCGCCTTTTCGGCCATGCGCATCAGGATATCGATACCGAACCCGATCACGCCGATCAGGATGATTCCCATGATGACGATGTCGGTCAGCTGGAATTTCGACGCCACCATGATCATCATGCCCGCGCCCTTTTCCGCCGCCACCAGTTCGGCGGCGACGACCGTTCCCCAGCAGACCCCCATTGCCACCCGCGCGCCGGTAAAGATCTCGGGGAGCGAGTTGGGCACGATGACATGCCGCATGATCTGGAACTTGCTGGCACCCAGCGAATAGGCCGCGTGCACCTTGGAAATCGCCACGCCAGAGACGCCGGCCCGCGCCGCGATGGCCATGATCCAGAGCGCCGCAAGGAACAGCAGGATGATCTTGCCGACCTCTCCGATGCCCGCCCAGATGATGACCAGAGGGATCAGCGCCAACGGCGGCACCGGGCGCATGAATTCCACGATCGGATCGAACCAGCCACGGAACCAGTTGCTGAGACCCATGGCGTAGCCCAGCGGGATGCCCACCAGCGCGCCAAAGAAGAACCCGACAACAACCCGGAACAGCGAATAGCCGAGATGCTCCCAAAGCGTCGAGTCGCGGTAGCCGTCACCGGCAATCTCGCCGAGGCGGGCCAGGACGGCCTCGGGTGGGGGCAGCCAGATCGGTTCCATCTGCCATCCCTTGGCGGGTTCGAAGTTCAGCGTGCCTTTGGGTGACATGCCGACCCGGCCGAATTCCGTCTGAACGGACTGACCCGGGGCGATGGGTTCACCGTTGACGGCGACAACCGTGTGCCCCTCGTCGCGGCCGAACTCGTCGTTGCGGTCCACGCGGATCAGGCCCGACCGCCAGGCACCCACCGTGTCGACGTCGTTCTTGGCCCAGCCTTCACCGGGCTCGACCTCCGGATCGTCGACGTCCGTTCCCACCTCGAAGACGCGCACGGTCACGGTGGCATCGTCGGGCGCCTGCCCTTCCGCCTCTGCGGTATAGGTGAAGACCGCGTCGCCTATGAAGGGCCCCGGCGCGTGCAGGAAGCGCGGCACATAAGATGACCCGGTAAAGGCACCCCAGAGCAGGAAGATCGACAGCACCGAGATGACGCTGGCAATGCGGTTGGGGGTCACGGCGCTTTCGTCGCCGAAGGTCACCGTCTTGAGCGAGGTGTAATCCGTCACCGTCTTGTGGACGACGAATTTCACGATCAGGAAAGACGCGACGAAGATCGCGATGTAGATGGCAAAGACGATCACGCGCTTTCCTCCGCCCGCCCCATGATTTCTTCTTCCATGTCCCAGATCATGCCCAGGATCTCTTCGCGTCGTTGCCCGAAATCGGGGTGTTTCTTGACCTCGCGCAGGTCGGCATTCACCCCCATGTCGGCAAAGGGCAGCCGGTATTCGCGGTGGATGCGGCCCGGGCGCGGCGCCATGACCAGCAGGCGTTCACCCAGCAGCAACGCCTCTTCGACCGAATGGGTGATGAGGATGATGGTCTTGCCGGTCTCCTTCCAGAGCTTCAGCACCAGCCCCTGCATCTTTTCCCGGGTCAGCGCGTCAAGCGCGCCCAGCGGTTCGTCCATCAGGATCACGTCCGGGTCATTGGCCAGGCAACGGGCCAGAGCCACGCGCTGCTGCATGCCGCCCGACAATTCGTAGACCGCCTTTTCCTTGAAGTCACGCAGGCCGACCACGTCCAGCAGGTGATCCACATGCTGGCCCCAGTCCTTTTCCCGCTTGCCCGCCATGCGGGGGCCGAAACTGACGTTGTCGCGCACGTTCATCCATTCGAACAGCGCGCCCTGCTGGAACACCATGCCGCGTTCCGCATCCGGCCCCTTGACCAGGTGGCCGTTCAGGGTGATCGCCCCCTCGGTCGGGGCAAGGAACCCCGCGACGATGTTCAAGAGCGTGGTCTTGCCGCAGCCGGATGGCCCCAGCACGCTCATCAGTTCGCCTTCGGCCAGTTGCAGTGAAACGTCCTTGAGCGCCTGGACGGATGTCCCGTTGGGCAGGTCAAAGCGCATGGACAGGTTGTCGATGGAGAGTCCGCTCATGGTGGGGCCTTCCGGTTGGATCCGGCTGCGGGTCCGCCAGGGTTTGCCCGCCGTGCAAGATCTCTGGGGTGAGCGCGTGGCCCCGGGGTGGCAGGTGCGACCCCGGGGCCCGGGTCTTACATGCCGCCCGCAGCCGAGCTCAGCGGACCGGTGTTGACGTTGGCGTCATAGCTGTCCAGAGCGGCGTCGATGGAGCCGGCCTCGACAAAGACGTCAGCCACGCCCTTCATGAACTCCTGCGCGCCGCCGCCCAGCCACTTGGCCGTCAGCTGATCATCCACCGAGGGGAAGACGAAGGTCGAGATCGTCGCCTCGGTCGCATCCACGTCCATGCCGGCGTCCTTTGCGATGACGGGCAGCATCTTGGCGTGGTTCGCCGGGTCCGCCCACATGGCGTTGGCTTCTGCGGTCACCGCCAGGAAATCCGAAACCAGGTCCGAGTTCTCGGCCACCCAGCTTGCGGGGCCGGACGTCACGTCGAAGACGAGAATGCCCAGGTCTTCCTTTTCGGCACCGGTCAGAAGGATGTTGCCGTGTTCCATCATGCGGCGCAGGCTGCCACCCCAGCCGCAGGCCATGTCGACCGAACCTTGTGCCAGCGCAGCGGCCCCGTCCGGCGGCGCCATGTCGACCACTTCCATCGTGGTTATGTCGACGCCGAAGTGGCTCATCTGCTTGAGGAAACCGTAGTGCGCGGCGGTGCCCAGCGGCACGGCGACCTTCTTGCCTTCCAGTTCGATCGCCGAATCCTTGTCGATTTCCAGCGCTTCCAGCACGACGCAGTTGTCGTTGTCGGAATAGCTGACCGCCACGTCGAGGATTTGCAGATCCTGCCCGGCCGAGGTTGCCACAACGAAGGGCGGCACGCCCTGGCTGACCGACATTTGCACGTCGCCCGAGGCCATCGCAGCAGACATGGCGGTGCCGGTGTCGAAGCTGACCCAGTTGATGGTGACGTCCATCGCCTCGTCGTACATGCCGGTCGCCTTGGCGTACTGGAAGGGCATCGGCCATTCCAGGAAATAGCCCACGGTGATCTCCTGCGCGGAAACGGCCGTGGTGCCTGCCATCACGGCCAACGCCGCAGCGGCGCCCTTGAGGGTGTTCTTCAATGTCATTTCGCTTCTCCCGTGTTGTCTTGCCGCCGCTGGTGCGGCGCGTCTTCACGCACGCAAATGTGCGCTCGGCAGCGCCTCGTGCCGGGCGCTCTGGTCAATTCGGAACGGAAAATGGGCAACGGATCAACGGTTTTTCCCGGATGCCTGGCCGATTTGGCAGCAATAGCCTGCTCATTTCGGAAAGGTAAATCAATTCAACTCACTGGAAAGTCGCGCAAAACCCTGTACACGCAGGCCCGGGACATCCGTTTTGCACTGCAACTGGCCCTATATGCGCGCCGCATCTGGCCCTAACGGCTGCCCATTAATCTGGCTCATGTGCTAGCATTCCGCGCAAGACCGGCAAGATGACCCAAGGAGGGCAAGAGCATGGATGGAACCTATTCCCAGAACGACCTCAGCCATGTTGTCGAGGCCGACAAGGCGCATGTCTGGCATCACCTCGTGCAGCACAAGGCATTCGACAGCAAGGACCCGAACATCATCGTCGAGGGCAAGGGGATGCGCGTCTGGAACCAGGCGGGCAAGGAACATCTCGACGCCGTTTCCGGCGGTGTCTGGACCGTCAACGTGGGCTACGGGCGTGAACGCATCGCCAAGGCCGTCTATGACCAGCTGATGCGGGTCAACTACTTTGCCGGGGCCGCCGGTTCGGTGCCCGGCGCGCTGTTTGCCGAGAAGCTGATCGAAAAGATGCCGGGCCTGACCCGCGTCTACTACACGAATTCCGGCTCCGAGGCGAACGAGAAGGCCTTCAAGATGATCCGCCAGATCGCGCACAAGCGTCATGGCGGCAAGAAACACAAGATCCTGTACCGGGACCGTGACTATCACGGCACCACCATCGCCTGCCTGTCAGCCGGCGGCCAGGATGAGCGCAATGCGCAATACGGCCCCTTCACCCCGGGTTTCGTGCGCGTGCCGCATTGTCTGGAATACCGCAAGCACGAGCAGGACGGCGCCCCCGCCGAGAACTACGGCGAATGGGCCGCCGACCAGATCGAGCAGGTGATTCTGGCCGAAGGGCCCGACACGATCGGCGGTCTCTGCCTCGAGCCGGTGACGGCGGGCGGCGGCGTGATCCCCGCGCCCGAGGGGTACTGGCAGAAGGTGCAGGCGATCTGCCGCAAGTACGACATCCTCCTGCACATCGACGAGGTGGTCTGCGGTGTCGGGCGCACCGGCACATGGTTCGGCTATCAACACTACGGGATCGAACCGGATTTCGTGACGATGGCCAAGGGCGTGGCCTCGGGCTATGCCGCCATTGCCTGCTGCGTGACCTCGGAACGAGTCTTCGAGATGTTCAAGGACGATGCCGACGATCCGCTGAACTATTTCCGCGACATTTCCACCTTTGGCGGCTGCACCGCCGGGCCTGCCGCCGCGATCGAGAACATGGCGATCATCGAGGACGAGGGCCTGTTGGAGAACACCACCGCGATGGGCGACTACATGACCGATCAGTTGAACGCGCTGGCCGACCGCCACGCGGTGATCGGGAACGTGCGCGGCAAGGGCCTGTTCCTGGGGGCCGAACTGGTCACCGACCGCGGCAGCAAGGAACCGGTGCCCGAGGCACAGGTTCAGGCGGTCGTGGGCGACTGCATGGGTCAGGGCGTCATCATCGGGGCCACCAACCGGTCCGTGCCGGGCCGCAACAACACGCTGTGTTTCTCGCCGGCCCTGATCGCAACCAAGGACGACATCGACCAGATTGTCTCGGCGGTGGACGGCGCGATTGGCCGCGTCTTTGGCTGAATGGACCATCGCCTGAACGAATACGGGCAGCCCATCGGGCTGCCCGTCGAGTTGGACCTGCCCCGCCCGCTGCCCCCGCACACCTCGCTGCGCGGCGAGCTTGCGACGCTGGTGCCGCTGTCGGTGGATCATGCCGACGGTTTCTTCGAGGCCTTCACCGATCCCGCCGGGTGGACCTACCTGGGCGAGGAAACACCCTTTGCCGACCGTGACGCGGCCCGCGCCTGGACGGCGACCAAGGCCAGCAGCCGCGATCCGCTGTTTTACACGGTGCTGGTCGATGACCGGCCCGTCGGCCTCCTGTCTCTCTTGCGGATCAACCCGCAGGCCGCCTCCATCGAGGTCGGCTTCATCCACTTTTCGCCTGCGTTGCAGGGCACCCGCGCGGCAACAGAGGTACAATACCTGCTGATGCGCCATGTCTTCGAGGACCTCGGCTATCGCCGTTACGAGTGGAAATGCGACGCCTTGAACGCGCCGTCGCGCCGGGCCGCGCTGCGGCTGGGCTTTACCTTCGAGGGCATTTTCCGGCAAGCACTGGTCTACAAGGGCCGCAACCGCGACACCGCCTGGTATTCGGTGATCGACCGCGAATGGCCTGCACGGCGTGACGCCTTCGAGGTATGGCTGGCCCCGGCGAATTTCGACGCCAACGGGCGCCAGCGACAATCGCTGAACGCCGGCGCCAAGGGCTGACAGCGGGAAAGAACCTGCAATCTTATAGGACCGGGCCCCTCTTGAGGGTTTGGAAACCCTTTGCGTGACAGAAATCCGCAAACTGGCCGATGAACCCGACGATTTGCCCAAGCGGAGGCTGCCATGCCGTCCAGATATCCATCCTATGCCTATGTCGAGCCGATGGCGACCGGCCTCACCGATGTCGAGATCGAGGACCTCATAGACGACATGATGTCCCAGACACCCGGCCTGACCCTGCGCGACGGCGGGCCGCTGGATCCCTTGTGCCGGGCCTTGAACGTCGATCTGGAATATTCCGGTCCCCCGCACGAGATCCTGCTGGACGTCCCCCAGGACCGTAAGGCCTGCATCTGGTTGCCCAGGAAAAGCAAGCCGCGTCAGGACAGGTTCATCGCCGCGATGGGGGTCGGACACTGGCTCATGCATGTTCCCACCACGCGTGAGGCGCATCCGCATTGCGGGATACAGGCCCTGCACCGCCCTTCCGACCGCAGCGCCCAGAAAGAGGCGATGCGCTTTGCCCGGATGCTGCTGATGCCGCGCGAGGAGTTCTGCAGCCTCTGGTACGAGGGGCGGGCAAACCTGGTCGCCGACACGCTGAACGTGCCGACGCAGGTCGTCTATGAACGGGCCACCATGCTGGACATCCCGATGGAGGAGCCAGGCACCCACAAGTACGACTGGGCGCCGCCGCCCGATACGCCGACCGGCTAGAAGCATCCCAAAAAGACAAAGGGCCGCCGAGGCGACCCTTTGTGGATTTCTGCCGGTGGATTCCAGCCGGAACCATGGCCCCGGAGGCGTCCCGCAAGGGCCGCACCGGGATCAGGCGTTCACGCTGTCCTTGAGAGCCTTGGCGATGGTCACCTTGACCTGCTTGTCAGCCTCTTTCTTGAACTGCTCGCCCGTGGCGGGATTGCGCACCATGCGCTCGGGGCGTTCACGGCAATAGATCTTGCCCACGCCGGGCAGGGTCACGGCGCCGCCGCCGGCCACTTCGGCCGTGATGATTTCGCCGATCGCGTCGAGCGCCGCGCCGGCCGTTTTCTTGTCCGCTTCCATCTTTTCAGCCAGTGCTGCCACCAGCTGGGTCTTGGTCATCGGTTTCGCCATTTCATGGTCTCCTTCACCGCCCGTCTCTTACTTGGGCCTCTGATCCGACATAAAACCGGATATGGGGGTAAAACACAACGATTAGGGGCAGGTCAGGCCCTTATATTATGCATTTTGTGCCCGTTTCCGCTACGTCACAAGAAAGCAGTCTCTTCGAAACTGCGCAGTTTCCGGCTGTGGATACGTTCCAGCGGCATGTCGCGCAAGGCTTCCATTGCACGAATCCCGATCCGAAGGTGCCGACTGACCTGTGTTCTGTAGAAATCCGAGGCCATGCCGGGCAGTTTCAGTTCTCCATGCAGGGGCCTGTCAGAGACGCAGAGCAGGGTGCCATAGGGCACACGAAACCGGAACCCGTTGGCCGCGATCGTGGCGCTTTCCATGTCCAGCGCGATGGCCCGCGACTGGCTGAGCCGTTTCACCGGGCCCGCGTTCTCGCGCAACTCCCAGTTGCGGTTGTCCAACGAGGCAACGGTGCCCGTCCGCATCACGCGCTTGAGGTCGAACCCGCTCAGTTCGGTCTCGGCCTCGACCGCGTCTTCCAGCGCGATCTGGATTTCGGCCAGCGCCGGGATCGGCACCCAGACGGGCAGATCGTCGTCCAGCACCTTGTCCTCGCGCAGGTAGGCATGGGCCAGAACGTAGTCGCCCAGCGACTGCGAATTCCGCAGCCCGGCGCAATGCCCCACCATCAGCCATGCGTGCGGGCGCAACACGGCGATATGGTCCGTCGCAGTCTTGGCGTTGGACGGCCCCACCCCGATGTTGACCAGGGAAATCCCTGCCTGCTTGCCCCGTTTCAGATGATAGGTGGGCATCTGGGGCATCCGCTCGGGCGACAGCAGGGGCGCGTCCGGGTCGGTAATCTCGGCGTTGCCGGTGCTGACAAAGCTGGTGTAGCCACTGTCGGGATCGGCCAGCATGGCGCGGGCGTAGGCCTCGAACTCGTCGACGTAAAACTGGTAGTTGGTGAAAAGGACGTGGTTCTGGAAATGCTCGGGGCTGGTCGCGGTATAATGCGCCAGCCGCGCCAGAGAGTAATCCACCCGTTGCGCGGTAAAGGGCGCCAAGGGCAGTGTCCCATCGGCGGCGGGCTGCGCCTGGCCGTTAACGATGTCATCGTTGGTGGTAGTCAGGTCCGGCACGTCAAAAACGTCACGCAGCGCGAAAGTTGCCGCGCCCTCCTGCGGGACCGTCACGTCGGGGAAATTGGCCACGGCGAAATGCACCGGCATGGGCGTGGCCGACAGCCCGATGCGGATCTTGACCCCGTGGTTGCCCAGCAAGAGGCTGATCTGCTGCGACAGGTAATTGCGGAACAGATGCGGGCGCGTGACCGTGGTTGCATAGGTGCCCGGCTGTGTCACATGACCAAAGCTGAGACGGCTGTCGATCTTGTCAAAGCGCGTCGTGGTCAGCCGGATCTCGGGGTAATAGGCTCGCAGGCGCACGCCCGGGTGCCCGTCCGTCATCGCCTTCAGGAAACCGTCGCGCAGGAAAACCGCCGCCGCGTCGTAGAGTTCGCACAGCCGTTCAACCGCCCGGTCTGCGTCGTCAAAGCTTTCCTGACCCGGTACATCGGGCGTGACGATCTCTAGATTCTGCGCCGTGTCCTGCATCACCACCCCCTGATTTTGGCCGGAGGTTGACAGGTAAGCCCGCCGGGTTCAAGTTGGGGAAAAGGTCAGAGGTGCTGACATGGATTACGAGACCGTTTCGGCCGAGGAATTCGGCGGCTCGCTGCGCGGCATGGGCCTGAACCTGCTGGTGCGCGACGTGCGCCAGCAATGCGCCATGCTGGAAGCGGTCTTTGGCATGACCGCACATCGGGTCAGCGCGGATTTCGCCATAGTCCGCTATGGTACGGCGGTGTTCCAGCTTCATGCGGACGGCACCTATTCTGCGAATCCCTACCTGTCCTTCCTGCCCGAGGCCGGGCCGCGCGGCGCCGGGGCGGAACTGCGCCTGTACGACAGCGATCCCGACGAGGCCGCCGCCCGGGCAGAAGCCAATGGCATGCTGATCATGCAGCCGCCCACGGACAAGCCGCACGGCCTGCGCGAAACCTATCTCATCTGCCCCGACGGCTACGCATGGGTGCCGTCGCGTCCGCTCTGAGCCTTTGCCCGGGCCGCTCCTGTCGCTAGGATCGCGCTGCGCATAGCCCAAGGGGAATCGAAAGATGTTTCGCCGCGTTCTGCTTGTCCTGGCGGGCCTTGCCTGCACTGCCCTGCCAGCATCTGCGCAGGACGAGATCACGCGCCATGACCGGATCGCGAATTGGGCGCTTTTCGAGGACCGCGGATACTGCTGGATGGCCACGAACACCCGCCTGCCCGGAAACGACCGCCTGATGCTGACCGTGGATCTGGACGAAAGCGTGTCGATGTTCATCGACTTTGCCGATGGGTCCGTTTTCGACGACACCGCCGATCACGCGCTGCTCCTTGGCCCACGCAAGGTGCTGTTCCGCTCGCGCGGGGAATGGGCCTGGACGTATCGCGATTCCCCCGAGCGCCTTGTCGAAACCATCCTTGACAGCACCGAGGTCGGGTTCGAGGTCCACCTCGCCGATGCGGGCGACATGAACGTGCTGAAGGGCCAGTGGGAGACCCGGGACGCACAGCGGGCCTACGACACGTTGCGCGCACGCTGCGGGCGCTGATAGGGTCGCGCGGTAACGCTAACCGGGGGACCCTCATGAACGCACCGCAGAACATCGCCAATATCGACCATTGGCAGGAACGCGTGGATCTGGCCGCCGCCTTTCGCTGGACCGTCCGTCTGAACATGCACGAGGCTGTGGCCAATCACTTCAGCCTGTCCATCAACGAGGATGGCACCAAGTTCCTCATGAACCCGGACCGCAAGCATTTCTCGCGCATCAAGGCCTCGGACATGCTGGTGGTGGATGCCAACGATCCCGAGACACTGAACCGCCCCGGCGCACCCGACCCGACCGCCTGGGGACTGCATGGTGGGCTGCACCGCGCCTGCCCGCATGCGCGCTGCGCGATGCACGTCCATTCGATCCACGCCACGGTGCTGGCCTGCCTCAAAGACAAGCGCCTGCCGCCGCTGGATCAAAACGCGGCGATGTTCTTCAACCGGCAGGCGGTGGACGACCAGTACGGTGGTCTGGCCTTCGAGGAAGAGGGCAAGCGCTGCGCCGAACTGATGGCCGACCCGAAGGTCAAGACGCTGGTGATGGGCAACCACGGCATCATGGTGATCGGTGACACCGTGGCCGAGACCTTCAACCGGATGTACATGTTCGAACGCGCGGCGCAGATCTATGTCACCGCGCTGCAGACCGGGCAGCCGCTGGATATCCTCAGCGACGAGGTGGCCGAAAAGACCGCCCGCGAGATCGAGGACTACCCCGGAGGCGATCATCACCACCTGGACGAACTCAAGGCCATCCTCGACGAGGAAGGCTCGGACTACGCCAGCTGATCATCAGGGCCGGAACATCAGGCCCGGGTGAATGTCACCACCCGGCTCAGATCCTGCGCATGCGGGCCGGTGGCTTCCGGCCCGTAGATGCGGACGTCGCGCACCGCCAAATCGGCAATCCGCGGCCCCAGTTTCGCAAGGTGGGCGTCATAGCCCTTGGCCTCCCAATGTTCCGCATTGATCGACAGCGCCACCACCCCGCCGGGCCGCACGACGCGCAGCACCTCGTCCAGCGCCTCGGGGCCGACATGACCGTGCGTGAAGGTGCCGGAGCTGACCGCGCCCGCATAGGCGCCGTCCTCGACCGGCAGGCGGTCCATCAGGTTGCCGGTAAACAGATGAGCATAAAGGCCCTTGGCGCCGGCCACGTCCAGCATCTCCTGCGAAAGGTCGGTGGCGTCGACCGGGCCGACGCCGGAGGACTTCAGCCCCGCACCCAGGAGGCCGGTTCCGGCGCCAAGGTCGAGCACCGGCCCCTGCCCGCCCGCAGCGGCATAGGCCTCTGCAACGTGCAGCGGCAGCATGTAGTCCATGTCCATGGCGAATTCGTCGTCGTAGGTCGCCGCCCACTCGGCGTAGAGCCTGCGGTTTTCGTCGGGGGTTTGCAGCGCGAAGGCCGCCTCCAGATCGGGATTATTCTGCATGGGCCAGAACCTAGTCGCGCCTGCCCCGCAGTGTCCACCCCCCGGCTCAGCGCGTCCGCAGACCGGTTTCGTACAGCAGGCCCTTGCGCTTGGCCTCGTAGTAATAGCCCCGCGCGTACCACTTGATCGAGGCGTCCCAGTCGCCATCCGCCACGATATAGGCGCCCTTGAGGTATTTCAGCCCGTATTTCAGGTTGGTGTCCGCATCCAGAAGGTCGCTGTTCTTGCCCCGGAACCCCATCGTGCGGGCGGTCTGCGGCAGGATCTGCAACAGGCCCCAATAAGGTCCGGCCCGCGCGGCGGGGTTATGGGTGCTTTCGCGGATGGCCAACCGATGCACCAGCCCCCGGGGCAGCTCGTAGTGATCGGCCCAGCGGTTGATCTTGGCGCGCAGTTCCGGCGTTTCGTTCGGATGCAACGGGATGGCGCGTGGCGCGGATTCGGCCGCGACAGGATCACGCCGCCCGGTCGAACAGGCGGCGACGGTGGCAAGAGCCGACAAAAGGAAAAGGCGACGGGCCAGCATGCAGGTTTCTCCGAAAGGTTCGAAACCTCGTAGCGCGCGGACCTGCCCGGCGCGAGTCCGCTGACGGCGCGTCGGCAAAAGCCCGCCACGCAACCGAGGATCGGCGACACAGCGCCAACCATCAACCATGCCGCGACATCGCGTCAAGACTTGCATCTTGACGCGCGCGGCGCCACCTAGGGCGCATGACAAAGACCCTGCTCTCTCTTGGCCACGGATTTTCCGCGCGGGCACTGGCGCCGCTACTCCTGTCCCAGGGGTGGGAGGTGATCGGCACGACACGCGATCCCGCCAAGCTGGAGGCCATGCGCGCCACCGGCATTTCCGCAATCCTCTGGCAGGCGGTGGCGGTGACAGAGGCGCTTGGCCGCGCAACCCACCTGTTGATGTCCGCCGCCCCCGACGCCGAGGGCGATCCGGCACTGAGGCTGGTCGGCCCCGCCATCAAAGAGCGCGCGCCCGGCATCGAATGGGCGGGCTACCTGTCGACGACCGGGGTCTACGGCGACCACCAGGGCGGATGGGTGACAGAAGAAACGCCCCTCGCCCCGGCCACGCGGCGCGGGCAACTGAGGGTCGAGGCCGAAAACGCCTGGTCATCCGTGCCCGGCCTGCCCCTGCACATCTTCCGCCTTGCCGGCATCTATGGTCCGGGACGCGGCCCCTTCGCAAAGCTGCGCAAGGGCACCGCGCGCCGCATCATCAAGCCGAACCAGGTCTTTTCGCGCATCCATGTCGAGGATATCGCACAGGTTCTGCGCGCCTCCATCGCGCGGCCCAATCCCGGCACGGCCTACAACCTGTGCGACGATGCCCCTGCCCCGCCGCAGGACGTGATCGCCTGCGCCGCCGAGATGCTGGGCATGCCGATCCCGCCCGAGGTCCCTTTCGAAGAGGCGGAACTCAGCCCGATGGCACGCAGTTTCTACGGCGAAAGCAAGCGCGTTTCTAACGCACGCATCAAGGAGGAACTGGGCGTGACCCTGCGCTACCCCGATTACCAGAGCGCTCTGGCAGCCATTCTTGCCGCCGAACAGGCGTCCGGAGAATGAAGGACGCCCAAGAGGCGCCGGACTCCGAAACTGTGCGCAATCCGCAAAGCCTGGGCGAACTGCTCGAGGCGATGCGCCCCGAAGACGGGGCCGACCGGATCTCTGTCGAGACGGTTCTCAGCCGCGTCGGAGATCAATCCTTCGTTGCGGTGATCCTTGTCGTGGCCATCGTTCTGGTCTCGCCCGTGTCGGGGATCCCCGGCACGCCGACCATCGGTGCGCTGATCACCATCCTTGTGTCGATACAGGCACTGCTGGGGCGGCGGCACCTCTGGCTGCCGCAATTCCTGTGCCGGCGCAGCATCAGCGCGCGCAAGATGAACCGCGCCATCAACTGGCTCAGCAAACCCGCAGGCTGGATGGATCGGCACAGCAGCGGGCGCCTGCGATTGCTCAGTTCGCGCGCCCTGCGGCCCGTTGCCTTTGCCGCCGTGACGCTGATCGCGATTTCCTGGCCGATCCTGGAACTGCTGCCCTTCGTGACCTCGTTCTTTGCCGGGGCCGTATCCATGTTGATGTTCGGAGTGATGACCCGTGACGGCATCTACCTGCTGGCGGGCTATGTGCAGGCCGGTATTCTGGTGCTGATCCTCGGCTCGATCTGGTCCGGCCTGATATGAAAACGGCGCCCCGATGGGGCGCCGCTTGTGCGTGTCCGGATTGGCAGGCTCAGCTGCGGACCAGCTTCTCGTAGTCTTCCGAGATCTCGCGCGTCATCGCGCCAACCTCGAAGTTGAAATCGCCGATCTGGCCCACGGGCGTGACCTCGGCGGCGGTGCCGGTCAGCCAGCATTGTTCAAAGCCTTCCATCTCTTCGGGCATGATATGGCGTTCATGCACCTTGATCTGCTTGTCCTGCAGCATGCCGATGACCGTCTGACGGGTCAGGCCGTTGAGGAAGCAGTCCGGCTTGGGCGTGTGCACCTCTCCGTCCTTGACGAAGAAGATGTTGGCGCCGGTCGCCTCGGCAACGTAGCCGCGATAATCCATGAACAGCGCGTCGGAACAGCCCTTGGCCTCTGCCGCATGTTTCGACGTTGTGCAGATCATGTAAAGACCAGCCGCCTTGGCGTGGACCGGGATCGTCTCGGGTGAGGGGCGCTTCCACCTGGAAATGTCCAGCTTGGCGCCCTTCATCTTGGCATCGCCATAGTAGTTGCCCCAGGACCAGGCCGCGATGGCAACCCGGACGGGGTTGCGCGCCGAGGCGACCCCCATGTCCGGCCCGGCACCGCGCCATGCGACGGCGCGGACATAGGCATCGGTCAACCCGTTGGCCGCGAGGACGGCCACCTTGGCGGCCTCGATCTCATCCACGGTATAAGGGATTTCGAAATCCAGCTCGCGGGCCGAGAAATGCAGGCGCTCCGAATGTTCACGGGACAGGAAGATCTTGCCGTTGTAGCACCGCTCGCCCTCGAAGACAGAGCTGGCGTAGTGCAGCCCGTGGGTCAGTACGTGCACATTTGCCGCCCGCCAGTCCACCATCTGACCATCCAGCCAGATCTTGCCGTCGCGATCGTCATATGCTCCATCTGCCATCTTCTCTCTCCTCATGTGCAGCGGGCCAAATTTTTCGATTGTTGCGCGAATTGCGTCCGGACCGGGCATAAAGTTGCGCTAAATCTGCGACTCGCTACCAGTTGACTCTTGGAATGTCAACAAGGCTGACTTAAAATGGACCAAAACCAGCAAGGGGCAGAGGGAACCATGTCAGAGGGGCGCAGCCCGCAGGGCGAGACCCTGCTTTTCCTTACCGACGAGCAGTTGCGACAGGGCGCAGAGGCAATGTTCTTTGCCTACCGGGGCTTTACCGCCGATCCCGACAGGATCCTGGACGGGCTCAGCTATGGCCGGGCGCATCACCGCGCGCTGCATTTCATCCAGACCGCGCCCGGCACCACGGTGAACAACCTTCTGACCATCCTCGGCGTGACGAAACAATCGCTCAACCGCGTTCTGCGCACCCTGATCGAGGATGGGCTTGTCCAAAGTCAGGTCGGTCGCACGGACAAGAGGGAACGGCATCTGTACCTGACAGAGGCCGGCGAGGCGCTGGAACGGGAACTGTCGGATGCGCAGCGGACCCGCATGCGCGCCGCCTTTCGCGATGCCGGCCCCGAGGCCGTCGCCGGGTTTCGCCGGGTGTTGGAAGCCATGATGGACCCGGAGCTGCGTCGGCAGTACCACAAGCTCAGGGGAGGCCGGGGATGACAGAGAACGACGCCCATCTGCTGATCGTGGACGATGACGAACGCATCCGGGGGCTGCTGCAGAAGTTCCTTGTGCGCAACGGTTTCCTGGTGACCGCCGCCCGCGACGCGGCGCACGCCAGGCGGCTGTTGTCGGGGCTGGATTTCGACATGATCATCCTCGACGTCATGATGCCCGGCGAGGACGGCATCAGCCTGACCCAGAGCATCCGGGACACCTCTCAGACCCCGATCCTGCTGCTGACGGCGCGGTCGGAAACCGAGGACCGCATCAAGGGGTTGGAGGCCGGGGCCGACGACTATCTCGCCAAGCCCTTCGAGCCCAAGGAGCTGTTGCTGCGGATCAACGCGATCCTGCGCCGGTTGCCCGAACCCAGCGCCGAGGACAGCGCGCCCAAGCTGATGACCCTGGGAAATTTCCGCTATGACATCGAGCGCGGCGAGATGTGGCAGGGCGAGGAGATGGTGCGCCTGACCGCGACCGAAAGCCAGCTGATGCGGATCTTTTCCGCCCGCCCGGGAGAAGCGCTCAGCCGCGCGAAACTGGTCGAGGAACTGGGTCGGGACAAGGGTCAGGCCCAGGAACGCGCCGTGGACGTGCAGATCACGAGGTTGCGGCGCAAGCTGGAGGCCGACCCGAAACAGCCGCGCTACCTGCAGACCGTGCGCGGGGCGGGCTACATGCTGGCGCCAGACTGACGGGTTGCGAAGGCCGCCGTTTCGCGGTTTTGTCGGGGCGGAGTCGCACCCTTCGGGTGCGTTCTTGAGTATTTCGACAGAGAAGAAGCAGGCGGCGCGATGACAACAGCACTTTTCACCCATGCGGATGCGCTGGATCATGTGACGCCCGAGGGGCACCCGGAACGCGTGGCCCGGATCGAGCACCTGTTGCATGCGCTTGCCGGGCTGGATCTGGATCGCCGCACCGCGCCCGAGGTGGAGGAGGCGCAGTTGCGGCTGTGCCACCCGCAGCGGTATATCGACCGGATCCGCGGCGGCGTGCCGGACAGCGGGAATACCCAACTGGACGCCGACACATGGATGTCGCCCGGGTCCTTCCGCGCCGCCTCGCGGGGCGCAGGGGCCGCTGTTGCGGCAGTGGACGCGGTGCTGGGCGGCGAGGTAGACAACGCCTTTTGTGCAATGCGCCCGCCGGGCCACCACGCCGAGCGCGAGACGCCGATGGGCTTCTGTCTTTTCGGCAACGTGGCCATTGCCGCGAAACACGCGCTGGAGGCGCACGGTCTGAGCCGGGTCGCCGTTGTCGATTTCGACGTGCATCACGGCAACGGCACACAGGACCTGCTGTGGGACGAGGCGCGCACGCTGTTCATCGGCTCTCACCAGATGCCGCTCTGGCCCGGGACGGGCAGCGCGGAGGAACGCGGCGCCCATGACAACGTGCAGAACCTGCCGTTGCCACCGGGATCGGGGGGCGCCGAGATGCGCGCCGCCTGGACCCCTGCCCTGTCGCGGCTGCGCACCTTCCGGCCGGAACTGCTGATCATCTCGGCCGGGTTCGACGCCCACCAGGACGATCCTCTGGCGCAACTGGAATGGTCGGTCGAGGACTTCCGCTGGATCACACGTGAATTGTGCGCCCTGGCGGCAGATGAATGCGGCGGACGCGTGGTGTCCTGCCTCGAAGGCGGCTATGACCTTGGCGCGCTCAGCGACAGCGGCAAGGCGCATGTGGAACTACTGATGGAGGCGGGCAGATGAGCGAGACCCCGGTCGAGGAAATGAGTTTCGAGCAGGCGATGGCCGAGCTGGAAAAGGTTGTAGGCCTGCTGGAACGCGGCGACGTGGCGCTGGAAGAGTCGATTTCACTGTATGAACGCGGCGCCAAGCTGAAGAAGCGCTGCGAGGACAAGCTGAAGGAAGCCGAGGAAAAGGTGGCCGCCATCACGCTGGACGGCGATGGCAACCCGGTGGGGACGAAGCCGGTCGAGGGGCTCTGATGGGCTTTCAGGACGGGCTGGCAGAGGCGGCCCGCGCGATAGAGGACCATCTTCGGCACGTCCTGTCGGACCTGGGCGACCTGCCGGTGATCCGGGCGATGGACTATGCGGCCACAGGCGGCAAGCGCCTACGCGGCTATCTGGTGCTGGAAGGCGCGCGCATTCATGGCATGGCACCCGCACAAGCGATCTGGCCCGCCTGTGCCATCGAGGCCATCCATGCCTACAGCCTTGTGCATGACGACCTGCCCTGCATGGATGACGACGACATGCGCCGCGGGTTGCCGACGGTGCACCGCAAGTGGGATGAGGCAACCGCCGTCCTGGCGGGTGATGCGCTGCAGGCCCTCGGGTTCGAACTGGTGACCCGCACAGAGTGCCATCCGGACGCAGGTGTGCGCGCGGATCTCGCGCTCAGCCTTGCCCGGGCGTCGGGCGCACGCGGGATGGTGCTGGGCCAGGCGCTGGACATGGCGGCGGAACAGGCAGCAACGCCCCTCGACTTGGACCAGATCACCGCGTTGCAGGCAGGCAAGACCGGCGCGCTCTTTGGCTGGTCGGCCGAGGCCGGTGCGCGCATGGCACAGGCCGACATCGCCCCGCTGACGGGATATGCGCGCGCACTTGGGCTTGCCTTCCAGATCGCCGACGACATCCTGGATGTCGAGGGCGACGCCGCCCAGATGGGCAAGGCCGTGGGCAAGGACGCGACCCGTGGCAAGGCCACATTCGTCAGCCTGCTGGGGATGGACGGGGCGAAACGCCGCGCCGAATCCCTTGTGACAGAGGCCTGCGACTGCCTATCTGTGTATGGCAGCGAAGCTGGAAACTTGCAGGACGCCGCGCGCTTCGTTATTTCGCGCCGGACCTGACCAGACGGAGGGCGCCATGAGCGACCGGCCTCAGACCCCATTGCTCGACCGCGTCCAAGGCCCGGCCGACCTCAAGCACTTCTCCGATGCCGAGCTGGAACAGCTGGCAGAGGAACTGCGCGCCGAGACGATTGCGGCGGTGTCAGAGACTGGCGGCCACCTTGGCGCGGGCTTGGGCGTGATCGAACTGACGGTGGCCCTGCACGCGATTTTTGACACGCCCCGGGACAAGATCATCTGGGACGTCAGCCACCAGTGTTACCCGCACAAGATCCTGACCGGACGGCGCGGACGCATGAACACCCTGCGCCAGAAGGACGGGCTTTCGGGATTCACCAAGCGGTCCGAGTCGCCTTACGATCCCTTCGGTGCGGCCCATAGCTCGACCTCGATTTCTGCAGCCCTCGGCTTTGCCGTGGCGCGCGATCTGGGCGGCGTTTGCGATACGGGTCACGGCGATGCGATCGCGGTGATCGGCGATGGCGCCATGAGCGCCGGCATGGCCTTCGAGGCGATGAACAACGCGGGCCACCTGGGCAAGCGGATGATCGTGATCCTGAACGACAACGAGATGAGCATCGCGCCGCCCACCGGCGCGCTCTCCTCCTACCTCAGCCGGCTGTATGCCGAGGCGCCATTCCAGGACCTCAAGGCCGCCGCCAAGGGCGCCGTGTCGATGCTGCCGGAGCCCTTCCGCGAAGGCGCCAAGCGCGCGAAGGAGATGCTCAAGGGCATGACCGTCGGCGGCACGATGTTCGAGGAACTGGGGTTCTCCTACCTCGGTCCGCTGGACGGGCATGACCTGCACCAGCTGCTGCCGGTCTTGCGCACCGTGCGCCAGCGGGCGACCGGGCCGATCCTGCTGCATGTGTTGACGAAAAAGGGCAAGGGGTATTCCCATGCCGAACACGCCCCGGACAAGGGCCACGCGCGGGCCAAGTTCGACGTGGTCACCGGCAAGCAGAAAAAGGCGCCGTCGAACGCGCCGTCCTATACCAAGGTCTTTGCCGAGGCGCTGTTGCAGGAGGCCGCCGATGACCCGCGCATTTGCGCCGTAACCGCGGCGATGCCCGATGGCACCGGGCTGGACCTTTTCGCTGAACGCTACCCCTCGTGCTGTTTCGACGTGGGCATCGCGGAACAGCATGGCGTGACCTTTTCCGCCGGGCTGGCGGCGGGCGGCATGCGGCCCTTCTGCGCGATCTATTCGACCTTCCTGCAGCGCGGTTACGACCAGGTGGTGCATGATGTCGCGATCCAGCGGTTGCCGGTGCGCTTTGCGATCGACCGCGCCGGGCTGGTCGGGGCCGACGGCGCAACGCACGCCGGTTCCTTCGACGTGGCTTACCTGTCGAACCTGCCCGGGTTCACCGTCATGGCAGCAGCCGACGAGGCCGAGTTGAAACACATGGTCGCCACCGCCGCGGCGCATGACAGCGGCCCCATCGCCTTTCGCTATCCGCGCGGTGAGGGCATGGGCGTCGAGATGCCGGAGCGTGGCGAGGTGCTGGAAATCGGCAAGGGTCGGATGATCCGCGAGGGCAAAGGCGTGGCGATCCTGTCCTTCGGCACGCGGTTGAAAGAAGTGCTGGAGGCTTGTGAGGCACTGGAGGCGCGCGGCGTTTCCCCCACCGTTGCCGACGCGCGCTTTGCCAAGCCGCTGGACAGGGAGATGATCCTGGGCCTAGCGCGGGACCACGACGCGCTGATCACCATCGAGGAAGGCGCCGTGGGTGGCTTTGGCAGCCATGTCGCACAGCTGTTGGCCGAGGAAGGCGTCTTTGACACCGGGTTGAAATATCGCTCGATGGTGCTGCCCGACATCTTCATCGACCAGGCCAGCCCGCGCGACATGTACGCCGTCGCCAAGCTCAACGCCGAGGATATCGAGGCCAAGGTGCTGGACACGCTCGGCGCCGCGGTGCTGAACAAACGCGCCTGACGATCAAACCCGGGAACCGAACCTGAACCGTGATGCTACAGCATCGCGCGCAACATCGCGGTGTTGGTCTGGATCACCGCGTTCAGTTCCGTCATGCGGGCCAGGCGCTGTTCGATACCCTTCTGGCAGGCATCCAGCTGCTCGACGATCCCTTCCAGTTCCTTGCGCGACTCCGTAAGGCTGGCACTTTCGATCTTGCACATCATTCGGGTCGAGCTGAGGCCCGTGACGTATCGTTTCATGTCCAGCACGCTGCGGGCAAAGCGCTTGGCCTCGGCCTCTACCCGCACCAGCGAGGCCACGGTTTCGTCCAGGAACTTCTGGCGATGGGCGGCAACCTCCGCCATCTCCGCCGTTGCATCCATGCAATCGGGATAGAGCTCCGCATTGGTATCGAAACAGGTGATCATCTCGTGTTCGACCGCCGCCGCGAAACTCAGAAACTGGCCACACAGGATCGCGTCGCGCATCCGCGCAAAGACGCATGTGTCGCCCTCGACAAAGGTCTTTACCCACGCCGACATCTCTTCGAGCATCTGGCTGTAGTTCACGGAAATGGCGCTTATCGCACCTCCCGCATTTTCCAGCCGCGAGGCGATGATCCGCATGTTCATCGGCACCGTGCGGATCACCTTGAACGACTCCGTCAGGTCGGCGGTTTCCACCCCGACCTGCGAAATCGCCCGCGACATTTCCAGAAACCGCCGCTGCAGCGGGTCGATGCCCTGCCCGGTCGCGGTGGTACGCGCCTCGAACTCGGTCGCCAGGGCGTGGCTCTGGAAAGTGTCGTAGCTGGAAAACCCCTGCGCCTTGACGGCGGCCAATAGCGCCTCGGCGCTTTCTCTCGGGCTCAGACCCTCTTCCCTTTCGCGGCGCAGTAGATCGGCGTACAGGCTGGACACGGTGCCAAAGAGGTCGGAACTGGGCTTGATCCGGGTCGAGATGAACCCGCCGTCCGCCGGAGAGACGAGCGCGAAGACCCAGTAGTAGCGCCCGGTCCTGCTGCGGTTCTTGACGTAGGCGCCGGTGGGGTTGCCCGCCTTGATCCGGTCCCAGAGCAGGTAAAAGACCCCCTTGGGCATGTCCGGGTGCCGGATCAGCTTGTGCGGCGCGCCAAGCATCTCTTCCCAGGGGTAGGCGGCAACGCGCTGGAACACGTCGTTGCCAGCCTTGATGACCCCGCGCCGATCGGTGCGGGAATAGAACAGTTCCGTCAGGTGAAACTGGGCCTCGGTGGCCGAAAACCTCGATTCTGCAGCAAAGCGCGGGTCGTGTTCTGTCATGGTGCAAACCTGGGACAACGGGGAGTGCGCCCGAACGTCGGCGCGACGCCATTGAAGGAGAGAAAGACAGGGCCTTCCGGATACGTCATGTCTAGATCATCGACCGTAGCAGGGCAGTGTTGTTCTGGATCACCGCGTTGAGGTCCATCACCCGCGCAAGGCGATCCTCGATTTCCTGCTGGCAACTGTCCAGTTGTTCGACGATCCCGGCCAGGGAACTGCCTGATTCCGACAGGCTGGCGCTTTCGATCTTGCACATCATCCTGGTCGAACTCAGCCCGGTGACATAGCGTTTCATGTCGAGGACGCTGTGGGCAAAGCGCCGCGCCTCGCGTTCCACGGAAGACAGCCTGTCGATGGTCTGCTGCATGAATCGCCGTTCATGTTCCGTCAGTTCGGCAATCTCGCGGTCGACGTCGATCCCGTCCGGGTAGGCGTCCTGGCTGGTCCCGAAGCCGGCGATCATCTCACGCTCGACGGCCGAGGCGAAACAGAGGAACTGCCCCATGAAGATGGCGCCGCGGATATTGGCAAAGACGCAATCTTCCCCTTCGACGAAGGTTTGGACCCAGGTCGACATCTCTTCGAGCATCTGGCTGTAATTGACGGAAATCGCGCTGATCGGTCCGCCGACGTTTTCGAGCCGCGAGGCGATGATCCGCATGTTCATCGGCACGGTTCGGATCGCCTTGAAGGCCTCTGTCATCTTGTCCGCCTCGTCCCAGACCTCGGCAATGGCGCGCGACATGTCGACGAAACGCTGCAGCATCGGGTCCAGCGAACGCCCCATCTGGCGCGAGCGGGCCTCGAACTCCGTCGCCAGCGCGTGGCTCTGGAAATTGTCATAGGTGGCAAAGCCCCGGTCGCGGATCCACTTCTGCAGGGTCTCTGCGCTGTCCGCGGCGCTCATGCCGTCCTGCTCCTGCTTCAGCATTTCGGCATAGAGCGCCTCGACCTCGGCCCGGAGGGAAGAGACCGGCTTGATCCGGGTCGAGATGTAGCCATCTGCCGTCGGCGCCACCAAGGCGTAGACCCAGTAGAACCGCCCGCAGATCCGCCGGTTCTTGACATAGGTCCCGGTAGGCTTGCCCGCCTTCAACCGCTCCCACAACATGTGAAACACGCCTTTTGGCATATCCGGGTGGCGGATCAGCTTGTGCGGGGCGCCAAGCAGCTGTTCCCATTCATGCCCCGCGACACGCTGGAACACCTCGTTTCCCGCCTTGATGATCGCCCGCTTGTCGGTGCGGGAATAGAAAGCCTCGTTCACCTGGAACGTGGCCTCTGATTTGGACAACCCGGATGGAAATGCGGGGTCGAGTTCTGACATGGGTGCGCCTCCTGCTTGCGGGCGACCCTAAAACGCAAACCCTTTTCGAATCCTGAACGCAAACGCGCGGCACCGGGGGGCCGCGCGTCTGATTTTCCATTGGATTTGAACCTTAACCCGGGCTCATGCCGCGCATTTTCTCTGACCGGCGGCGCAGGATTTCGACCGTTGTCAAAAGCATGATCGAAATCGCGACAAGGATCGTCGCTACCGCCAGGATCGTCGGGCTGATCTGCTCGCGAAGGCCGGTGAACATCTGCCAGGGCAGTGTCTGCTGCTGGGCGGAACCGACAAAGATCACCACGACAACTTCGTCAAAGGAGGTGATGAAGGCGAACAGGCCACCGGAAATCACCCCCGGCAGGATCAGCGGCATCTGCACGCGGAAGAAGGTCGTGACCGGATCCGCCCCCATGTTCGCCGCAGCCCGCGTGAGCGAGCGGTCGAAACCGACGAGCGTCGCAGTCACGGTGATGATGACAAAGGGAATGCCAAGCGCCGCGTGTGCAAGCACCACCCCCATCAGCGTGCCCTGCAGGCCGATCCGCGAGTAGAAGAAGTACATGCCCGCGGCCGAGATGATCAGCGGCACGATCATCGGCGAAATCAGGATCGCCATGATCGCCCGACGGAACGGAACATGTTCCGAGCTGAGGCCGATCGCCGCCAGCGTGCCAAAGCTGACCGACAGAAGGGTCGCCAAGGGCGCGATGATCAGCGAATTGCGCAGCGCCTGTTGCCATTCCGACGAGGTAAAGAAATCCCGGTAGTGCTTCAGGCTGTAGCCTTCAGGGTCAAACCGCAGCATTTCGGGCGTGAAGGTAAAGAAATCCTCGGCGTTGAACGACAGCGGCATGACCACGAGAATCGGCGTGATCAGAAAGACGAAGATGGCCCCTGCAATCACCCGGAAACTGTATTCCCACAAGACCTGGCCGGACGTCAGGTAGGGTTGCAGCGGAACACGGTGACGCCCCATGCCGATCCAGTAGATGAACCAGCCAAAGAACCAGCCAAAGATCGCGCCGACCACCAGGCCGGGCAGGCTTCCCAGCAAGAGGCCTGCAAGCGCCATGACACCGATCAGGCCCCATTTGAAAGGCTTTTCCAGCTTCGGATCCAAGACCCCGAGCGCGATGAAGGCCAGCAGCGCCAGGATCGCGAACCCAAGGATGATGCCCAGCAGAACCGATCCGTTGGCGGCCCCCACGAAGATGCCCGCAAAGGCCCCCGCAAGGCCGACCATCGGGGCGGAAAACTGGAGCGGTTGTTTGACGGCTTTGGTTTCAACGGCCATGGATCAGCCCCCCAGCTTCACGTTGTCGATGCCTACGATCTTGTCGTAGGCCCAGTAGAGGATCAGCACCACCGCCAGCAGGATCGTCCCCAATGCCGCGGCCAGACCCCAGTTCAGGGAGGACGAGATGTGATAGGCGATCCGGTTCGAGATGAAGGTACCGGTTGTGCCGCCGACGATCTCGGGCGTGATGTAGTAGCCGATCGACAGGATGAACACGAGGATCGACCCGGCGCCGATGCCCGGCACCGACTGCGGGAAGTAGACCCGCCAGAACGCCGTCCAGTTGGTCGCGCCCAGCGATTTGGCCGCGCGGACATAAGACGGCGGGATCGTCGACATCACCGAATACATCGGCAGGATCATGAAGGGCAGCAGGATATGCGTCATCGCGATGATCGTGCCCAGCTGGTTGTTGATCATCACCAGTCGCCCGTCATCGGCCACCAGCCCCAGCCAGACCAGAACGTCGTTGATGACCCCCTGTTGCTGCAGCATGACCTTCCAGGCCGAGGTCCGCACCAGCAGCGAGGTCCAGAAAGGCAGGAGGACCAGGATCATCAGCAGGTTGGCGGTCCGCATCGGCAGCGTCGACAGCAGGTAGGCCACCGGGTAGGCCAGCGCGATACAGCTGAACGTGATCACGAGGCTCATGAACATCGTCCGCTTGAACAGCAGGCCGTAGATCCGTTCGTCCTCATCCCGCAGCGCCGGGCCGTCGGTCGTTTTCTGCATGTCGACCGCGTTCAGGAAATAGCCGTTGGTGTAGGCCGGGCTGTACATCTTGATGGTTTCCCAGACCCGCAAGTCCAGCCAGTCCTCGTCGATCTCGCCAAAGGCGGTCTTGAGGTCGGCAGTCTCGAAATCCGGGCTGTCCACCAGCGCATCCGCCGCCTTGAGCATCTCGGCGCGCGGCCCGTCGTAAGACGAGACATCGCCATCGCGGAGATCCTCGTAGAGCCGGGTCACGACCAGCGTCCAGGGCTCCTCCTCGAACGGGCTGTCCTCGTCCTCGTCACGCACAAACGTGGCAAAGCGGCTGTAGGCCTCTGCCGTGCGCGGCAACACATCGGCGATATCGTCGCGCATCTCGAAAGCCGGGATGGGATCGTTGAAATCCTCGTCGTTCTCCTCGGCGGCGACCCAGGCCTTGTAGGCCGCCACGCTGTCGGCGGTGCCCATGAGCTCTGCCCAGGGCAGCGCCTCGTCCCAGTTTTCGTCAAGATCCTCGAACTGGTCCAGGTAGACCTCGCCGATGTCGTCCAGGCCGCGGCCCGACTTGCGGAACAGCGAAGAGACCCCGGTCAGCTCGTAGTTGAGACGCGAGCCGAGCCGCGTGTGCAGCTTGTATTCGGCGGCCAGGAAAATGTCCGTGTAGGCCGCGTCGAACACCGCATCGTCGGGCAGTTCGCCGCTGGTGTCATCCCAGTCGGCCAGCGCCTCGACCGTGCGAGGCAGCGTGTCACGCACGATCTGGTTCTCCACCGAGCGAAACAGCATGTCCGCGATCGGCGCGATGAAGGTCAGCAGCACGAAGATCAGCAGCGGCGCGATCAGGGCAAGGGCACGCATCTTCTGCGCGCGCAGGGCCCGGGCCAGGCTGCGTTTCAGGGGTGTGCCATCGGCGGCCAGCACCGGGCCGCCATTACCGGAGCCGTGCGGAGGTTCGCCTTCCCGGGCGTCCAGTGCGGCCGCCTCGTGAAAGGCATCCTCTGGCGTCGGTGCGTCGGACGTCTGCGGTCCGGATCCCTTCAGCGTGCTCATGCCGCGCCCTCCACAAGAATGATTGTGCCCTCGGAATGGGCCTGTCTGATTTTCACGAGATCCTGGTAGGCCGGATCGTGATATGCGGCCTTGGCCGCGTCGTAGCTGGGATAGGCGATCACCACGTGACGCGCGCCCAGTTCCCCCTCAAGCACTTCGGCCCGTCCGCCGCGCACGATGTACCGGGCGCCGTGGCCGCGCATGATCGGGGTATTGCCGTCGACATAGGGCTTGTAAGCCTCGGGATCGTTCACCGTCACATGGGCGATCAGGTAGCCCGGCGGCGCCTCGCCGGCCGGTTCGGGCAGATCCTCGTCGTTGCCTTCGGCGACCATGATCGCACTGGTCGCATTGGCCCGGCGGATCTTGGCAACCTCCTGGTAGTCGGGGTCGTGATAGGCCTTCAGCGCCGTATCGTAGCTGTCGAATTCAAAAACGACGTGCCGTTCGTTGGCCGTTCCCTCGACAACTTCGGCCTGCCCGCCGCGCACCAGAGGCCTGGCGCCGTAGCTCAGCAGGATCGGAGTATCCCGGGCAACGTACTCCTTGTACGGTTCGAGATCGGTCACCGTTATGTGGCCGATGATATAGCCCTTCGGCATGTGGTGTCCCCGTCGTTTCTCTTGGTCCGTGGGGGGGGGTT
>NZ_JASHJL010000063.1 GCF_030733205.1 Mameliella sp. MMSF_3455
GCGGTCATGGCGTTCGCGGCACCGGTCAGGGCTGCGGTTGCGACGAGGGCGGATGCGATCAGGGTTTTCATGTCAGTGTCCTTTCTGTTGACGGTTTGGCGGGTGGCCCGCCCTGTGTTGGCGCCGGTCTGTCTGTCCGACACCGGACTATCTGGGGCAGGGGCTGGCGGATTTGAACTCACAGGATGATCGCGTTTCGTCACGCCGATTTGTTCTTGAAAAACAGTTGAGTAGACAGGGTTTTGTGCGTGAGTGCACGGCAATGGTGCGGGTCAGAAAACGCTGGGTTTCAAGGCCCTCACACGCTCGCCGCGGGGCGTGAGGCGGGCGGTCAGAAGGGGCCGTAAAAGCGGGTTCACATGATGTTGAACACCGCGTTTTGGCCGCCTCTCGGGCGAATGTTTCAGGATTCTCTGCAGGGCGTGATCGCGCGAGATGCCTGGAACATGGCACACCCCCGGAAATCGAATGAAAAACCCGCGTCGAGGCCCCTTGATTTCGCTGTCGGGTTGGCGTACCCCACGGCACGGCCTGAAGGGGTATAGCTCAGCTGGTAGAGCGACGGTCTCCAAAACCGTAGGTCGCGGGTTCGAACCCTGCTGCCCCTGCCAAACTTCCGGACACCATCGACGGACCGGCGCGTCACTTGTACCTGCGGTGGTGCGCGGCTGCATATGGGCGCACAACTCGTACCCGCACGCAAAAAAGGGGCCGCCTTTCGGCAGCCCCTTCTTTCAAACAGCGGTGGCGCGGATCAGTTGGCCATGATCTGGCGCGCAACCTTGTCGATCTCGCTGTTGTCGCCGCTGGTGATCGCGGTCTGCAGGCGCTGGATCTCGATCTCGGTCAGGGACGAGACATCAAGTTCCGGCGCGTAGAGATTGATCTGCGAACGCTCGAACTCGGTCAGGCCGGTGGTAACGTCCACGTCGACCGGGTCCATCGGTTCAAAGTTCACATCGGTCAGCAGGGCGCGCATCTGCGCGCGTTTCTCGGACACCGACTCGCCGCTCGCGGCGATGTTGGTCAGCTGCGTCACCTGAAGCTCGGTCAGCGTTTCGACATTCACGTTCGGAAAGAACTTTTCGATGGTCTGCGTTTCAACCTGAGATTGCGCGATGGCGCCGGTGGCGACGACGGTTGCAAGGGCGGTTGCGGTGATAAAGCGTGTCATCGTGTCTAACTCCTTACTCGTGATCCATGTTCTGCCAAGGCGTGTCGCCCCGGCGGTTCTGGGCAATCAACGGGGTGGGGCGCGTCCCGTTCCATCCGGAAAACATGTTTTTTGACAGGGGGTTGTCATGGAAATTGCAGCGCGGACGCGGAAATTTGAGCGGGCGTGCAGGTTCCATCACGACATTTCCATCAAATCTCACGCCGGCGTGACCCCTGCGGCAGCGTCGCCAATCGGTGCGCGGGCCTTGTATTCATGGCTCTCTCCGCGTATTTCCTCGCAAACCACCGCACGTACGGGAAGAGACAGCATGGCAACCACCAATCCGCTTCAGTTCATCCAGCAGGTCCGGGCCGAAGTGGCCAAGATCGTCTGGCCGACCCGGCGCGAGGTTTTCCTGACCACCGTCATGGTGTTCATCATGGCCACGCTGACGGCGATTTTCTTTGCGCTGGTCGACATGGGGATCCGGTTTGGTCTGCAAACCCTGCTGTCCGTGGTCGGTGGCGCCTGAGCCGCGCCGCACAACGGACGGGAAGCGCTTGCAATACACGGCAAAGGCCGATAATGAGCCGCGATAGGGTTGGCGCGCACGGGAGTTGCGCGCCCCTTTTTGTTTCGGGCACGCCCGTGCGGGGCTTCAACAATCGAAGGTAACTCATGGCAAAGCGGTGGTACTCGGTCAGCGTCCTCTCGAACTTCGAGAAGAAGATTGCCGAACAGATCCGGACAGCGGTCGAGGAGCAAGGGCTCGAGGACCAGATCGACGAGGTTCTGGTGCCGACCGAGGAGGTGATCGAGGTTCGTCGCGGCAAGAAGGTGACAACCGAACGCCGCTTCATGCCCGGTTATGTCCTGGTGCACATGGAGATGTCGGACCAGGGCTATCACCTGGTGAACTCGATCAACCGCGTCACCGGTTTCCTTGGCCCGCAAGGCCGTCCGATGCCGATGCGCGATGCCGAGGTCGAGGCGATCCTGGGCCGCGTGCAGGAGAACGAGGACACGCCGCGCACGCTCATCCACTTTGAGGTGGGCGAAAAGGTCAAGGTCAACGACGGTCCCTTCGAGGGCTTCGACGGGATGGTCGAAGGTGTGGACGACGACAACCAGCGCCTGCGCGTGTCGGTGTCGATCTTCGGCCGCGAGACCCCGGTGGAACTGGAATTCACACAGGTCTCGAAAGAGGTCTGAGGCCGGACACCCGGTCAAAGCTCGAAAAGCGCGGGGCCTGTGTCCCGCGCTTTTCGCGTTTTCGGGCGGCGTGGTTGTCAGTCGGGGTGAATGTCCTGGCGCGGGCAGCTTGCCTCCAGTACGACGGCAATCCAGTTGACGTCCGCCGCCAGTCCCATCTCGTGCAGCCATGCATCCTGCAGGCGATAGGCCGGCAATTCCTGTGCACCGGGGCAGTACCAATGCCCCGCTTTTGCCTGGCGATGATGGACAAGCTCATGCAGCAGGACGCTGGCATCGAAGGGGTTGCGGGGGTCCCATGGCCGGATGAGGTACACTGTGCCGCTTTCGGGATCGTAAAGGCCGCGCGTCCGGCCGCCCTGTCGAGATGCGGGCCGGGTAAGGAGGTTGCGTGCCCGGGTTTCGCCGATCACCCGGATTTGCGGGGGTGTACCGCGTCTTGGCAACTCCGTCCGGGCGTCCAGCCAGTCTTCCAAGTGTGTCACCAGGTCCGATGTCGTTTCTGCGTAGCGCCAAGCCAGCGGTTCGGCCCGTGCATTCGCGCTGGCCTCGGTCAGGGGCGGCAATGACAAAAGGAGAGAGAGGACACACGCGACGCGTGCGCCGGGGCGCAGTGTGAAGGACATGGAAGCCTCCGCCGGAATTTGGGATCTGATGCAAAAAATGGTAGGATCTCGACCGGGACGACGCAAAAGGTGAATTTTCAACTGCGATTGAAAGGGATTCACGCGCGATGGGACGCAAGCTTCCCCCGTTCGCGGCGGTCCGTGCCTTCGAGGCGGCGGCGCGCCACATGAGTTTCAAGAAGGCAGCCGAAGAGCTGTGCCTTTCGCCCTCGGCCATCAGTCACCAGATACGCGCACTGGAGGGACATCTGGATACACAGCTGTTCGAGCGGCGTGGCAACGAGCTGTCGCTGACGCTCACGGGGCATGGTTATGCACAAAGCCTGACCGTCTTTCTCGACGGGGTCGCGGAGTCGACCCGTTCCGTATGCGAGGCGGGTCGGAGGCCGTTTCGGGTGCTTTGCACGCCGGGGTTCGCGGCACGCTGGCTGGTGCCAAGGCTGAATCGTCTTTCCTTTGGCGACCGGCTGCGCCTGCGGGTCTCCGAAGGGGCGCCGTCCACCGACTTTGCCAGCAATGACGCGGATGTGGTGATCCAGTGGGCGGATGACCTGACGCCCGGTGTGCGGACAGAGCCGATCATGGAATCGCACCGCTATCCCGTTGTCAGTCCGGACCTGCTGGCCCGGACGAGGGTCCGTTCGCCAGAGGATCTGCTGAACCTGACCCTGATGCATGACGAAGTGCTGGACGCATGGGCC
Organism: Mameliella sp. MMSF_3455; assembly: GCF_030733205.1. GTDB lineage: Bacteria > Pseudomonadota > Alphaproteobacteria > Rhodobacterales > Rhodobacteraceae > Antarctobacter. The sequence continues at coordinate 3,696 of NZ_JASHJL010000063.1, forward strand.
GAATGGTTCGAGACAGCGGGTCTGGCCCCGCCGCAGATGCCTCGGGGGCCCGTGTTCCCGAATTGCGAATTCGCGACCACCGCCGCCGAACAGGGGCAGGGCGTGTCCCTGGCCTATGATGCCATGGTTCGCGGCACGCTGGATGCCGGGCGGCTGGTGCGGTTGTTCGATACCGTGACGATGCCTGTCGTCATCTATTCCGTGGCCTACCCCGAGGCGAAAGCCGGGGATCCCATGATCCGGGAATTCCGGGACTGGATCTTTGCCGAGGCGGCAGAAGACATGCCAAGGCCAAGACGGGTCGCGGCGGCCGAGTAGCGCGGGATTGCGCTTCGGCCCGGGGTGACGCATTCAAGGGGCGCACAGGTCCGCCCGAGGTCGAATTGACGCCGCTTCGCATTCACAACGCAGACGCCCGCAGGCTTTGGCTGGCTTCTCACGGATTGGCGGAGGCGCCCGTGGGCGGGCCACCGACGCTGGATGTCATCCGTGACCTGGGATTTGTCCAGCTTGACACGATCCAGGTGGTCAGCCGGGCGCACCACCACATCCTTTGGAGCCGCAACCAGAGCTATCGGGAACCGGAACTGGACCGGTTGTTGCGCAAGCGGCATGTGTTCGAACATTTCACGCATGACGCCTCTGTCCTGCCGATGGAGATGCTGCCCTTGTGGCGGCGGCAGTTCGAGAGGATGCGGCGCAAGGCCGAAAGCTGGTCCTGGTATGTCGGTCGGGGCGACGATGCCCTGATGGACGAGATTCGAGGGCGCATCCGCGAGGAGGGGGCGCTGTGCACGCGCGACTTCGACACCCGGATCGAGGGTGAGCGCGCGATGTGGAAACGCCCACCGCACAAGAAGGCGCTGGATTACCTGTGGTATGCGGGCGAACTGGCGACCTGCCACCGAGAGGGTGTCATCAAGTACTACGACCTTGCCGAACGCGTCTTTCCCGAGGACCTGCGGAACGATGTGCTGACGGACGAGGCTCAGGTCGACGGGTTGTGCCGCGCGGCGCTGGCTCGGTTGGGCTTTGGCACGCTGGGAGAAGTGCGCAAATTCTGGGATGCGGCAGAGGTGGACGAGGTATCCGCCTGGGCCGAACGGGATGCGGGCGCTCATGTGCCTGTGCAGATCGAGGGTGTGGACGGGCGCTGGACCAGGGGTGTGGCCGTGCCGGACATCGAAGACCGGCTTGCCTCGGCGCCTGCCCCCACCTCGCGCCTGCGTATCCTCAACCCCTTCGACCCGGCGATCCGGGATCGGGCCCGGGTCAGGCGGCTGTTCGGTTTCGACTATACGGTCGAGATGTTCGTGCCCGCCGAACAACGCCAGTGGGGCTATTACGTCTATCCCATGCTGGAGGTCGATCGATTGGTCGGCCGGATCGAGGTTAAGGCGGAACGCGCCAACGGCCGAATGTGCGTGATGAACCTCTGGTGGGAAAGGGGCGTGCGCGCGGGGGCTGGGCGCATGGCGCGGGTCGAGGCCGAGCTTGCCCGGCTTGCCCGCCTGGCCGGTGTCGATGAGGTTGTCTGGCCTTAGTGCCCGCATCGCAGCGCTGGCGGGCCCGATTCCATGCTTGCCAAAAGGCGTGTCCCGGGTTAGACGGCGCGCTCATGCCGACCCGGGGCGACTCGGGCGGTATACCTATCGTGGGAGGCGAGGGCATCGCGATGTCCGGACCAGACCACGCCACACAATGCCCCCAGACGCGTCCGGGGGAGATGGAACAGGAGAACGCCCGTGGCCAAGAAGCTCGCCGGCAAGATGAAGCTGCAGATCCCTGCAGGCAAAGCCAACCCCTCGCCGCCCGTGGGTCCCGCCCTGGGTCAGCGCGGCATCAACATCATGGAATTCTGCAAGGCGTTCAACGCCAAGACGCAGGACATGGAGCCGGGCGCGCCCTGCCCGACGGAGATTGTCTACTACCAGGACAAATCCTTCACCATGAACATCAAGACGCCGCCCGCGTCTTACTACCTGAAAAAGGCCGCCGGCCTGAAGCCCGTCGGCAAGCGGAACCGTCCGCGCGGCGCCGAGAACCCGGGCCGTGAGACCATCGCCTCTGTGACCGTGGCGCAGGTCCGCGAGATCGCCGAAGCCAAGATGAAAGACCTCTCGGCCAATGACGTCGAAGCGGCAATGAAGATCATCCTCGGCTCCGCGAGCTCGATGGGTATCGAGGTGAAGGGGTAATCATCATGGCAAAGCTCGGAAAACGCGCAAAGGCGGCCCGTGAGGCCTTCGCCGGCAAAGAGAACATCTCTGTCGAAGAAGCCGTGGCCCTGATCAAGTCGGCCTCGAACACCAAGTTCGATGAGACCGTGGAAATCGCCATGAACCTGGGTGTTGACCCGCGTCACGCTGACCAGATGGTCCGTGGTGTCGTCGGCCTGCCGAACGGCACCGGCAAGACCACCCGCGTGGCGGTTTTCGCCCGTGGCCCCAAGGCTGAAGAAGCCCAGGCTGCAGGTGCGGACATCGTCGGCGCCGAGGACCTGATGGAAACCATCCAGGGCGGCACCATCGAGTTCGACCGTTGCATCGCGACACCGGACATGATGCCGATCGTCGGTCGTCTCGGCAAGATCCTGGGCCCGCGCAACCTGATGCCGAACCCCAAGGTCGGCACGGTGACGATGGACGTGGCCCAGGCGGTCAAGGACGCCAAGGGTGGCCAGGTCCAGTTCAAGGCCGAGAAGGCCGGTGTCGTGCACGCTGGTGTCGGCAAGGTCTCCTTCGACGAGGCCAAGCTGGTCGAGAACATCCGCGCCTTTGTCGGTGCGGTCTCGGCGGCCAAGCCGGCCGGTGCAAAAGGCACCTACATGAAAAAGATCGCGCTGAGCTCGACCATGGGCCCGGGCGTCACGGTCGACATCGTGAACGCGACCGGCAACTGAGCCGAACCGCGGATCGGAATGCAAAAGGCGGGCCAGTGGCCCGCCTTTTTTCTTGGCCGCAAACGTCGCGTTAATGGGCTTGGCGTAGATCGGACGGGACATCATTCGTCACTCGGATGGAGATCTCGATGCTTCGGCACTGCCTTTGCTGCCTGCTATTCTTCCTGATCGCCGGTCCCGTCCGGGCGCTGGATGCTCCGCAGGGGCGGCCCCTGTTGATTGTCGGCGGCATGATCGCCGCGACCAACGACGGGGCGCTGGCCCGGTTCGACCGCGCCATGTTGCAGGCGCTGGATTGGCAGGAGATCGAGACCTATACCGAATTCACGGAGGGTGTGCACCGGCTGGCCGGGCCAAGCCTGGCGTCGCTGTTGGCGGTTCTCGGGGTGGAAAGCGGAACACTCCGGGCTGTCGCGCTTGACGATTACGTTCTCGAATTTCCCGTCTCGGACGCGGCGGATTTCGGCATCGTGCTTGCGATAGAGCGAGAGGGCAAGCCGTTCGGCGTCCGCAACAGGGGGCCGATCTGGCTGGTGTACCCGGCCCGGACACCAGAAGAGGCGGGACAATTACATACCTCGCGCATGATCTGGCAGCTGACGCGCCTCACGGTTGGACCGTGATCCGCCGACATGAAGCAGATCCGCACCTATGCCCGCACGCTACGCGCCCTGATCGCGACCATCATCGCAATGGGGCTTGCGGCGCTCTTGCTCGATTACAACCGTGCGCATGGCGAGTCGCGCGAACTGACGGTGCGCAATCTCAACAGCATGTTGTGGGGAATCAGCGAGCTGAATTTCGAAAGTCAGCGCCTCGTAACCGTTCTGAAGAATTACCAGCTGGGGCAGGCCGATCTCGAAGACGCGCAGCTGCGGTTCGACGTGTTGTGGAGCCGGGTTGACGTGGTGCGGGTCAGCCGGTTCGGGGATTCGACGGGCTTTCCCGAGCTGGTCGCCGATTTTGACAAGTTTCTCGACGCTGGCGACGCCATCCTGTTCGCGGAGTTGCCGCCGACCGACATTCAGCTGGATTGGATCATGGCGCGGTTGAAAGCCCTGACGATCCGCAGCCGGCAACTCTGGTCGGGGAATTTCGGTACCCAGAATCCGGCGAGGATCGTGCTGGACGAATTCGAGGATCGCAGCGCGACACGGCTGACCAACTTCGGGGCGCTCACTCTCCTGACGCTGTTGATGATGTATGTCCTGGCCGAGCTTTTCCTTGCCGGGCGCGGACAGCGCAAGGAGGCCGAGCTGCGCCACGAGGCCGCCGAGGCCAACGCGGCCAAGACCCGCTTTCTGGCCAATGTCAGCCACGAGATCCGGACACCGCTGAACGGCATCCTGGGCATGGCCTCGGAGCTGTCCGAATCGCAATTGACCGAGGATCAGGCGCAATGCCTGCGGATCATCGAACAATCGGGCACGGTCCTTTTGGGCACGATCAACGACGTCCTGGACCTGTCTCGGATCGAGGCCGGACAGTTGAGCGTGGAGGCCCGCCCGTTTGCCCTGCGCGGCCTGGTCGAGGCGGCTTGCGCGCTATACGGGGCGCGGGCGCGGGAAAAGGACCTGTACCTGACGCTGGACATACAGGAGAACCTGCCGCCGATCCTGATGGGCGACGAGTTCCGGATCCGGCAGGTGCTGCACAACCTGATCGCAAACGCGGTGAAGTTCACCTCGGAAGGGGGCGTCATGGTGCGCGTGCGGCCCGACCTGGACGGCAGCCGCCTTGTCATCGCGGTCCAGGACAGCGGGCCGGGCATCGAGCGTGAGGCACAATCCCGGATATTCGAACCCTTCCTGCAGGCGGATGCCAGTGTCACCCGCCGTCACGGCGGCAGCGGGCTGGGGCTGACGATCTCGCGCCAGCTGTGCCAGGCGATGGGCGGCGATCTCATGGTCGTCAGTCGACCGGGCCACGGGGCCACCTTCTTTTGTGACCTCCCGCTGCGCGCGGCCAACGCCGAGGAGGCGCGGCAGGTCCGAGTCGAGGCGGCCCGTCCGCCGAACCTGGCGGGGCGCTGCATCCTGGTCGCAGACGACAATGCGACCAATCGGCTGATTCTCGACCGTTTTCTGCGTAACACCGGGGCCGAGGTCCGGTTCGCAGAAAACGGGGAAGAGGCGGTCGATCTGGTGCGCGGGGGCGGAATCGACATGGTCCTGATGGATGTGCAAATGCCCGTCATGGACGGTGTCGTCGCCACGCGCGAGATTCGCCGGATCGAGGGGGGCGGGGGCGCTCACCGCACAGGCATCATCGCCGTCACCGCCAACGTGCTGAGCCACCAGGTCCAGAGCTATCGTGATGCCGGCATGGACGACGTGCTGTGCAAGCCGGTGTCCAAGCGTGACCTGATGGTGGTGCTCGCGGACCACATGGCGGTTTCGCCGCCGCCTGTCGGGGCCGGGACGCGGGGTCGCTATTTGCGCGCCTCGTCTTCCTGAACTTTGCGCGATCGGCTAGAGGAAGGGGCATGAAGCGATTTCTGCTCTTGCTGCCCCTGATCGCAATTGGCGGGCTGGTGTTGAACTGGCAGCTGACGCCGCCTTCGCATGACCGGGACTGGCGCGGGGACTACAGCCGCTTGCCCGGCGTTGCGCAGTCCGGCGACACCATCCGGATCGAGAACATTCGCGATTGGGACTATGCCGGGGATGGGTCGGTGACGCGGCAGGAGTGGATCACGCGCGAGATCGACCCGGATAGTTTGAGCCAGGCCTATTTCCTTGTCGAACCTTTCGGCAGCATCGACGCCATCGCCCATACCATGCTGGTTTTCGCCTTCGAGGACGGATCGGCCTATGTCGCGTCGATCGAGGCCCGTCGCGAAGTGGGAGAGGCCTACAGCGCCCCGAAGGCGGCGGTCTTGCCGATCTTCGAATACATCTTTGTCTGGACGACCGAACGCGACATGTATGGCAACAGCGAATACATGGCGGGGGATGAGTTGTTCCTCTACCCCCTCGACATTCCGCTGGCGCAGCAGCAGGCGGTGCTGCGCGCGGTCATCGCCGAAACCGCGGAGATCCAGCGGGAGCCGCGCTGGTACAACACGCTGTTCTCCAATTGCACCAACGTCCTTGCGCGGACGGTCAACAAGATCGCACCGGACGCGGTGCCCTTTGACAAGGCCTGGTTCCTGACCGGCTACGCGGATGAATTCCTCTACGCCGAGGGGTTCATCGCGCCGGGCGAGAGTTTCGAGGCAGTCCGGGATGCGGCGCTGATCTCTCCGCTGATCCGCGAGCTGTATGACATCTCTGATCCGGTCGCCTTTTCCCGTGCCTTCCGGGAGCGCCGGGCAGGGGGCTAGGCAGAAATCTGGCCGCACCCGCAGATGCCCCCTTGGCAATGCGCGCGATAATGTTAAAGAACGGCCCTGCACAGCGGGGCGCGATTCGTCGTGAGCCGTTTGCATTTCGTCCGAGACGGTGGGTTGGCCGAGGCCGCTAAATCCTGCCCGAGACGGGAAGAGACATCTTTTCAGGCCGCGACCCGTGCGCGCGCCCCACAGGATGCGTCGACCCTCATTCGGACTTCAATGGCAGGGGAAACCTTGCCGGAAAGAGCCGGAGGGTCCGCCCTCCAACAACTGGAGTGAAACTGTGGATAGAGCCCAGAAAGAAAAGGTGGTCGAGGAACTCGGCCAGGTCTTCGAAAGCTCTGGCGTCGTGGTGGTTGCCCGCTACGAAGGTCTCACGGTTGCCGAAATGACGGACCTGCGCGGTCGTGCCCGTAACGGGGACGCCGTGGTCCGTGTCGCCAAGAACAGGCTCGCCAGGATTGCCGTCGACGGAACGCAGTGCGAAGGTATCGCACCGCTCCTGGGCGGCATGACTGTTCTCACCTACTCCGAGGACCCCGTGGCTGCGGCCAAGGTCGTCGAGGACTTTGCCAAGGACAACAAGAAATTCGAGATCCTTGGCGGGTCGATGGGTGGAACGACCCTGGACCGGGCCGGTGTCGAAGCCGTGTCGAAAATGCCGTCGCGCGACGAACTCATCGCGTCGATCGTCGGCTGCATCGGCGCACCCGCTTCGAACATCGCCGGTGCCATTGGCGCACCTGCTTCGAACATCGCCTCCATCCTGTCGACCATCGAGGAAAAACAGGAAGCGGCGTAAGGCAAACCGCAATGACCCTCGTGGGGAATTCTCCCTGACGTTGGAAAACACATCTAAACGGAAAGAGTCTCAAAATGGCTGATCTTAAAGCACTCGCCGAGCAAATCGTGGGCCTGACCCTGCTCGAGGCACAAGAACTGAAAACCATCCTCAAGGACGAATACGGCATCGAGCCGGCAGCCGGTGGCGCCGTCATGATGGCGGGTCCGGCCGGCGACGCCGGTGGCGAAGCCGCTGAGGAGCAGACCGAGTTCGACGTCATCCTGAAGTCGGCCGGCGACAAGAAGATCAACGTGATCAAGGAAGTCCGCGGCATCACCGGCCTGGGCCTGAAAGAAGCCAAAGAGCTGGTCGAAGCCGGCGGCAAGGCTGTCAAGGAAGGCGTTTCCAAGGACGAAGCCGAGGAAATCAAGAAAAAGCTCGAAGACGCAGGCGCGGAAATCGAGCTCAAGTGATCTGGCGGGAAGCAGCCGCTTCCCCGTCCATTTCGGAACGCCTCCGGTCCTGCCGGAGGCGTTTTTCTTTGGTGGGGCCAAGGCCGGTGGCCGCATTCAAAGCTGGTCGGAAGGCGGCGAAGGGTGCCGCAAATCGCATCCCAGCTTGACGATCTGGCGAACTTTTGCCATTCTCTCCGGGTGTGGAAATCGCAACGCTCCTTCTGTGGGCTTGCGTTCTTGTGCTTAACCGAATATTCGAAAGTCTCCTGCGGGGTCGAGCGATTCGAGCCCGCTATCGGCTTTTTGGATTGCGAGGTGTCGGCAGCTCCCCATTTAAATGTCAGCGCATGGTTCCAAGTCGTCCCGTCAATCCCGAAAATGCAGCCGGATCGACGCCTGGCAACGCCATGACCCTCGATTTTGCGCTGATCTCCGAACATGAACGCCCGTCTTGGCAAGCCCCTCTGTCCGAGGGGCTTCCCAAGGCAGGACACTACGGATCGAGTGGCACGCGGTGGGACGCGCGCCGAGAATGGATCTGAATGACTGTCATCACTGACGCGCCGGCGGCTGTGGCCCCCGACAGCCGGTCCGCGCGGGCAGAGAACACGGAAAGGGTGGCTCCACTCATGGCGCAAAGTTTCCTCGGTCAGAAACGCCTTCGTCGCTACTACGGCAAAATTCGTGAAGTCCTTGAAATGCCGAACCTCATCGAGGTTCAGAAATCCAGCTACAAGCTGTTCCTCGAAAGCGGCGACCAGCCGCAGCCGATGGACGGCGAGGGCATCAAGGGCGTTTTCCAATCGGTCTTCCCGATCAAGGACTTCAACGAGACCGCCGTCCTGGAATTCGTCAACTACGAGCTGGAAAAGCCGAAATACGACGTCGAAGAATGCATGCAGCGCGACATGACCTACAGCGCCCCGCTGAAGGTCACCCTGCGCCTGATCGTTTTCGACGTGGATGAGGACACCGGCGCCAAGTCGGTCAAGGACATCAAGGAGCAGGATGTCTTCATGGGCGACATGCCCCTGATGACGCCCAACGGCACCTTCATTGTCAATGGCACCGAGCGGGTCATCGTTTCCCAGATGCACCGTTCGCCAGGTGTGTTCTTTGACCACGACAAGGGCAAGACGCATTCCTCGGGCAAGCTTCTGTTCGCCTGCCGGATCATTCCCTACCGCGGCTCCTGGCTCGACTTCGAATTCGACGCCAAGGACATCGTGTTCGCCCGCATCGACCGTCGCCGCAAGCTGCCGGTGACGACGCTCCTGTACGCCCTGGGCCTTGACCAGGAAGCGATCATGGACGCCTACTACGAGACGGTGAACTTCGAGTATCGCCGTGGCGAAGGCTGGGCGACCCGCTTCTTCCCCGAGCGCGTTCGTGGCACCCGTCCGACCTTTGACCTGGTCGATGCCGACAGCGGTGAAGTGATCGCCGAAGCCGGCAAGAAGGTCACGCCGCGCGCGGTGAAAAAGCTGATCGACGAAGGCAAGGTCCAGAACCTGCTGGTGCCGTTTGAGCACATCGTCGGCAAGTTCGTCGCCAAGGACATCATCAACGAGGAAAACGGCGCCATCTACGTCGAGGCCGGGGACGAGTTGACCTGGACCGTCGACAAGGACGGCGAAGTGACCGGCGGCACGCTGAAAGAGCTGCTGGACGCCGGCATCACCGACATCCCTGTCCTGGACATCGATAACGTCAATGTCGGTCCGTACATGCGCAACACGATGGCGCAGGACAAGAACATGGACCGCAACACCGCGCTGATGGACATCTATCGCGTGATGCGTCCGGGCGAGCCGCCCACCGTCGAAGCCGCTTCGGCGCTGTTCGACACGCTGTTCTTCGACTCCGAGCGCTACGACCTGTCCGCCGTGGGCCGTGTCAAGATGAACATGCGCCTGGCGCTGGACAAGCCGGACACCCAGCGCACGCTGGACCGCGAAGACATTGTCGCCTGCATCAAGGCGCTGGTGGACCTGCGTGACGGCAAGGGCGACATCGACGACATCGACCACCTGGGCAACCGTCGCGTCCGCTCTGTCGGTGAACTGATGGAAAACCAGTACCGCGTCGGCCTGCTGCGCATGGAGCGCGCGATCAAGGAACGCATGTCCTCGGTCGAGATCGACACCGTCATGCCGCAGGACCTGATCAACGCCAAGCCGGCGGCGGCCGCCGTGCGCGAATTCTTCGGCTCCTCGCAGCTGTCGCAGTTCATGGACCAGACCAACCCGCTGTCCGAAGTGACGCACAAACGCCGTCTTTCGGCGCTTGGACCGGGCGGCCTGACCCGCGAGCGCGCCGGTTTCGAGGTGCGCGACGTGCACCCGACGCACTATGGCCGGATGTGCCCGATCGAGACGCCGGAAGGCCCGAACATCGGTCTGATCAACTCGCTGGCGACCTTTGCCCGCGTGAACAAGTACGGTTTCATCGAGACCCCCTATCGCGTGGTCAAGGACCGTGTCGTCACCGACGAGGTGCACTACATGTCCGCGACAGAGGAAATGCGTCACACCGTGGCGCAGGCCAACGCGCAGCTGGACGATGGTGGCCGGTTCAAGAACGACCTGGTGTCGACCCGGAAATCCGGTGACTACACGCTGTCTCCCTCGGAAAACGTCGACCTGATCGACGTGTCGCCGAAACAGCTGGTCTCGGTTGCGGCCTCGCTGATCCCCTTCCTGGAAAACGACGACGCCAACCGCGCCCTGATGGGCTCGAACATGCAGCGTCAGGCGGTTCCGACCCTGCGCGCCGAGGCGCCGCTTGTCGGTACCGGCATCGAGGAAGTCGTGGCACGCGACTCCGGCGCGGCGGTTCTGGCCAAGCGGGCCGGGATCATCGACCAGGTCGACGCGATGCGGATCGTGGTGCGCGCCACCGAGGATCTCGAACCGGGCGACCCGGGCGTCGACATCTACCGGATGCGCAAGTTCCAGCGTTCGAACCAGAACACCTGCATCAACCAGAAGCCGTTGGTGAAGGTGGGGCAGAAGGTCGGCAAGAACGAGGTCATCGCGGATGGTCCGTCCACCGACATGGGGGAACTGGCGCTTGGCAAGAACGTCATCGTCGCCTTCATGCCCTGGAATGGCTACAACTACGAGGACTCGATCCTGATCTCCGAGCGGATCGCCAAGGATGACGTGTTCACCTCTGTCCACATCGAGGAATTCGAAGTGGCGGCGCGCGACACCAAGCTTGGCCCGGAAGAGATCACACGCGACATTCCCAACGTCGGCGAGGAAGCCCTGCGCAACCTCGACGAGGCGGGCATCGTCTACATCGGGGCCGACGTTGAGCCGGGCGATATCCTCGTGGGCAAGATCACCCCCAAGGGTGAGAGCCCGATGACGCCGGAAGAGAAACTCCTCCGCGCCATCTTCGGTGAAAAGGCGTCGGACGTGCGCGACACCTCTCTGCGTGTCAAGCCGGGCGATTACGGTACGGTCGTCGAGGTCCGGGTGTTCAACCGCCACGGCGTCGAAAAGGACGAACGTGCGCTGCAGATCGAGCGTGAAGAGATCGAACAGCTGGCCCGTGACCGGGACGACGAGCTGGCGATCCTCGACCGCAACATCTACGCCCGTCTCAAGGACATGATCCTGGGCAAGACGGCCGTGAAAGGCCCGCGCGGCGTCAAGCCGAACTCGGAAATCACCGAGGACCTGTTGGAAACCCTGACCCGCGGTCAGTGGTGGCAGCTGGCCCTGGGCGAGGAAGAGGACGCCAAGCACGTCGAAGCCCTGCACGAGCAGTACGAAGTGCAGAAGCGCGCCCTGGACGCCCGTTTCGAAGACAAGGTCGAGAAGGTCCGCCGTGGCGACGACCTGCCCCCGGGCGTGATGAAGATGGTCAAGGTCTTCATCGCGGTGAAGCGCAAGCTGCAGCCGGGCGACAAGATGGCCGGCCGTCACGGCAACAAGGGTGTCGTGTCGCGCGTGGTGCCGCAGGAGGACATGCCTTTCCTTGCGGACGGGACGCCGGTCGACTTCTGTCTCAACCCGCTGGGCGTTCCCTCGCGGATGAACGTCGGTCAGATCCTTGAAACCCACATGGGCTGGGCCGCGCGCGGTCTGGGCATCGAGGTGGACGAGGCCCTGCAGGAATACCGCCGGTCGGGTGACCTGACCCCGGTGCGCGAGGCGCTGCGGATCGCCTATGGCGACGAGGTCTACCAGGAAGGGCTGGAGCCGCTCGACGAGGAAGGCCTGCTGGAAGCGGCTGGCAACGTCACCCGTGGCGTGCCGATCGCGACCCCGGTCTTCGACGGTGCCAAGGAAGCCGACGTGAACGACGCGCTCAAGCGGGCCGGTTTCGACCAGAGCGGCCAGTCCGACCTGTTCGACGGCCGCACGGGCGAAAAGTTCAGCCGGAAGGTGACGGTGGGTGTGAAGTATCTGCTGAAACTGCACCACCTGGTCGACGACAAGATCCACGCCCGGTCGACGGGGCCGTACTCGCTCGTCACGCAGCAGCCGCTGGGTGGTAAGGCGCAGTTCGGCGGTCAGCGCTTCGGTGAGATGGAGGTCTGGGCCCTGGAAGCCTACGGTGCAGCCTACACCCTGCAGGAGATGCTGACGGTGAAATCGGACGACGTGGCAGGCCGGACCAAGGTCTACGAGTCGATCGTCAAGGGCGAGGACAACTTCGAGGCCGGCGTGCCGGAATCGTTCAACGTTCTCGTCAAGGAGGTCCGGGGTCTGGGCCTCAACATGGAACTCCTGGATGCGGAGGAGGAAGACGCCGAATGATGCCTGCGAGGGCCCATTTCGGCGGGGCGCTGCGGCGCCCCCTCCCCACCGCTTCCCTCTGAATTTGTGAGGAACACATGAACCAGGAACTGACCAACAACCCGTTCAACCCGCTGACCCCGACCAAGGTCTTTGACGAGATCAAGGTGTCGCTGGCGTCGCCGGAACGGATCCTTTCGTGGTCCTTCGGCGAGATCAAGAAGCCGGAAACCATCAACTACCGTACGTTCAAGCCCGAGCGTGACGGCCTGTTCTGCGCGCGTATCTTTGGCCCGATCAAGGATTACGAATGCCTCTGCGGCAAGTACAAGCGCATGAAGTATCGCGGCGTCGTCTGCGAGAAGTGCGGGGTCGAAGTCACGCTGCAAAAGGTGCGCCGCGAGCGCATGGGCCACATCGAACTGGCCGCGCCCTGCGCCCATATCTGGTTCCTCAAGTCGCTGCCCTCGCGCATCGGCCTGATGCTGGACATGACGCTGCGTGATCTGGAACGCGTGCTGTACTTCGAAAACTACGTCGTGATCGAACCAGGCCTGACGGACCTCACCTATGGTCAGATGATGACCGAGGAAGAGTTCCTGGATGCGCAGGACCAATACGGCATGGACGCATTCACCGCCAATATCGGCGCCGAGGCGATCCGCGAAATGCTGGCCGCGATCGACCTGGAGGCCGAGGCAGAGAACCTGCGCGCGGACCTCAAGGAAGCGACGGGCGAGCTGAAGCCCAAGAAGATCATCAAGCGCCTGAAGGTGGTTGAGAGCTTCCTCGAGTCGGGCAACCGCCCCGAATGGATGATCCTGACCGTCGTGCCGGTCATCCCGCCGGAACTGCGCCCGCTGGTGCCGCTGGACGGTGGCCGCTTTGCGACCTCCGACCTGAACGATCTGTACCGCCGCGTCATCAACCGGAACAACCGCCTCAAGCGGCTGATCGAACTGCGCGCGCCTGACATCATCGTCCGCAACGAAAAGCGGATGCTGCAGGAATCGGTGGACGCATTGTTCGACAACGGCCGCCGTGGCCGCGTCATCACCGGTGCCAACAAGCGCCCGCTGAAATCGCTGTCGGACATGCTGAAAGGCAAGCAGGGCCGTTTCCGCCAGAACCTTCTGGGGAAACGCGTCGACTTCTCCGGCCGTTCAGTCATTGTAACGGGGCCGGAACTGAAGCTGCACCAGTGCGGCTTGCCCAAGAAGATGGCGCTGGAACTGTTCAAGCCCTTCATTTACTCGCGGCTGGAGGCCAAGGGCCTGTCCAGCACCGTGAAGCAGGCGAAGAAGCTGGTCGAGAAAGAGCGCCCCGAGGTCTGGGACATCCTCGACGAGGTCATCCGTGAGCACCCGGTTCTGCTGAACCGCGCGCCCACGCTGCACCGTCTGGGCATCCAGGCGTTCGAACCCACGTTGATCGAGGGCAAGGCGATCCAGCTGCACCCGCTGGTCTGCTCGGCCTTCAACGCCGACTTCGACGGTGACCAGATGGCCGTGCACGTTCCGCTGAGCCTCGAGGCCCAGCTGGAAGCGCGCGTCCTGATGATGTCGACGAACAACGTTCTGTCGCCCGCCAACGGCGCACCGATCATCGTTCCGTCGCAGGACATGATCCTTGGCCTCTACTACGTCACTATCGCCCGCGATGGCATGAAGGGCGAAGGCATGGTCTTCTCCTCGCCGGAAGAGGTTCAGCACGCGCTGGACTCGGGCGAGGTGCATCTGCACGCCAAGATCACCTGCCGGGTCAACCAGATCGACGAGGAAGGCAACGAGGTCTGGCAGCGCTTCGAGACCACCCCGGGCCGTGTGCGCCTGGGTGGCCTGCTGCCGCTCAACGCCAAGGCGCCCTTCGAGCTGGTCAACCGTCTGCTCCGCAAGGGCGACGTGCAGACCGTCATCGACACCGTCTACCGTTACTGCGGTCAGAAAGAGTCGGTGATCTTCTGTGACCAGATCATGCGCCTGGGCTTTGTCGAGGCCTTCAAGGCGGGCATCTCGTTCGGCAAGGACGACATGGTCATCCCCGACAACAAGTGGGAACTGGTCGACGAGACACGTGACCAGGTGAAGGACTTTGAACAGCAGTACATGGACGGCCTGATCACGCAGGGCGAAAAGTACAACAAGGTCGTGGATGCCTGGTCGAAGTGTAACGACAAGGTCACCGAGGCGATGATGAACACCATCTCCGCCCGGCGCGAGGACCAGGATGGGGCCGAGATGGAACCTAACTCGGTTTACATGATGGCCCACTCCAAGGCCCGTGGCTCGGTCACGCAGATGAAACAGCTGGGTGCGATGCGCGGCCTGATGGCGAAGCCGAACGGCGACATCATCGAAACGCCGATCATCTCGAACTTCAAGGAAGGCCTGACCGTTCTGGAGTACTTCAACTCCACCCACGGTGCCCGTAAGGGCCTGTCGGACACCGCTCTCAAGACGGCGAACTCGGGTTACCTGACCCGTCGTCTGGTGGACGTCGCGCAGGACTGCATCATCCGCATGACGGACTGCGGCACCGACCGTGCGATCACCGCCGAAGCGGCAGTGAACGACGGCGAAGTCGTGGCGACGCTGGGCGAACGCGTCCTGGGCCGTGTCGCGGCCGAGGACCTGCTGCACCCCGAGACCGGCGACCTGATGGTGCGCGAAGGCGAGCTGATCGACGAACGCATGGCCGACACCGTCGAGGAATCCGGCCTGCAGACCGCGCGCATCCGTTCGCCCCTGACCTGCGAGGCCGAGGAAGGCGTCTGCGCGACCTGCTATGGTCGTGACCTGGCGCGCGGCACGATGGTGAACACCGGCGAAGCCGTGGGCATCATCGCGGCGCAGTCGATCGGTGAACCCGGCACGCAGCTGACCATGCGGACCTTCCACATGGGCGGTGTTGCGCAGGGCTCGTCGCGGTCCTTCCTGGAAGCCAGCCAGAACGGCAAGATCGCCTTTGCGAACCCCGGCATCATCACCAATGCCGCGGGAGAACAGATCGTCATGAACCGGAACATGCAGGTTCTGATCATGAACGACCAGGGCGAGGAAATCGCATCCCACAAGATGGGCTACGGTTCCAAGCTGTTCGTGGAAGAAGGTCAGGACGTCAAGCGCGGCGACAAGTTGTTCGAGTGGGACCCCTACACCCTGCCGATCATCGCCGAGAAGGACGGTGTCGCCAAGCACGTCGACCTGGTGACCGGGATCGCCGTGCGCGACGAGACCGACGATGCCACCGGCATGACCCAGAAGATCGTGATCGACTGGCGGGCCGCGCCCAAGGGCAACGAGCTCAAGCCCGAGATCATCCTGATGGATGCCGACGGCGAGCCGGTGCGCAACGATGCGGGCAACCCGATCACCTACCCGATGTCGGTTGACGCCATCCTGTCCTGTGAAGACGGGCAGGAGGTCAAGGCCGGTGACGTGGTGGCGCGTATCCCGCGCGAAGGTGCGAAGACGAAGGACATCACCGGTGGTCTGCCGCGTGTGGCCGAACTCTTCGAGGCACGCCGTCCCAAGGATCACGCCATCATCGCCGAGATCGACGGCTATGTGCGCTTTGGCAAGGACTACAAGAACAAGCGCCGCATCACGATCGAACCCGCGGACGAGAACCTCGAGCCCAAGGAATACATGATCCCCAAGGGCAAGCACATCCCGGTGGGCGAGGGCGACTACGTCCAGAAGGGCGACTACATCATGGACGGCAACCCGGCCCCGCACGACATCCTGTCGATCATGGGAATCGAGGCCCTTGCCAACTACATGATCGACGAGGTGCAGGACGTCTATCGACTGCAGGGTGTGAAGATCAACGACAAGCACGTCGAGGTCATCGTTCGCCAGATGCTGCAGAAGTGGGAGATCCTGGACTCGGGCGACACCACGCTGCTCAAGGGCGAACACGTCGACAAGGTCGAATTCGACGAGGCCAACGCCAAGGCCGAGAAGAAGGGTGGCCGTCCGGCGCAGGGCGAACCGATCCTGCTGGGCATTACCAAGGCCTCGTTGCAGACCCGCTCGTTCATCTCGGCGGCCTCCTTCCAAGAGACCACTCGCGTGCTGACCGAGGCCTCGGTTCAGGGCAAGAAGGACAAGCTGGTCGGCCTGAAGGAAAACGTCATCGTTGGCCGCCTGATCCCGGCGGGCACCGGCGGCGCGACCCAGAAGGTGCGCAAGATTGCCCAGGACCGCGACAACGTCGTGATCGAGGCACGCCGCGAGGAGGCCGAAGCAGCCGCCGCGCTGGCTGCCCCGGAGCCGATGAGCGACGACGTGGTCGGCGGCGACGAGTTCGACACACTGATCGTCGACACTCCGGAAAGCCGCGAGTGATCGCCACGGCCCAAGGGTTCTGACATCGAAAACGCCCCCGCGAATCGCGGGGGCGTTTTTTCTTGGTCACAGGCACGGCATGGCGGCTTTGCGCATCGCGGCCGGTCGTGACACAAGAGTGCCATGCAGATCGAGACATCTCAGCTGCGGATCGTCGCACTGCGTAGCCAGTTGAATTTCCTGGATATCCAGTCCGTGACCCTTGCGGAGCCTCTGAGCCCGATCCAGACCTATGGGCACCTGTCAGGCTGGATGGCGCAACGGTACGGCTGGGCCTTTCGCGTCCGGGATGTGTTGAGCGCGCCCTTTGGCGTGCGACCTGTTCGTGGGTTCTCAGGACGTGCTCCGGTGGCTGCGACCGAAGGTGAGAGGCTGGATTTCTTCCTGGTCGAGCAAGCCACTCCGGAGGTGTTGGTGCTGACAGCGCGCGACAGGCATCTTGATGTGATGACCTGTATTGCCTGTTCGGGCCGGGACGTGTCCATCATCTCGTCTGTCGTGACCCATAATGCCTTTGGCCGCCTGTACATGGCCGTGGTCGGCCCCGTACATCGGGTGATGCTCCGCCGATCACTTGCCCACTTGAGGGCTCAGGCAAATACCCGAAGGACCTGATCCGCGTCGATCGCAAAGCTCGCCTTCAACTCGGCCTCGCCCGCGGTATCAAGGCGGGGCAGGGGGACGGGTTTCCCTTGCCGCGAGTCGTTGTGATCATTCTGGCAGGCCTTGCGGTGAGGCCCGGGCGGGCGCGACAGGATCACGGATTGCGGAAAACCAGCGATCAGCGCAGCAAGTCGTTCGATCCAATGGGCCGGCATGGCATCGCCGACGAGGATCGCGAACAGGAAATCCGGATCTGTTTGCGCCTTGAAACCCGGCAGGCAAAGGCAATCGAAATGCCGAAACCGCTCTTCCATGCGGGGCGGTGCATAGAGCTAGGCCATACGTTCCTCGAGACTGGAATGCGCAACCCGAAAGCCGCCTTCGGCAGGACGGGAAAACCGGCAGAATCCGATGACTTGCATCCCTTTGTCCCGTGTGCGATGCGGTTGCCCTTGAATGGCATTGCCACCTGGTCCACGCAGGCCTGCAGGGCTGTTGACAAGGTCCGCGACTCCCCCTATACGCCCCGCTAATCCGCGTCAGACTTCGGGCTGATTGCGTCCTTACATAACCAGGCGGTCATGATCCGGGCCACTATCGCCCCGATCCTCTGAACACCCACCGCGTCGTTTCCTCGGTACGGAAACGGATGCGGTTTTTTCGTCGTTTGCCATCACGTCTTGGCGGCGGCACACGAACCGGCCCGCGCGATCGCGCGCGAAGCCAGAACCTGAAACTCCGCACGGGAAGGCCCGTGCAACACATTTGTGAGAAGCACGGGGAAATAACCGGAATGCCCACGATCCAACAGCTGATCCGCAAGCCGCGGCAGCCCAAAGTCAAGCGCTCGAAGTCGCAGCACCTTGAGCAGTGCCCGCAGAAACGCGGTGTCTGCACCCGCGTCTACACCACCACGCCGAAGAAGCCGAACTCGGCTATGCGGAAGGTGGCAAAGGTGCGTCTGACCAACGGTTACGAGGTGATCAGCTACATCCCCGGTGAAAGCCACAACCTGCAGGAGCACTCGGTGGTCCTGATCCGTGGCGGCCGTGTCAAAGACCTTCCCGGTGTGCGTTACCACATCCTCCGCGGTGTTCTGGATACCCAGGGCGTCAAGGATCGTAAGCAGCGTCGCTCCAAGTACGGCGCGAAGCGTCCCAAGTAAGAGGATACACAGATGTCTCGTCGTCACGCCGCAGAAAAACGCGAAGTCCTGCCCGACGCCAAGTATGGCGATCGCGTCCTGACCAAGTTCATGAACAACCTGATGTACGACGGCAAGAAATCCGCCGCCGAACGCATCGTCTACAACGCGCTCGACCGGGTCGAAGCCAAGGTCAAGCGCGCGCCGGTGGAAATCTTCCACGAGGCGCTGGACAACATCAAGCCGTCGGTCGAGGTCCGCTCGCGCCGGGTTGGTGGTGCCACCTACCAGGTTCCGGTCGAAGTGCGCCCCGAGCGCCGCGAAGCCCTCGCCATCCGCTGGCTGATCAACGCATCGCGCGCCCGCAATGAAAACACCATGGAAGAACGCCTCGCCGGCGAGCTGATTGACGCAGTGCAGTCACGCGGTGCCGCCGTTAAGAAGCGCGAAGACACCCACAAGATGGCCGACGCCAACAAGGCGTTCAGCCATTACCGCTGGTAAACATTTCTTCTGAGGACAAGCCCTATGGCACGCGATTATCCCCTCGAGCGTTACCGGAACTTCGGTATCATGGCGCATATCGACGCCGGCAAGACCACCTGTTCCGAACGCATCCTGTTCTACACCGGCAAGTCGCACAACATCGGCGAGGTGCATGACGGCGCCGCGACGATGGACTGGATGGAGCAGGAGCAGGAACGCGGGATCACCATCACCTCGGCTGCGACCACCACCTTCTGGGAGCGCACCGAGAACGGCACCGAGCCGGATTCCGAAAAGCACCGCCTGAACATCATCGACACCCCCGGCCACGTTGACTTCACCATCGAAGTCGAGCGTTCGCTGGCGGTTCTCGACGGTGCCGTCTGTGTTCTGGACGCCAACGCCGGCGTCGAGCCGCAGACCGAAACCGTGTGGCGTCAGGCTGACCGCTACAAGGTTCCGCGCATCGTCTTCGTCAACAAGATGGACAAGATCGGCGCTGACTTCTTCAACTGTGTCCGCATGATCGAGGACCGCACCGGCGCCCGCGCCGTTCCCGTCGGCATCCCGATCGGCGCAGAGTCCGAGCTGGAAGGCCTGATCGACCTCGTCACCATGAAGGAATGGGTCTGGCGTGGTGACGACCTTGGCGCGACCTGGTTCCAGGAAGAGATCCGTGCCGATCTCAAGGACATGGCCGAAGAGTGGCGTGGCAAGATGATCGAGGCCGCCGTCGAGGAAGACGACGACGCGATGGAAGCCTACCTGGAAGGTGAAGAGCCCGACGTGCCGACCCTGCGCAAACTGCTGCGCAAGGGCACGCTGAACCTGAACTTTGTTCCGGTCCTGGGTGGATCCGCCTTCAAGAACAAGGGTGTCCAGCCGCTGCTGAACGCCGTGATCGACTACCTGCCCAGCCCGCTGGACGTGGTCGACTACATGGGCTTCGCACCGGACGACGAGACCGAAACGCGGAACATCCCGCGTCGCGCGGATGACACGATGCCCTTCGCCGGCCTCGCGTTCAAGATCATGAACGACCCCTTCGTCGGTTCGCTGACCTTCACCCGGATCTACTCCGGCGTGATGAACAAGGGTGACAACATCCTCAACTCGACCAAGGGCAAGAAAGAGCGCATCGGTCGTATGATGATGATGCACTCGAACAACCGCGAAGAGATCGAAGAAGCCTTCGCAGGCGACATCATCGCGCTGGCGGGTCTGAAGGACACCACCACGGGTGACACGCTTTGCGACGCAAAGGCACCGGTGGTTCTGGAAACCATGACCTTCCCGGAGCCGGTGATCGAGATCGCGGTCGAGCCCAAGACCAAGGGCGACCAGGAAAAGATGTCCCAGGGTCTGGCCCGTCTGGCCGCCGAAGACCCGTCCTTCCGCGTGGAAACCGACCTGGAATCGGGTCAGACCATCATGAAGGGCATGGGTGAACTTCACCTGGACATCCTGGTTGACCGTCTCAAGCGCGAGTTCAAGGTCGAGGCGAACATCGGTGCGCCGCAGGTGGCCTATCGTGAGACCATCTCGCACCCGATCGAACACACCTACACCCACAAGAAACAGTCGGGTGGTTCGGGTCAGTTCGCCGAGGTCAAGCTGGAGATCACCCCGACCGAGCCGGGCGAGGGCTACACTTTTGAATCGCGCATCGTCGGCGGTGCCGTTCCGAAGGAATACATCCCCGGTGTCGAAAAGGGCATCAACTCGGTCATGGACTCCGGTCCGCTTGCCGGCTTCCCGGTGATCGACTTCAAGGTGGCCCTGCTGGACGGCAAGTTCCACGACGTCGACTCCTCGGTCCTGGCCTTCGAGATCGCAAGCCGGATGTGCATGCGTGAAGGTCTCCGCAAGGCCGGCGCAAAGCTGCTGGAACCGATGATGAAGGTCGAAGTGATCACCCCGGAAGAATACACCGGCGGTATCATCGGTGACCTGACCTCGCGTCGTGGCCAGGTGTCTGGCCAGGAGCCGCGCGGCAATGCGGTGGCGATCAATGCCAACGTCCCGCTGGCCAACATGTTCGGCTACATCAACACCCTGCGTTCGATGTCTTCGGGCCGCGCGCAGTTCACGATGCAGTTCTCGCACTACGATCCCGTCCCGCAGAACATCTCGGACGAGATCCAGGCCAAGTACGCGTAACCGGCGGTGCGCCGTAAAGGCGCACCCTACACCAGCCCGTAGGGTGCGCAGATTTGCGCACCGCACGACAAGAAAAAGGGAGCCAATACAATGGCAAAGGAAAAGTTTGAACGCGGCAAGCCGCACTGCAACATCGGCACCATTGGTCACGTTGACCACGGCAAGACGACGCTGACGGCGGCGATCACCAAGTATTTCGGTGACTTCAAGGCCTACGACCAGATCGACGGCGCACCGGAAGAGAAGGCCCGCGGCATCACCATCTCGACCGCGCACGTGGAATACGAGACCGACAACCGCCACTACGCGCACGTCGACTGCCCCGGCCACGCCGACTACGTCAAGAACATGATCACCGGTGCCGCCCAGATGGACGGCGCGATCCTGGTGGTGAACGCCGCTGACGGCCCGATGCCGCAGACGCGCGAGCACATCCTGCTGGGCCGCCAGGTGGGCATCCCCGCCATGGTCGTGTTCCTGAACAAGGTCGACCAGGTCGACGACGAGGAGCTGCTGGAGCTCGTGGAAATGGAAGTCCGCGAACTGCTGTCCGAGTACGACTTCCCGGGCGACGACGTTCCGATCATCGCCGGTTCGGCGCTGGCCGCTCTCGAAGGCCGTGACCCGGAAATCGGCGAAGAGAAGATCAAGGAACTGATGGCCGCCGTGGACGAGTACATCCCGCAGCCGGAGCGTGCCGTCGACCAGCCCTTCCTGATGCCGATCGAAGACGTGTTCTCGATCTCGGGCCGCGGTACGGTTGTGACCGGCCGTGTCGAGCGTGGTGTGATCAACGTCGGTGACGAAATCGAAATCGTGGGCATCCGCGACACCTCGAAGACGACCTGCACGGGCGTTGAAATGTTCCGCAAGCTGCTGGACCGCGGCGAAGCCGGCGACAACATCGGCGCGCTGCTGCGCGGTGTCGACCGTGACGG
>NZ_JASHJL010000064.1 GCF_030733205.1 Mameliella sp. MMSF_3455
CGAAGGTCCGCCCCGACACCTCAGTTGGCCGCGATCATCTCGGCCTGGCGCACGATGACCTCCGCCTGCTTGATCGAGGCGATGTCCACCAAGCGCCCCTTGTAGACGGTGGCGCCTTCGCCCTTGGCCTTGGCTTCTTCCATCGCGGCAAGGATCTCGCGGGCCTCGTTCACGGCCTCTTCGGTGGGCGTGAAGACCTCATTGGCCAGCGCCACCTGCTTTGGGTGGATCGCCCATTTGCCGACCATGCCCAGCGTGGCCGAGCGCAGCGCCTGGGCGCGGAACCCCTCATCGTCGCTGAAGTCGCCGAAAGGCCCGTCCACGGGCAGCACGCCGTGGGTCCGGCAGGCGGCCACGATCGCGGCCTGGGCCCAGTGCCAGGGATCCGACCAGTGCTTTTGACCTTCGCGGATCATGTAGTAGTTTTCCTGCGTGCCGCCGATGCCGGTGGTCGCCATGCCCATCGAGGCCGCGAAATCTGCGGCGCCGAGGCTCATCGCCTCAAGCCGGGGCGAGGCCGCGGCGATCTCCTCGACATGGGCGATGCCTGCGGCGCTTTCGATGATGACCTCGAACTTGATCGGCTTGGTCCGGCCCCTGGCACGTTCCACCGCCGTCACCAGCGCATCGACGGCATAGATGTCCCCGGCGCAGCCGACCTTGGGGATCATGATCTGGTCGAGCCGCTCGGACGCCTGTTCCAGCAAGTCCACCACGTCGCGGTACCAATAGGGCGTGTCCAGTCCGTTGATCCGCACCGACAGGGTCTTGTTGCCCCAGTCGATCTCGCCGATGGCCTTGATGATATTGGCACGCGCGCTGTCCTTGTCGGTTGGGGCCACCGAATCCTCGAGGTCAAGATTGATGACATCGGCCGCCGAGCCTGCCATCTTTTCAAAGATCGCCGGGCGAGAACCGGGGCCGAACAACTGGCAGCGATTGGGACGGGCCGGGGCGGCGGGCTGGATGCGGAAGGACATGGGCAGGGCCTTTCGGTCATAAAGTTGCGTGTACGCTGGTATATGGGTTATAAAACTGCGCAAGTTGCTGCAAGCGGATTTCGCTGCAGAGCGGCATTCCGCATCGCATGCATGATTCTTCGGCATTTTGGTCGAAATGTGCAAGAAACGTCGAAGATTTCCGCGTATCGGCGCAGGAACGCAAGGCAGTTCGGCGGCGACTCAGGCATGGTCGGGCAAATTCTGAATTCGGAGGCGTCCATGATCGAGACACCCTATCTTCTGTTCCTGGGCGATGCGCCCGACCCGCTGGCGGCCAAGGTGGCCCAGGGAATCCGCGATTGGCGGCCGGAAAACTGTGTCGGCCAGTTGCGCCTGGATGGTTGCAAGGCCGACCTTGGGCTGACGGACATGGACCTGGCGGCGGCCAAGGAGGCGGGCGCCAAGACGTTGGTGATCGGCGTGGCCAACCGCGGCGGCAAGATCAGCCAGACCTGGAAAAAGGTCCTGGTCGAGGCCCTCGAGGAAGGGTTCGACCTGGCCTCGGGGCTTCACAACCTGCTGCGGGACGAGCCCGACCTGAAGGCCGTGGCCGAGGCCACGGGCCGCGCCCTGCACGACGTGCGGGTGCCCGAGGTCGACTATCCGATCGCGGATGGCAAGATGCGGACCGGCAAGCGCGTTCTGGCCGTGGGCACCGATTGTTCGGTGGGCAAGATGTACACCACCCTGGCGCTGGACAAGGCGATGCGCGACCGGGGCATGAAATCGACCTTCCGCGCCACCGGCCAGACCGGCATCCTGATCACCGGTGATGGCGTGCCGCTGGATGCGGTTGTGGCGGATTTCATGGCCGGCAGCATCGAATGGCTGACGCCCGACAACGATGCCGACCATTGGGACGTGATCGAAGGACAGGGCAGCCTGTTCCACGTGTCCTTTTCCGGCGTGACCATGGCCCTGATCCACGGCGGCCAGCCCGACGCGCTGATCCTGTGCCACGAGCCGACGCGGACCCATATGCGCGGCCTGCCGGACTATGGCCTGCCCTCGCTGGAAGAGGTGCGGGACCTGTCGATGTCGCTGGCAAAGGTCTCCAACCCCGGTTGCCAGGTGGTTGGCGTGTCGATCAACACGCAGCACATGGGCGAAGCCGAGGCGGTGCGCTATTGCGAAGAGGTCGAGGCGCGCCTTGGCCTGCCCACGGTGGACCCGTTCCGGCACGGCGCAGACCGGTTGGCCGCGGCGCTCGAGGCGCTCTGACGACGGCGGTCCGGCCTTTGGCCAGACGCTGTTTCGCGCCTTCGGGCGCGAAAGACGCCCCGCCCGCCGTCCCTTTGGGCGCTCCCTGCGTTGCGGCGCGCGGGACGGCAGGTTGCGGCGTCAATTTATTTTCAAAGAGAAGAAGCAGGAAGGACGGGCATGACGATCAGTGTTTCACGAGACGTGTTCCGGCTCGCCGAGGCCTTTACCATTTCGCGGGGCAGCCGGACCGAGGCGCAAGTCCTGACCGTGCGGGTCACGCGCGGCAAGATCATGGGGTGGGGCGAATGCGTGCCCTATGCCCGCTATGACGAGACGCTGGACAGCGTGACCGCCGAGATCGAAGCCTTGCCCGAGGGGATTTCTCGCATGGCGCTGCAAGAGGCCCTGCCCGCCGGGGCGGCGCGCAACGCCTTGGATTGTGCGCTTTGGGATCTGGAGGCGAAGGCCGCCGGACAGCGCGCCTGGGAACTGGCCGGCCTGGCGAAACCGGGGCCCGAGATCACAGCCTATACCCTGTCGCTGGACACGCCGGAGAAGATGGAGGCCTCGGCGCGCAAACACGCGGCACGGCCCTTGCTCAAGATCAAGCTGGGCACGCCCGACGACATGCCCCGGCTGGAGGCGGTGCGCCGCGGTGCGCCCGATGCAAGGATCATCGTCGATGCCAACGAGGGCTGGAGTGCCGATGTCTATGCCGATCTCGCGCCGCACCTGGTGCGGCTGGGGGTCGCGCTTGTCGAACAGCCACTGCCAGCCGGCGAGGACGAGGCTCTGATCGGGATGGAGCGCCCGGTGCCCGTCTGTGCCGACGAGAGCTGTCATGACCGTGCCTCGCTGCCCGCGCTCAAGGGCAAGTACGACGTGGTGAACATCAAGCTGGACAAGACCGGCGGCCTGACCGAAGCGCTGGCCCTGCGCGATGCGGCGCTGGCCGAAGGATACGATGTCATGGTGGGCTGCATGGTCGGCTCGTCCCTGGCGATGGCCCCGGCGGTGCTGGTGGCCCAGGGGGCTCTGGTCACCGATCTGGACGGGCCCTTGCTGTTGGCCGAGGACCGGGACGTGCCGCTGACATTCGATGCCAAGGGCGTTCACCCGCCCGTGGCGACGCTCTGGGGCTGAAAAGGCATGCCGCCGCTGCCCTCGGGCCGAGGCTTGCAGCCTGCAGACGCCCTGCCTAAAAGATGCTGAACACCGCTTTCAAGGATCACGCCCATGACCCGTACCGTCTATGTGAACGGAGACTTCCTGCCTGAACACGAGGCCAAGGTCTCGATCTTCGACCGGGCCTTTCTCATGGCCGATGGCGTCTACGAGGTCACGTCGGTCCTGGGCGGCAAGCTGATCGATTTCGACGGCCACGCGAAACGGCTGCAGCGGTCGCTGGATGAGCTGGAGATGCGCAACCCCGTCACCGTAGAGGAGCTGCTGCAGATCCACCGCGACCTGGTTGAAAAGAACGGGATAGTGGACGGGCTGGTCTATCTGCAGATCACGCGGGGCGCGCCCGACGACCGCGACTTTGTTTTCCCCGACCCCGAAACGACGACGCCGACCATCGTTCTGTTCACCCAGAACAAGCCCGGTCTTGCGGAAAGCCCGGCGGCGAAGAAGGGCATCAAGGTGATCTCGATCGAGGATGCCCGCTGGGGCCGGCGCGATATCAAGACGGTGCAGTTGCTCTATCCCTCCATGGGCAAGATGATGGCCAAAAAGGCCGGTGCCGATGACGCCTGGATGGTCGAGGATGGTTTCGTGACCGAAGGAACCTCGAACAACGCCTATTTCATTAAGGGAAACAAGATCGTCACCCGTGCCCTGTCCAATGACATCCTGCACGGGATCACCCGTGCCGCCGTCCTGCGGTTCGCCCGCGAGGCACAGATGGAAGTCGAAGAACGCAATTTCACCATCGAGGAAGCGCAGGGGGCCGACGAGGCCTTCGTCACCTCTGCCTCGACCTTCGTGATGCCGGTGGTCGAGATCGACGGAGTGGCACTGGGCGATGGCACGCCGGGACAACGTGCCCTGCGCCTGCGAGATATCTACCTCGACGAGAGCCGCAAGGCAGCGATCTGATCCGATGACGGCCAGGGCGCTTGTCGAAGTCATCGGCGCGCTGGTCATCTTCCTGATTCTGGCGGCGCTTGGACTGTTCCATGTGCCCAGCGAGGAACCGACGATCGAGGCCGGGCTGCGGGCGCAGGCCAAGGTGCTCATGTCCGGGTATCCCGATCCGCCCGTGCTGACCGTCGATGGACGGGTGATCACGGTCGAGGGTCTGGTCCAGAGCCGCGCGGACATGCGCGCGATCGAGAGCGCGCTGCGCGGGATCGACGGTGTCGAAGAGGTGCGTGTCCGCCTCCAGGTTCTGCCCAGCGTCGAGCAGTTCACCTACAGCCTGCGCAAGGACGACACGGGGACGCGTCTCAGCGGTCACGTCACTACAGCCACCACCGCCGAGGCATTGGGTCGGATCTCTGGAGCGGATGCGACCACCTTGCAGATCGCACGAGGCGCGCCCATTGGGGATTGGGACGCCGCCATTCTGGCGCTGACCGAAAGCGCAGCAATCCTGGAAAGGGCGGAGATCGAGGTCAGCGGGACAAGCGGCACGATCCGGGGAGAGGCGCTCTGGCCCGCAGATGCGCGGGCGGTGGCGGCCCGGCTCGATAATTTGCCCGCGGAACTGTCGATCAAGCGAGAGATCAGCGTGCGTGACGACGGTGCGCCTTTTCTGCTGGTGGCAGAGCGACACCCCCACCGAGGTGTTTTCCTGCGCGGCAAGCTGCCTCCGGGGCTGAACGTGCAGGCCCTCGCAGGCGTATTCGACAGAGTTCAGGACAATGCCTTGGTGAACGGCCCGGTCGACCCCGGCCTGCCCGATCTGGGACCGACCATGACTGGTGCGATCAAGGTACTTGGCGCTGCAAGGCAGGGGGTGGCCGTGGTGATGCCCGGTTCCGTGGTCCTGACCGGTTTGGACGGTGGCCCTGAGATGGACAGCGCGCTGACGACCCTCCGCGCGGATCTGCCTGCGAACTACCGTCTGGACGTATCGACATTGCCCGAGGCGCCGCCACGGCCGTTCTGGCTGCTGCTTGAGCGGCGCAATGGGGCGGTTACGGCAACGGGTGTCCTGCCCGACGGCGTCCGGGCCGAGGATCTGGGCAGTGCGCTGGGCGCCGACGTCTCTCGCCTTTTGCAGTCACCGTTCCCTGATACGCTCGACTGGATTGCCAGCGTGGCGGCGGTGCAAGGCGCTTTTGCCGAGGTGATCGAGGGTAGCATCCTGCTGGAAGAGACATCCGTCACGCTGAACGCGGTTCTGACTGATCCTGACAGTGCGGCCCGGGTCGAAACACGGCTTGCGGCCTTGCCGCAGGGCACCGACCTGCGCAGCCATTTCGAGTTGCAGAGGGATGGCCGCGATCCGGACGCGACCCTGACCTATCATCCCGAAACGGGATTGGCGCTTGGCGGTGTGCTGCCTGTCGATCTGGACGCCGCCGCGATAGCCGGTCTGCTTGGGCTGCCGCCTGTCAGCGGGGATGTTCAGCAGGACCTGGATACCGCGCTGCCGGGTGCTGCGCCCTTGTTGAGGGCCGTCGCTCCCTGGCTGGGAGAGGCCGAAGCGCTGACCATCACGCTGGCGGTTGGGCAGCTTTCGGTCGAGGGTGTCCTCTCGCCCGGTGCCGACGTGGAACTGGTCGAGGCGGCAACACGCGCCGCGCTTGGGCCTGATGACAAGCTGTCGCTGACAATGCTGCAGGACTACCCGGCAGCCGGGACGCAGCGACAAAACGCGGCCCTTGGAGTAGAGCAGGTCTTTCAGGCGGGCTTTTGGTTGCCGCTTATTGAATTCGAGCCCTCCGTGGCCGAATGCGCCCGGCAGAGCCGCCGTGCCCAAGGCGATGAGCCGGTGCGGTTCCTCGCGGGAGAAACACGGCTGGACGCGCGGTCGATCCGGGGCGTGAACGCGCTTTCGGCAGTGGCGCGGATCTGCGTGGGGCAGGGCGGGTTGGCCCTGCGCGTCGAGGGGCATAGCGACAACTTCGGCGCCGAGGGCATCAACCGGTTGCTGAGCCGCCTGCGGGCCGAGGTCGTGGCGAAAGAGATCGCCAGGCGCGGCGTTCCCGAAACCGCGATCGAGGTGATGGCCTATGGCCCGGATCGGCCCGTAGCGAATAATGCGACGCCGGAGGGGCGGGCGCGGAACCGCCGAATCTCGTTGGTCTGGTCGACGCCGGTTCAAGCGGTCCGGTAGGACAGTTTCAGTTAGCCTGATCGCGCATAAGATGCGCGGACAGCCAGTCTGCCGCGTGGCGCCCGGCCCACAATCCGGTGGCCAGACAGCCGGTCAGCAGGTAGCCGCCCGTCGGCGCCTCCCAGTCGAGCATCTCACCCGCGCAGAAGGTGCCGGGCAGGTCGCGCAGCATCAGCCCGCGATCCAAGGCGGCAAACGGCACGCCGCCCGCAGTTGAAATCGCCTCGTCCATCGGTCTGGGGGCTGCGTCCTTCAGGTTCAGTGACTTGACGATCTTCGCCAGCGCCTGCGCATCATCCGGTAGGGGGCGCGCGCATTCCATCAGCAGGGCCCGCGCGGCGGGGGAAAGCGCCAAGGCCTTGCGCAGGGCGTTGGCGCGGCTCTGCTTGCCCCGTGGACGGGACAGCCGTGCCGTCAGCGAGGCGATGTCCATATCCGGTTTCAGGTCGATCCGCAGCGGGTGGCCGGTTCGCAGCGCAGGTGTCAGCGGGTAGATGCCGCCGCCTTCCAATCCCCGGGCCGAGATCACGACCTCGCCGCGGCTGGTCATGTCCCCGGCGGTGAGCGTGATGTTCTTCAGCGGTTCTCCGAAGTGCCGTTTCATGTGATCGGACCAGTCCACCGACAAACCGACATTGGAGGGGGCGAAGGGGGTGACCTGAAGGCCGGCCTGCCGGAAATGCCCGGCCCAGACCCCGTCCGATCCCAGCCGCGCCCAACTGGCGCCGCCAAGGGCCAGAACGGTGACGGCGGGATGTTCGGTCCGTTGCCCCTCGGGCGTGTCGAACGACAGGCCGCCATCCGGGTCCCAGCCCTGCCAGCGCCAGCGGGTCCGGATCTCCAGCCCCATGCCATCCAACCGCGTCAGCCAGGCGCGCAGCAAGGGAGAGGCCTTCATGACCTCGGGAAACAGCCGCAGGGTCGAGCCGGTAAAGGTCTTCTGTCCCAGCCCCTCGGCCCAGGCCGCGACCTCGCCGGGGCCAAAGGCGCCAATCATTGGCGCGAGGTCGGACACCGCCGCGCCATAGGCGGCCAGAAAACGCTCTGGCTCTTCCATCTTGGTCAGGTTCAGCCCGGACTTGCCGGCCATCAGCAGCTTGCGCGCCAAAGACGGTTTGGCTTCGACCAGTGTCACCGTGTGACCTGCGGACAGCAGGGCATCAGCAGCCATGAGCCCCGCAGGCCCCCCGCCGATTACAAGCGCCTGTCCCGTCACGCCTCCTGCGCCTCGGGCGCGGGGCTTTCGGTTGGGTGCTGCAACTGGACGACGCGGTGCGGATACGGGATCTCGATGTCGTGGTCCTTGAGCGCGTTCCAGATCAGGAACAGCACGTCCGAGGTGTACTTGTTCGGCCCGTCGTCGATGCCGTTGACCCAGAATTCCACCGCGAAATCGATGCCCGAGTCGCCAAAGCCGCGCAGTTCGCAATCCGGCGGGTAAGGTGCCGACAGCACTCCGGGGTGCTTGGCCACGGCCGCCTCGACGATGTCGGGAACAAGATTTATGTCGGTATTGTAGCTGACCGAAAAGGGCGCTTCGTAGCGGTTGGCGCTGCCCTGATCGGAATAGTTGATCACGCGAGTGGTGATGAAATCCTCGTTCGGGACAACGATCCAGCGGCCATCATAGGTCTCAAGGATCATTGCCCGCGCGGTCGTCTTGACGATGGTGCCGGCCTCGCCGCTGTCCAGTTCGACGTAGTCGCCCACCGTGGCCTGCCCTTCCAGCAGCAGGATGATGCCCGAGATGTAGTTGGACGCGATCTTTTGCAGGCCGAGGCCGAGACCCACACCGATGGCACCGCCGAGGACCGCCAGCGAGGTCAGGGGTATGCCGACGATGTTCATGAGCAGCAGGAAGGCGATGCCGAAGATGCTGAATTCGGCGGCCTTGGCGGCCAGTTGCCGCGTGGCGGGACGCATGTCCGCCTGCTTGTGGATATAGGCGCCGGTCTGGTCGTTGGACCAGCGGCCCAGCCAGAACAGGATCGACCCGGCGATGATGCCCCGGATCACCGACATCAAGGTGAACTCGATGTTGCCCAGGCTGATCGTCATTTCGTTCAGGCGGTCCGTGGCCACGTCCAGCAGACCCACGGTATACAGCGCCATGACCGGCAGCAGGATCACCCGGCCAAGCATCTTGAGGAAGCCATCCTGCATGATCTCGCGCACCAGGATGCGTGCGGCCAGGAACAGAAAGACGCGCTTGCCGAAGGCGATCACCGCGCCCGAGTTGAAGATCGCACGCGTCAGGCTTTCGCCGATGCCGGTAAGGGCCCAGGCCAGGATTGGCAACAGCAGCGGCACGAAGATCAGCAGGAACCGGCGCGCCGAGGCCAGCAGGGACTGGCGCGAGGCCTCTGGCGTCAGGATGCGGGTCAGCCAGGGCCGCAGCCGTCGGGTCAGAAGCCAGGCCAGAAGGAAAGCGGCGGCCAGCAATCCGAACTGCGACCAGGCGGCCGGCGAAATCAGCCATTCACGCGCGATCTCCCAGCCCTGCATGAGATAGGCATAGGCCTGCTGCACGATCTCGGGCTGGTTGGTCAGGTCGAAATCCATATGGCTTGATCCTTGGCGGCGTTGTCACATTCTCTTGCCCAATGCCAGTATCGGCCACAAGGGGAGCGATTTGGAACAGGGATCAGAACCTATTTGTCCGTTGTGCCTGCGCCGCATTCCGCCGGAGGCACGGCAAAGCCTGCACCACCTTGTACCGCGCCTGAAAGGTGGCAAGGGCGGACCCGTCGTCCTGTTGCACCAGATCTGTCACAGCGAGATCCACGCCCGGTTCACCGAGGCCGAGCTGGCGCGCGATCTGAACACGGTCGAGAAGTTGCGCGCGCATCCCGACATGGCGAAATTCCTCGCCTGGGTCGCCAAGCGGCCGCCCGCCTTTCACAGCCGCAGCGCCGGGGGACGGCGCAAGCGGTGAGACGGGGTTGCCCGTATCCGGCGCCGCGCCTAGGGTCGCGCTGCCAGGAAGGAGCCCGCCCATGCATCGTTTCCCGATCCGCGTCTACTATGAAGACACCGACATGGCGGGCATCGTCTACCACGCCAACTACCTGAAA
The DNA here is from genome assembly GCF_030733205.1 of Mameliella sp. MMSF_3455. Classification (GTDB taxonomy): domain Bacteria; phylum Pseudomonadota; class Alphaproteobacteria; order Rhodobacterales; family Rhodobacteraceae; genus Antarctobacter. Next base: position 9,567 of record NZ_JASHJL010000064.1, read on the forward strand.
TTCATCGAGCGCGCCCGCAGCGACTGGGTCAAGGAACAGGGGCTGGACCAGAACGCCATGCGCGAGGACGACGGGATCGTCTTTGTCGTGCGGCGGATCGAGGCGGATTACCTCATGACTGCCCGGTACGACGACGCGCTCGAGGTGCGGACGACCGTCAAGAGCATGACCGGCGTGCGCCTTGTCATGTCGCAAGAAGTCGTGCGGGGCGAAGAGGTGATCTTTCGCGCCGAGGTGACGGCGGTCTGCGTCACCCGCGAAGGCCAGCCCGCGCGGTTGCCCGCGGCGCTGCGGCAAAGGGTGCATTGAACGACCCGGCAGCCCTTGCTCCAGCGGGCATTTGCCTGACGCGGAAACGGCCTTTGCCCTGCCGCGGCGGGCGCAAGGGCAAACCCCCGCCTATCGGAACCGGTCCGCGCCAGCGGAATGCTGCCAATTCAGTAGCCTTTCCCCTGCAAATCGGCTACATATCCCGGTAATCAGAGCCCCGGCCACAGGGGCCGACAGGAAATGAGCAGGTCTATGGAAGCAGGAACGCTTGCCCTCGCCTCGGAGATCGATTTCTCCTTCTGGGGTCTTTTCATGCGCGCGACGCTGACGGTCAAACTCGTCATGCTGTTGCTGATGGTCGCCTCGGTCTGGGCCTGGGCGATCATCATCGAGAAATTCGTCAGCTACCGCCGCGCCCGGCGCGAGGCGACGCGCTTTGACCGCGCCTTCTGGTCAGGGGAGCCGCTGGACGAGCTCTTCGAGCAGCTTGGCCCAGAACCTTCGGGGCGGTCGGAACGCGTTTTTGCGGCGGGCATGATGGAATGGCGCCGCAGCCACCGCGAGGACGGCGGGCTGATCGCCAATGCGCAAAGCCGGATCGACAGGTCCATGGATGTCGCAATCCAGAAAGAGGCGGACCAGTTGCAGAGGGGGCTGCCGGTTCTGGCCACGGTCGGCTCGACCGCGCCTTTCATCGGTCTGTTCGGCACTGTCTTCGGGATCATGCACTCCTTCATCCAGATTGCCGAACAGCAGAACACCTCGCTGGTGGTGGTTGCGCCGGGTATCGCCGAAGCGCTGCTGGCGACGGGCCTCGGCCTGCTGGCCGCCATTCCGGCGGTTGTCTTCTACAACAAGTTCTCCGCCGACGCGGACCGGATCGTGGGCAACTACGAGGCTTTTGCCGACGAGTTCGCGACCATCCTCTCGCGCCAGCTGGATTCCTGACCGATGGGAGCAGGGGTCGTCAAATCCGGAGGCGGCAAGCGGCGGCGCGGATCGCGCAGGAGCCGCGCACAGCCGATGGCCGAAATCAACGTGACGCCCTTCGTGGACGTCATGCTGGTGCTGCTGATCATCTTCATGGTGGCGGCACCTCTGCTGACGGTGGGCGTGCCGGTAGAGTTGCCCAAGACAGCCGCGCAGGCCCTGCCCAGCGATCCGCAGGAACCGTTGACGGTCACGCTGTCGGCGGATGGCACGATCTTGATCCAGAACTCCGAGATCGCCCGCGACGAGCTGGTCAACCGGCTGCGGGCCGTTGCGGCGGAACGCTCGGACGACCGGGTCTACCTGCGCGCGGACGGGTCGGTGTCCTATAGCGACGTGGCCCAGATCATGGGGGCTTTGAACGCGGGCGGGTTCTCGTCGATCGGCCTGGTGACGGACGTGGGCGGCCCGGCACTTGACGGACCCGACGGCGGCTGAGGCGCGGATGAACCGCTATCTCTATATATCCGGCGGGGCACATGCCCTGCTGTTTGCCTGGCTGCTGCTGGGCGACGTGTTCTCGGCAGAGCCGCCGGAGATGCAGGTCTCGGACGTGACCGTTCTGAGCGAAGAGGATTTCGCCCTGTTGACGGCGCCGCCGGTCCCGGAGCCGGAGCCCGAAGCGGAAACACCCGTGGCACCGCCTCCGGAGCCCGAGCCCGAACCCGCGCCAGAACCCGAACCGGTCCCCGCGCCGGAGCCGGAGCCCGTCCCGGAGCCCGAACCCGAACCGCAACCGGCGCCCGAACCCCAGCCCGAGCCGCAACCCGAACCTGAACCCGTACCGGAACCGCAGCCGGTCCCGGAACCCGATCCCGTGCCGGCCCCGGCGCCGTTGCCGGATCCTGAACCTGTCCCGGCGCCAATCGCGCCGCAGCCTGCACCGGTGCCCTCGACGCGTGCGCCCAGTGACTCCTTGCGGCCCCAGGCGCGCCCTGCGGACCGCGTGGCAAGCGAACCCGTGGCGCCGCCCGATCCGAACACCGAGCGCGCCGAAGAACGTGTCGAGGCGGTGGACCCCGAGGCGGACGCCCCCGAGATCGTCGAGGAAGAGCGCGACCCGACGGCGCCGCCCGAAACCGCGACCGAGATCGTGCCCGAGGGCGGCCCGCGTTTCGCGCCGACGGAATCACTGCGTCCGCAGGCGCGCACGCCCCGCGTGGCCCAGGCGGCGACGCCGAGTCCCGATCCCGCTCCCGATGCGGCCCCCGATGCACCCCCGGAACCGACCGCTACGCCGGACCCGGAACCTGCGGCGCCGGATCTGCCGGACGTCAACGCCGATATCACGGCGGCGCTGGCCGATGCCCTTTCCGCCGCCCCGCCGGATGTCCCCGAAGGTCCCCCCATGACGCGGGGCGAGCGCGAGGCATTGCGGCTGGCGGTGCAAGCCTGCTGGATCGTCGACAACGGGTCCGAGGCGTCGAACGTCACGGTGACGGTCGGGATGGAACTCGATCAGGACGGGCGCGTCGTGCCGGGCAGCCTGCGCATGATCGGAGCCTCCGAGGGCAGCTCGGCGGCGGTGCAGACTGCCTTTCAGGCGGCCCGGCGCGCGGTCCTGCGCTGCGAGAAGGGCGGGTACGACCTGCCGGCCGAGAAATACGAGCAGTGGAAAGAGATCGAGATGACCTTCAACCCGGACCAGATGAGGTTGCGGTGAGCGATTTCCTGCGCAAATTCCCCCTCTGCGGTCCGGTATTGCCGGTTTTGCGGCGGGGGAAATCAGGATAGGTTAACGCAGGGCGGGCACAGACCTGCCAGATCCGGCCCGAGCAGCGCCCGAAGGAGGGTTTTCCGAGATGATCGCACGTCTAGTCGCCTTGGTCCTTGCCTGTGCCACGGCTTTCCTGCCTGTGGCTGTTCAGGCTCAGTCCGGCCCCCTGCGCATTGAGATCACCGAAGGTGTTATCGAACCCTTGCCCTACGCGGTGCCCGATTTCGTCGCCGAAACCCAGGCTGCGGAACAGTTCGCGGCCGAGATCAGCCGCGTTGTCGCCGCCGACCTGACCGGCACCGGTCTTTTCCGCGAAATCCCGCGCGATGCGCATATCGCCCGGGTCAGCAGCTTTGGCGCCCCGGTCCAGTTCGCGGACTGGAAGGCGATCAACGCGCAGGCTCTGATCACCGGGGCGGTGTCTGCCGATGCCTCGGGCCGGGTGGTGGTCAAGTTCCGGGTCTGGGACGTCTTTGCCGGCCAGGAACTGGGGCAGGGGATGCAGTTCGCCTCTGACGCCAGCGGCTTTCGCCGGCTGGCGCACAAGGTGGCCGATCAGGTCTACAGCCGGCTGACCGGCGAGACGCCCTATTTCGACAGCCGCGTGGTCTTTGTCTCTGAAACCGGACCCAAGGATGCGCGCCAGAAACGCCTGGCGATCATGGATTACGACGGCGCCAACGTGCAGTACCTGACCGACGACTCCTCCCTGGTGCTGGCGCCGCGCTTTTCGCCCAATGGTGGGCGGGTGCTTTATACCAGCTACGAAACGGGCTTTCCCCGTATCCACGTCCTGACGGTTGGCGACGTGGCCAGCCAGATCCTGCAGGTAGGTGAGGGCGTGATGAGCTTTGCGCCGCGGTTCTCGCCGGACGGGCGGATGGTGGTCTATTCGCTGACGCAGGGATCGAATACCGATATCTTCGCGATGGATCTTGCCAGCGGCGCGACACGGCGCCTGACCTCGGCCCCGTCTATCGAAACCGCGCCCAGCTTTTCGCCCGATGGGCAGCAGATCGTTTTTGAAAGCGACCGGTCGGGCACCCAGCAGCTGTATGTCATGCCTGCGACGGGCGGAGAGGCGCAGCGGATCAGTTTTGGCGACGGGCGCTACGGCACCCCGGTCTGGAGCCCGCGCGGCGATCGTATCGCCTTTACCAAGCAGAACGCGGGCCGGTTCCATATCGGTGTCATGCGCACCGACGGCAGCGAGGAGCGGCTCTTGACCGCCTCTTTCCTGGACGAAGGCCCGACATGGGCTCCCAATGGCCGCGTCATCATGTTCTCGCGGGAGACACAGGGGGCGCAGGGCTCGTCGGCGCTGTACTCGGTCGATATCTCGGGGCGCAACCTGAAGCGGGTGCGCACCCCGGCGGGCGCCTCGGACCCCAGCTGGGGCCCGCTGCAATAAGACGTCATTTCCCATATATTGCGCCCTGTGATAGATAGGCCGCAATGACAAGAGCAGGACCTGATCCATGAAACATCTCACCAAGGCCATCCTGATCGGCGCGGCACTTGCCACCGCGGCCTGTACCAACCCGTCGCGGTTCGGTGGCGACGACGCTTCGCGGGGGGCGGGCGGTCCGGGCACCTATGCACCCGGCAGCGTCGACGACCCCAAGTCGCCGGCCTATTTCTCGGCCCGCGTCGGCGACCGGGTGCTGTTCGCGGTCGACCAGTCTTCGCTGTCGCCCGAGGCGCGCGTGGTGCTGGACGGTCAGGCCAAGTGGCTGATGGACAACCCGGATTACCTGGCGATCATCGAAGGTCACGCCGACGAACAGGGCACGCGGGAATACAACCTCGCGCTGGGCGCCCGCCGCGCCAATGCGGTGATGGAATACCTGGTGGCCAAGGGTATCCCGCAAAGCCGCCTGAAATTTGTCAGCTACGGCAAGGAGCGCCCGCTCGAGATCTGCTCGGAAGAGGCCTGCTATGCCAAGAACCGCCGCGCCGTGACCGTGATCTCGGTCAGCAGCCTGACGGGGTAAGACATGCTGCGTGCGGTGGTGTTCGGGGCCTGCCTGCTGGCAGGCGGTATGGCAACGGCCCAGCAGGGCGAAACGCTGGCCGACGTCAAGCAGGACCTTGCTGTCCTGACCGTCGAATTGCGCAAGCTGCGCGCCGAGTTGAACACCACCGGCGCGCCCTCTGTTGCGGTGGGCGGGTCCGCGCTGGACCGCATCACCGCCATCGAGAGCGAGCTGCAGCGCCTGACCGCCAAGACCGAGGAGCTGGAGTTCCGCCTGGGCCGTGTCGTCAAGGACGGCACCAACCGGATCGGCGATCTGAAATTCCGCATCTGCGAGTTGGAACCCGGCTGTGACATCGGCAAGCTGGCCGAGACCGATCCGCTGGGTGGGGACGCCGCGCCGGCACCCGCCCCGGCGGAGCCGGCGCCGGAGCCGGCCACCGATGCCCTGCCTTTCGACGGGGAACTTGCCATCAGCGAAGAGGCGGATTTCCGGGCTGCGCTCGAGGCGCTGGACGCGGGCGACTACTCGGGCGCCGAAATGCTGTTTGCCCAGTTCCGCGAAACCTACCCGATGGGACCGCTGGAACCTGCTGCGCTGATCGGCGAGGGACGGGCGCTGGAGGCACAGGGCGATACACGCGAGGCCGCGCGGCGCTACCTGTCGGCCTACTCGGGCTTTCCCGACTCCAAGGTCGCGCCCGAGGCGCTTTGGCGCCTGGGCGATGCCCTGGGCGCGCTGGGTTCGGTGAGCGAGGCCTGTATCACGTTGGGTGAGGTCGCGGCGCGCTACCCCGGATCGGATGCGGTGGCCCGCGCGACAGCCAGCCGCCAGAGCCTTGGGTGCCAGTAAGACGGTGAACCTCGACCAGCGGTTTGCCGAGGCGATGGGCCAGTTGCTTGGCCCGGATTTCCCTGACGAAATCGGTCTGGCCGTCTCTGGCGGGGGCGACAGCATGGCGATGCTGACGCTCGCGCATAATTGGACCAGACACTGGGGCGTGGGTCTGCGAGTGGTCACCGTGGATCACGGGCTGCGCCCCGAGTCTGCGGACGAAGCCGCAATGGTGGCCGCGGAATGTGCCGCACTGGGTTGGCCCCATGACACGCTGTGCTGGCACTGGGATGGCACCGGCAACAAGATGGATGCCGCGCGGCGTGGGCGGCTTGCGTTGATCGACGCATGGCGCGGCTCGCTGTCCCATGTGTTGATGGCCCATACGCGGGACGACGTGGCAGAGACATTCCTGATGCGCCTGGCGCGCGGCTCTGGTGTGGACGGGTTGGCGGCAATGTCAGCGCGGCGGCAGGTGGGCGGCATGCAGGTCTTGCGCCCCTGCCTGGACATGGGGCGGGCCGAATTGCGCCATTACCTGACGGTTCTGAAAGGCACCTGGGTCGAAGATCCGTCCAACGATGACCCGACCTATGGACGGGTAAGGATGCGCCGGCTGCTGGCGGATTTGCAGGCCGGGGGGCTGGGGGCCGAAACCCTGGCCGACACGGCCGCCCGCTTGCGAGAGGACCGCCTCGCTCTGGGCCAGCGTGCCGCAACGATATGGGACATGGTTGGCACGCAGACCGACTGGGGCGGCTTGGTTCTGACGCCCGATTGGTTCGTAGGGGTCGAACCTGCCACGCAGCGCCGCCTTTTGTCGGCCATGCTGCGCTTTGTGTCCGGTGCGGAGTACCCGCCACGGGCCGAGGCCTTGGAAGGGCTGCGTGATCGGCTGGTCAGCGGGGGCGGCGGAACGCTGCACGGTTGCGAGGTGATCCACCACCGCGGCCGGGTGCTGATGTTCCGCGAGGCGGCTGCCGTCGCCCAGAGGGCCGTGATCACCCCTGGCGGCACATGGGACGGACGATGGCAGGTCACGGCGCCCGACTGCGCGGGATGCACGATCCGCGCATTGGGAGAGGACGGCTGGCGGCAGGTCGCCGAGAAGCCGCCGGGCACGCCGCCGTTTCGCGCCGCCCTGTCCCTGCCGTCGATCTGGCGGAACGACACCTTGCTGGCCTGTGACGCCCTGGGTATTGGCCCTGGCAACACTGCGCGCCTGTGCCGCGCCGAGGTGTTCCGCGACTTACTGCTCTCGCATTGAAGCCAGGGCGCCGATCTCTATGTTACACTACAACTCGCTGTGCTATGAGCCTGCAAAGCTTACAAAGGAGTTCCCCCCTTGGGTAACGCAAGAAACATCGCCTTCTGGGTCGTTCTGTTCCTCCTGATCCTGGCGCTCTTCAACCTGTTCTCGGGCGGCGGCACCACGCTGCAGAGTCGCGAGGTCGGCTACTCCGATTTCGTCCGCGCGGTCGAGACGCAGAACGTCAGCTCTGTGACCATCGACGGCGAACAGGTGCGCTATCGCACCAACGAGGGGCAGGACTATGTCACCATCAAGCCCGAGGATGCGGAACTGACCAACCTGCTGTTGGACAACAACATTCCGGTCAAGGCCGAGGCGCAGGAGCAGTCGGGCTTCCAGTCCTTCCTGCTGTCGCTTCTGCCCTTCCTGTTGCTGATCGGTGTCTGGATCTACTTCATGAACCGGATGCAGGGTGGTGGCAAAGGCGGTGCGATGGGCTTTGGCAAGTCCAAGGCCAAACTGCTGACCGAGAAACATGGCCGCGTGACATTTGACGACGTGGCAGGCATCGACGAGGCCAAGGAAGAACTCGAGGAGATCGTCGAATTCCTGCGCAACCCGCAGAAATTCAGCCGCCTTGGGGGCAAGATCCCCAAGGGTGCGTTGCTGGTTGGCCCTCCGGGCACCGGTAAAACGCTGCTGGCGCGGGCAATCGCGGGCGAGGCCGGCGTGCCTTTCTTCACCATCTCGGGGTCCGATTTCGTTGAAATGTTCGTCGGTGTCGGCGCCAGCCGTGTCCGCGACATGTTCGAGCAGGCGAAGAAGAACGCGCCCTGTATCGTCTTCATCGATGAGATCGACGCCGTGGGCCGTGCCCGTGGCCAGGGCTATGGCGGTGGCAACGACGAACGCGAACAGACGCTCAACCAGCTGCTGGTCGAGATGGACGGGTTCGAGGCCAACGAGGGTGTCATCATCGTTGCCGCCACCAACCGGCGCGACGTTCTGGACCCGGCGCTGCTGCGTCCGGGCCGGTTCGACCGCCAGGTGACGGTGCCGAACCCGGACATCAAGGGCCGCGAAAAGATCCTTGGCGTGCATGCGCGCAAGACCCCTCTGGGGCCTGACGTGGACCTGCGCATCATCGCGCGCGGCACGCCGGGGTTCTCGGGTGCCGACCTTGCCAACCTCGTGAACGAAGCGGCGCTGATGGCGGCGCGTGTCGGCCGCCGTTTCGTGACCATGGAAGACTTCGAGAACGCCAAGGACAAGGTGATGATGGGCGCCGAGCGGCGCAGCATGGTCCTGACTGATGACCAGAAGGAAAAGACCGCCTACCACGAAGCCGGTCACGCGGTGGTCGGACTGGCCCTGCCGCAATGCGACCCGGTCTACAAGGCAACGATCATCCCGCGTGGCGGCGCGCTTGGCATGGTGGTCAGCCTGCCGGAAATCGATCGTCTGAACTGGCACAAGTCCGAGTGCGAGGAAAAGATGGCGATGACGATGGCCGGCAAGGCCGCCGAGATCATCAAGTACGGCGAGCCCAACGTCTCGAACGGCCCGGCGGGCGACATCCAGCAGGCCAGCGCGCTGGCCCGCGCGATGGTCTTGCGCTGGGGCATGTCCGACAAGGTGGGCAATATCGACTATGCCGAGGCGCACGAGGGCTATCAGGGCAACACCGCGGGTCTGTCGGTGTCGGCGCACACCAAGGAACTGATCGAGGACGAGGTCAAACGCTTCATCCAGGAAGCCTATGAACGCGCCTACCAGATCCTCACCGACCGCAAGGACGAGTGGGAGCGCCTGGCGAAAGGGCTGCTGGAATATGAAACCCTGACCGGCGAAGAGATCAAGCGCGTGATGCGGGGCGATCCGCCCCATTCGGGCGACGACGACGACGGCTCTGGCGCGGTCGAGGAAAAGCCGTCGCTGACCGCGATCCCCAAGACCAAGCCCAAGTCCAAACCCTCGGGTGACGGGGGACTGGAGCCTGAGCCCTCGGCATGACGACCGGGAAGACAGAAGACGATTGGGACCCCGGGACCTACCACAGGTTCCGGGGTTATCGTTTGCTGCCCGCGCTGGACCTCTTGGCGCGGATCGGGCCATTGCCCCTAGGCGACGTGATCGACCTGGGCTGTGGCGCCGGGGATGTGGCGCCGGACCTTCACCTGCGGTTCTGCAAGACGACCGGAGCCAGGCTGATCGGGGTCGACAGTTCTCCGGCGATGCTGGAACAGGCGAGGGGGCAGGGGGTCTATGATCGGCTGGAAGAGAGAGACATTGCAGAATGGCAGCCGCAAGAAGCCCCGGCGCTGATATTCTCCAATGCCGCTTTGCACTGGGTCGACGGGCACGAAGCCTTTTTGCCGGGTTTGGTCGATGCTCTGGTTCCGGGGGGGATTCTGGCCGTTCAGGTGCCGCATCAGAACAATGCACCCTCGCACCGGCTTTGGCGCACCTTGGCAGAGGAACTCTGCCCGGGCCAGGTGGAGGAGGTTCACCTGCCGGAGGTTCTGAAACCGGCGCAGTATTACCACCTGCTTGAAGGCCTCGGCGAGATCAGCCTCTGGGAGACCGAGTATTTCCAGAAACTGCCGCCCTGCGACGAGGGGCACCCGGTGCGCCGATTTACAGAGGCGACCTATGCCCGGCCCATCCTGCGGGCCATGCCCGAAACGGCCCGTGCCCGGTTGGTGGCCGCCTATGACGAGCTCATTCCCAAGGCCTACCCGTTGTCCCCCGACGGAAGCGCATTGTTCCCCTTGCGGCGCATGTTCTTTACCTTGACCCGTGCAGGGCGATCCGTTCCCGCCCCTTAGAAAGGCCCGCCATGCCCGCGCTCAAGCCCACTGATTACACCGCAACCGTCACATGGCTGGGCGTCGTGACGAACGCAGATCGTGTCGAACTTCTGGCCGAACCGCGAGAGCGCCTGGACCTGACCTTTGACGGGGTGGCGGGGTCGTTTCACGGTGGGGCGACGCGGCTTTCCTGTTCGCGGGTCAAGTCGCAGTATCCCAAGGGAACGGAAATCCGGAACGAACGCCAACTGAGCATCATCAGTGCCGAGGAACTGGCCGAAATCGCCGCCGTGATGGGGGTGGACGCGATAGATCCCGCACGGTTGGGCGCCTCCATGGTTCTCAGTGGATTGCCGGACTTCAGCTTTGTCCCGCCGTCGTCCAGGCTGCAAGCGCCGTCCGGGGCGACGCTGACCGTGGACATGCAGAACCGGCCTTGCCAGTTTCCCGCCAAGAGCATCGAAACGGTGGCACCCGGCAAGGGACGCGGCTTCAAACCTGCTGCCGCTGGACGGCGCGGCGTGACCGCCTCTGTCGCCCGTGAGGGCCGCGTGGCGATCGGCGATGTCCTGCGCCTTAACGTCCCCGACCAACGGGCCTGGCAGCCCGAGCTCTGATCTCCCGTCGGACAAGGCCCTGTTCCACGCGCAGGGATCAAAATTTCCGATACGAAAGTTCGTGTTGCTCTGCGCCGGTGCAGCAGTGATCTATAGGCGCAACGCGATGACCATTCGCCCCGCCAGAGCCTTGGGTTTCCGATCAGCGGCACATGGCTCGTGACGCGGTCAAGCTTCGCCGCAGTTTCGCAAGAAAAGGTCGGATTCGCTTTCACAGACGGTCCGGCACATCGCTATGGCTGGGCCATCGCGAAACCATCTGCAACAGGGACAGCACCAAGATGGCATTCAAGTCCGACATCGAAATAGCCCGCGAGGCGAACAAGAAGCCGATCCAGGAGATTGGTGATGCGCTGAACATTCCGGGTGAGCACCTGCTGCCCTACGGTCACGACAAGGCGAAGGTGAGCCAGGATTTCATCAACTCG
>NZ_JASHJL010000065.1 GCF_030733205.1 Mameliella sp. MMSF_3455
CTTGCCGCCGCGATGCGGCTGGGCACCCGGGGGTATCGCGTCACGGTGCTGGACCGGCTGGACACGCCCGGCGGGCGTGGATCGGCCATCCATCAGGGTGGGCACCGTTTCGACCTCGGCCCGACGATCATCACCGTGCCGCAGGTGTTTCGCGATCTCTGGGCAGCCTGCGGGCGGCGTTTCGACGATGACGTTGACCTGCGTCCGCTCGATCCCTTCTACGAGATCCGCTGGCCGGACGGGGCGCGGTTTCGGGTTGGCCCGGACCCCGGGGCGATGCGGCAGGAAGTGGCGCGCCTCTCGCCCGACGACCTCGCGGGATACGCCCGGTTCCTGCGCGACAGTGAAGAACGCTACCGGATCGGGTTCGAGGACCTGGGCCGTCGCCCGATGCATCGGCTGGCCGACCTGATCCGCGTGCTGCCGACATTTGCGCGCCTGCGGGCGGATCGGTCGGTCTATGGCCACGCGGCGCGCTGCGTGCGGGACGAGAGGTTGCGCATGGCGCTGTCCTTTCATCCGCTCTTCATCGGTGGCGACCCTTGTCATGTAACTTCGATCTATGCGCTGGTGAACCATCTCGAATCCGCCTTCGGCGTGCATTACGCGATGGGGGGCGTGGCCCGGATCGCAGAGGCGATGGCCAATGTCGTGACAGGGCAGGGCGGGGTGATCCGCCAGCGGGCCGAGGTCGATGAAATCACGGTCGAGCGCGGGCGCGCCCGGGGCGTCAGGCTGACCGGGGGCGAGGAGGTGCCTGGGGATATCGTGGTCTCGAACGCCGATGCCGGGCACACTTACGACCATCTTCTGCGCGGCCATGGCCGACGCCGCTGGACCTCGCCGCGACTGCGCCGCACACGCTGGTCGATGAGCCTGTTTGTCTGGTACTTCGGCACCCGTGGTACGCGCGGCAAATGGCAGGACGTGGGTCACCACACGATCCTCAACGGTCCGCGCTACCGCGGGTTGCTGCGCGATATCTTCATCAAGGGCCACCTGGCCGAGGATATGAGCCTTTATGTCCATCGTCCCAGCATCCCCGATCCCGGTGTCGCCCCTGATGGCGGCGACACCTTTTACGCGCTCAGTCCCGTGCCGCACCTTGGTCACAAGACGCGTGTCGACTGGTCGAATATGGCTGGGCGCTACCGGGACCGCGTTCGCAAGGTGTTGGAACGGGAATTGCTGCCGGGGCTGTCCGAGCACCTGACCCAGTCGCTGGTCTTTACGCCAGAGACCTTCCGGGACCGGTATCTCAGCCCTCATGGCGCGGCCTTCTCGATAGAGCCGCGTATCCTGCAAAGCGCCTGGTTCCGCCCACACAACATCAGCGAAGAGGTGCAGGGCCTCTACCTGGTGGGCGCGGGCACGCATCCCGGTGCCGGTCTGCCGGGCGTTGTCGGCAGCGCCGAGATCCTGGACCAGTTGGTGCCTGATGCCCAAGCGGTGCCGAGCCTGCCGGTGGCGGCGGAATGATCGCGCCAGATGACATGGCCCATTGCGTCGAGGCGATCCGGCACGGGTCGCGGTCGTTCCATGCGGCATCGCGGCTCTTGCCGACCCGGGTGCGCGAGCCGGCTTTGGCGCTTTATGCCTTCTGCCGCCTGGCGGATGACGCGGTGGATTTGCAACTGGAAAAGGCGGATGCCGTCCTGCGCCTGCATGACAGGCTGGACCGGGCCTATGCGGGCCGCCCCCTCGATGCGCCCGCCGACCGCGCGTTTGCCGCCGTGATCGAGGATTTCGACATGCCGCGCGCCTTGCCGGATGCCCTGCTCGAGGGGCTGGCCTGGGATGCGATGGGCCGCCGCTATGCCACCCTGTCGGAGTTGCGCGCCTATTCGGCCCGTGTCGCCTCGGCCGTGGGGGCGATGATGTGCGTGCTGATGCGGGTACGCGACCGTGATGCGCTGGCCCGGGCCTGCGACCTGGGGGTCGCCATGCAGTTGACCAACATCGCACGCGACGTTGGCGAGGATGCGCGCGAGGGGCGGCTCTATTTGCCGACCGACTGGCTGCAGGGGGCGGGCGTCGACCCCGCCGACCTGTTGCGCAAGCCGCGTGCGTCGCCGGAACTGGCCTTGGTCCTGAAGCGCCTGCTGCGCGAAGCCGGGCAACTGTACCACCGGTCAGAGGCCGGGATTGCCGCGCTGCCTCTCTCGACGCGTCCGGGGATCTTTGCGGCGCGGTTCATCTATGCCGGGATCGGCGGCGCGGTGGTACGCAACGGGTATGACTCCATCACCCGGCGCGCCCGGACTACGGGGGCGCAAAAACTGGGTTGGCTGATGCTGTCGGGCCTGCGCGCGGGTCTGACGGTGGCGCTGCCGCGCTCGGCGGTGATCCATGCGCGCACGTTGCCGGAAACCGATTTCCTGGTGCGCGCCGCCGCCAAGGACGCCGCGCCGGACTGGAGCGAGAGCCTGCACGAGGCGCTGGTCGCGCTGAAAATGCAGGAACAAAACCGCCGCGCGCCGTTGATGGCGCCCATGCCCGCCGCTAGGTAGAAGAGCATGTTCTGGATAACCTTCCTGATCTTTCTCGCAGCCTGTTTCGCGGCGGGGGCCACCGGCGGAATGTTTCCGCCGGGCGACTGGTATCGGTCTCTGGACAAGCCGCGCTGGACGCCGCCGGATTGGGCCTTCCCGGTGGCCTGGACCACGCTCTATCTGCTGATGGCCTTTGCGGGTGCGCGGGTGGCCCTGGCACCGGACAATGGCCTTGCCCTGGCCTTCTGGTCTCTTCAGATCGCGCTCAACACCCTGTGGACGCCGGTCTTTTTCGGGCTGCGGCGGATGCGGGCAGGACTGGTGGTGCTCAGCGCGCTCTGGCTTGCGGTGGCGGCCTGCCTGGTTGCGCTCTGGCAGGTCGATGCCTGGGCGGGCCTGGCCTTTGTGCCGTATCTCTGCTGGGTCTCCGTGGCTTGGGCGCTGAACCTGTCGGTCTTGCGCCGCAACCCGGACGTGGCACCAGCCTGACCTGTTTCAGGTGTCTGGGCCGAAGGACCAGCGCGCCCTGCGCGGGACGCGCAGCGCCAGCATCGGCTTGACCAGCGCAGACCGAAAACGGCGCAGGTCCAGTGCCTCGTGGACGCCGGTCGTCTCCGTCCCGTCCAGCCGGGTCGTCACCATGCTGCGGCTGTAAAAGGGCGCGTCCAGCATGTTCTGTACCTGCCGCGGCGCTTGACCGGGGTCGGCCCGCGTCTGCCGCGCCACCTGCCAGAGCGAGCGTCGCAACCGCGCCGGGGGCGGCGGTGTCACCGACCGGGCCGGGCCCTCCGCGTCAAAGCAGATCGCCGTGGCCAGCGAACTCCCGTCCCGTCGCCGGGCGTCGTAGAAACAGGTGCTGCCCGAGCCGGTGGGAAAGCGCCCCCACGTCCAGTTGTCGAAATCCTCTTCCAGCGCCCGGGTACCGAAATTGCCATCGAAATAGCCATGCCCCTGCCAGCGCCAGCCGGGTGCGTCCAGGTCGACGTCGATGTGGCAGGTCGGCGCGAAGGGCCGCCAGACATGCGCCCCGTCCGGCGTCAGGGGCAGTTCGACCTGCGTCAGGGCCGAGGGCGTCACCGTGATGCGCCCGCGCAGGCGCCCGAACAGGGGGGGCGCGCCGCGCTCGTCGACACGGATGTCCAACTGGCCGTCCTGCCAGTGCAGCGAGGACGGGCCGATGGTCAGGCTTTGTGGCGTTTGCCGCAGCGCGCCGCGCCCCCTGTCCGTCATGGCAAAGCGCCCGCCCGGTCCATAGGTGGCGACGTTCAGACAGATATGATTCTCTGGGTCGCGCCGCCCGGACCAGGCGTACCAGGGCGAAAACACCGAACCTATGAAGGCGATGACGCTGACCGCCCGCCCGCCGCCGTCGCGGATGCCGTCGACGTACCACCAGGCGTAGCCGTTCGGGGGGACGGCAAGGGCGAAGTTCGGTCGCACAAGATCGCCTCGGCCGCGTGCCGGGCGGAGAGCATGGCCATCGGGACACCCGCCCCCGGATGCGCCCCGCCGCCCGCCAGGTAGAGCCCCGGCACCGGGCTGCGGGCCTTCGGTCTCTGAAAGGCGGCCATCAGCGCCTCCGGGCTCTGCCCGTAGAGTGCGCCTTGCGAGGCGGGAAACAGGCTCTCGAACCCCGTCGGGGTGGTCAGGCTTTGCGCGTCCGGCATCGGGGCAAAGTGCAGCCCCGCCCTGGTCAGGGTGTCGAAACAACGGGTGCGGCATTGGTCTGGCTCCTGGTCGGGGGCGGGAAGCGGCGGGGCGTTCGCGATGATCTCGAACCGTTCGAGATCCGGTGGCGGTGCAAGTCCGCCCCGGTCCATCGCGCAGATGTACAGCGTGGGATCCGCGACCAGCGTCCCACGCGACAGGGCGTCGAATTCAGGTTTCGGATCGGCGCGAAAGAAGACGTTGTGATGGGCCAGCTCCACCCCCCGGGCCCGTGCCGCGAAAGCCCAGACCTGGGCCGACAGGCTGCGTTGGCGTTTGCCGCTCTGGCCGCCCGCGGGAACAGCCTCCGGACCCAGGGCGCCGATTGCCAGCGCCCGGGGGTCGCCGTTGAACAGGACACGCTTTGCCCGCAGCGTTCTGCCATCTGCGAGGGTGACGCCCCGCGCGCGGCCACCGGTGATGTCGATCCGGGCCACATGGGCGTTGTGGAAAAACCGTGCCGCGCGCGTGCGCGCGATCCCTTCCAGCGCCTGGGCCAGCCGGTGCATCCCGCCCGCGATTTTCCAGACGCCCGCGAATTCCGCCTGCCAGATCAGCGACAGCAGGGCAGGGGCGCGATAGGGCGAGGCGCCGACATAGGTGGCATAGCGCCCGAACAGCTGCGCCAGACGCGGATCGTCGAATGTCCTCACCAGAAGCGAGGCCAGGCTGCGATGCGGGGCCATGTGGCGCAAAAGGCCGGGCGCGCGCAGGGTTCGGCCCGCGAGCGCGGCCAGCGAGGGATCAGGTGCCTGCATCACCGGGCCGTCAAAGGCCTCGAACAGGGCGCGCGCCCTGTCGCAGAAGGCGCGGAACTGCGCCACGGCGGGGGCGCCGCCGAAGGCGCGCAGCGCCTCCAGGTTATCCGGTTCGCTGTCGAAGAGGTCCAGCCGCGACCCGTCCGGCCAGAAGTGCCGCGCGATCAGGGGTTGGCGGATCAGCTCCAGGTGCGCATCCAGCCGCTCGTCCAGGCTGGTGAACAGGTTGTCGAGCACGGGACGCAAGGTCAGAACGGTTGGGCCCGCGTCCACCGGCCCGGCGGGCGAGGGCAGGCAGCGCATCTTGCCGCCGGAACGCTGGGCGCGTTCGACCACCGTGATCCGAAGGCCGGCGTGGGCCAGCCGCGCGGCGGCGGCCAGCCCACCGATCCCGGCGCCGACGATAAGGACGTCGCACCCCTGATGCGTGCTGAACCCGGAAGGTGTCATGCGGCAATTATTGACTCGGCGCTCCGATGTGTCCAATGTAATTTACACAATGAATGTAATTTCAATATTACATGCTGGAGGTGACCCATGCCCATGACCGCACGGATCGAAAGGGCGATAGCCCGGGCGCTGGCGCTGTCGCAAGGGGGGGCGGCCCCGGCGAAACTGGCCTCTGCCTTGCCGTATGCCACACAGCCCGGTGGCGCACGCATCCGCCCGACGATCCTCTTGTCGGTGGCGACCTCCTGTGGCGATGACCGACCCGCGCTGGCCGATGCCGCCGCGGCCGCGCTGGAACTGATCCATTGCGCCAGCCTGGTGCATGACGATCTGCCCTGTTTCGACGACGCGGACCTGCGGCGCGGCAAACCGTCGGTGCATCGCGCCTATTCCGAGCCGCTGGCGGTGCTGACCGGCGATAGCCTCATCATCCTGGCCTTCGAGGTGCTGGCGCAGGCGACGGTGGATCATCCCGACCGGGGTGCGCAGTTGCTCCTGGCGCTCAGCCGGCGCACTGGGATGCCCGATGGCATCTGCGCCGGGCAGGGATGGGAAAGCGAGGCAGAGATCGACCTTGGCGCCTATCACCGCTCCAAAACGGCGGCGCTGTTCATCGCGGCGACCGAAATGGGGGCCATCGCGGCGGGCCATGCCCCCGAAGAATGGCTGGACCTGGGCGCCCTCATCGGTGAGGCCTTCCAGGTGGCCGACGATCTGCGCGATGCCCTGCTGGACGAAGAGTCGCTGGGCAAGCCGGTAGGGCAGGATGACCGGCACGGTCGGCCCAACGCGGTCTGCGAAATGGGCATCGGCGGGGCGGTCGATCACCTCTCCAAGATCCTCGCGGCGGCCATCGCCTCGATCCCCTCCTGCCCGGGGGAGGCCATGTTGGCGCAGATGGTCAGCCACCAGGCGGACAAGATCATGCCGGCCGTGCCCGCGCGCTACCGGGCCTGAGCGGGTGGTGGCCTCCGCCGACCAGCCCGGCCCGCGCCGCAGGCGTCGCGGCGGCTGGCTGGCGCGGCTGGTGTCGCGCCCCGGCGTGCAGGACTGGGCGGTGCGGCTGCCTTTCGGGGCTCGTCTTGCCCGGCGTGATGGGGCAGAGATCTTCGACATATTGCAAGGGTTCGTATCGGCCCAGGTGCTGGCCGCCCTTGTCGAGCTTGGCGTGCTGGAGCGCCTTCTGGACGGTGCCCAACCGCCCGATGTGCTGGGGGCAGAGACCGGCATCGCAGCGGACCGCATGGCGGCGCTGCTGCAGGCGGGGGCGGCGCTGGGCCTGTTGCGGCGGCGGCGGGATGGCGCCTTTGGTCTCGCCCGCAAGGGGGCGGCGATCCTTGGCGTTCCCGGCCTGACCGGAATGATCCGTCACAACCGCGCCTTCTATGCCGACATGGCCGACCCGGTGGCGCTCTTGCGGGGGGAGGCTGAGACGCAGATGGCGCGATTCTGGCCCTATGTCCTCGGCCAGACCGGGGAAATCCCGGCCGAGGTCGCGGCGCGCTATTCCGATCTCATGGCCCGCTCGCAGCGTTTGGTTGCGCAGGACACCCTGCGGGCGGTTTCATTGAAAGCTGTCTCGCGGCTGATGGATGTGGGCGGCGGGGCCGGGGTTTTCCTGGCCGAAGCCCTGCGGCGCCATCGCGGTCTGAGGGGGGTGTTGTTCGATCTGCCGGGGGTCATGCCGCTGGCAGAGGCGGAACTGACCCGTGCCGGCCTGGCGAACCGAGTCGCCCTGGCGCCCGGCAGTTTCCGAGAGAACGCGCTGCCCCGGGGGGCGGATGCCATTTCCTTGGTGCGGGTTCTCTACGACCACGACGACACGACCGTGCGTGCCCTGCTGGCCTCCGTGCTGGAAACTCTGCCACCCGGCGGGCGCCTGATCGTGTCGGAACCGATGTCGGGGGGTGTGCGGCCGGATCGGGCGACGGATGTTTATTTTTCCTTTTACACCATGTCGATGGGTGCCGGGCGGGTCCGCTCTGCCGGTCGCATCGCCGCCCTGTGCAGGGAGGCCGGGTTCGATGGCATCGAGGGGCCATACTCGGCGCGTCCCTACATCACCTCTGTCCTCGTGGCACGGCGTCCTGACAATCAGGGGTGTAAAGTTTAATTGACACATATTTGCGTCGTGTTACCCTGACTTCCGAGAACGGCCGCGACGGCGACGCCCGCCGCGCGGATGAAAAAAAGGGGGAGGGGCGAACATGCAGACACGCGCTGTCCTTCTGAACAGTCCAAGGGATCTTTCCCTGGAACAACTCGACCTCAAGGTGCCCGGCGCGGGCGACATCGTGGTCGAGATCGCGCATTCGGGGATTTCCACCGGCACCGAAAAACTGTTCTGGTCCGGCGCCATGCCGCCCTTTCCGGGCATGGGCTATCCGCTGGTGCCCGGCTACGAGGCCGCAGGAGAAGTGGTCGAAACCGCGTCCGGCACCGGTTTTCGCCCCGGCGACCGGGTCTTTGTGCCCGGGGCCGATTGTTTCGACGGAGCCTATGGCCTGTTCGGTGGGGCGGCGGGCGTGCTGGTCACCGACGCCGCGCGGGTCACGCGCATAGATCCCGCCCTGGGGGCCGAAGGCGCCTTGCTGGCGCTGGCCGCCACCGCGCGGCACGCGATGGCGGGCCTGGAAAAGCGGATGCCCGAGCTGATCGTCGGTCACGGGGTCCTTGGCCGCCTGCTGGCGCGCCTGACCGTGGCGGCCGGTGCCCCGGCGCCCATCGTCTGGGAGTGCCAGGCCAATCGTCTTCAGGGCGCCGAGGGCTATGAGGTCATAGCGCCCGAGGACGATCCCCGCCGCGACTACAGCGCGATATACGACGCTTCCGGCAATGCCGCGATCCTCGACGAGCTGATCGGACGCCTTGCGAAGGGCGGCGAGATTGTCCTGGCCGGGTTCTATCCTGACGGCCTGCACTTTGCCTTTCCGCCCGCCTTCATGCGCGAGGCCCGCCTGAGGGTCGCCGCGGAATGGCAGCGCGAGGACCTCGTCGCCGTGCGCGCCCTCGTGGAAAGCGGCGCGCTGTCTCTGGCCGGGCTGATCTCTCATGCGGTGCCGGCCGAGCGGGCCGCCGGGGCTTACCGGACCGCCTTCGAGGACCCGGCCTGCCTGAAAATGATACTCAACTGGAAGGAAGCAGCGTGAAGGACGACGTGCAGAAAAACACCGAGACCGACGTGCCCGACCTCAAGACCTTCGACCAGAGGCTGCGCGACGAGGCGCAGGAGGACCTGGCCGACCTGATCACCGAGGAACCGACCAGAAAGACCCAGATCATAGCGATCTACGGCAAGGGCGGCATCGGCAAGTCCTTCACCCTGGCCAATCTCAGCCACATGATGGCCGAACAGGGCAAGCGCGTGCTGCTGATCGGGTGCGATCCGAAATCGGACACGACCTCACTGCTCTTTGGCGGCAAGGCATGCCCGACGATCATCGAGACCTCGACCAAGAAAAAGCTGGCCGGTGAAGAGGTCCAGATCGGCGATGTCTGTTTCAAGCGCGGCGGTGTCTTCGCGATGGAACTGGGCGGCCCCGAGGTGGGGCGCGGCTGTGGCGGACGCGGCATCATCCACGGGTTCGAACTGCTGGAAAAGCTGGGGTTCCACGACTGGGACTTCGACTATGTCCTGCTGGATTTCCTGGGCGATGTCGTCTGCGGCGGTTTCGGCCTGCCGATCGCGCGGGACATGGCGCAGAAGGTGATCCTCGTCGCCTCGAACGACCTGCAATCGCTTTATGTCGCCAACAACGTCTGCTCGGCGGTGGAATACTTCCGCAAGCTGGGCGGCAACGTCGGCGTGGCGGGCCTGGTCGTCAACAAGGACGATCTCTCGGGCGAGGCGCAGGCCTTTGCCAGGGCGGTGGACATCCCGGTGCTGGCGGCGATCCCGCAGGACGACGACCTGCGCAAGAAATCCGCGAACTACCAGATCGTCGGCACGGCACAAAGCCAATGGGGCGAGCTGTTCGCCGGCCTGTCTCAGGCGGTCTCGGACGCGCCGCCGGTACGGCCCGCGCCGCTGGATCAGGACGCCCTGCTGGCGCTCTTCGACGGTTCGGACACCGGGGCGGGCGTGACGCTGGTCCCTGCCACCGATGCCGACATGCGCGGCAAGAACGCCAAGCCGGTGGAGTCGCTGGAGGTGATCTATGACGACGCCTGAACCAACCAGCCCGGGGGGCGACGGTTGCCATTCCGCCGCCGACCTGGACCGGGCCGCGCGCAGCGCCGGTCAAAGCGAGTTGCTGGATCAATACGCCCGCGACTACCCGCAAGGCCCCCATGACAAACCGCAAAGCATGTGTCCGGCCTTCGGCTCGTTGCGCGTGGGGCTGCGGATGAAACGGGTGGCCACGGTTCTGTCCGGGTCGGCCTGCTGTGTCTACGGGTTGACCTTCGTGTCGCATTTCTACGGGGCGCGGAGGTCGGTGGGCTACGTGCCTTTCGATTCCGAAAGCCTGGTGACCGGCAAGCTGTTCGAGGACATCCGCGAGGCGGTGCACAAGCTTGCCGATCCGGACCGTTTCGACGCCATCGTGGTCACGAACCTCTGTGTGCCGACCGCTTCCGGCGTGCCGCTGCGGCTGCTTCCGGACGAGATCGACGGTGTGCGCATCGTGGGCATCGACGTGCCGGGCTTCGGCATTCCCACCCATGCCGAGGCCAAGGACGTGCTGGCGGGCGCGATGCTCAACTATGCCCGTCGCGAGGTCGAGGCCGGGCCGGTGGCGGCGCCCGAGGGCGGCGTATCCGACCTGCCCACCGTGACCCTGCTGGGAGAAATGTTTCCCGCCGATCCGATGATGATTGGCGCGATGCTGGCACCGATGGGACTGGCCGCCGGACCCGTGGTGCCGTGCCGAGAGTGGCGCGAGCTGTACGCGGCTCTGGACTGTGGCGCCGTCGCCGCCATCCATCCCTTTTATACCGCCGCCGTGCGCGAGTTCCAGGCCGCCGGTCGCCCGATCGTGGGCAGCGGGCCCGTGGGCCATGACGGCACGGCCGCCTGGCTGGCCAGCATCGGCGAGGCCTTTGGTCTGTCAACGAACAGGGTGGCCGCCGCACAGAATGCCTTTTTGCCCGCGATCCTGGGGGCGCTGGAGGCGGCCCCGGTCAAGGGGCGGATCACGCTGTCGGGCTACGAGGGCAGCGAACTGCTGGTGGCACGCCTGCTGATCGAAAGCGGCGCCGAGGTGCCTTATGTCGGGACCGCCTGCGCGAAATCCCCCTGGTCCGCGGCAGATGCCGAATGGCTGCGCGCCCGGGGCGTGTCGGTGAGGTTCCGCGCCTCGCTGGAGGACGACCTGGCCGCGATGGAAGGGCTGCGCCCGGACCTCGCCATCGGCACGACGCCGGTGGTGCAAAAGGCCAAGGCGCTGGGCATTCCCGCGCTATACTTCACCAACCTGATCTCGGCCCGGCCCCTAATGGGACCGGCGGGGGCGGGCAGCCTGGCCGAGGTCGTGAATGCGGCCATCGGCAACAAGCCCCGCATGGACCGGATGAAGGCCTTTTTCGAAGGCGTCGGCGAAGGCGATACCGCGGGGGTCTGGGAGGGCGCGCCCAACCTGCGCCCGGATTTCCGCGCGCTGAACCTCAAGAAACTGGAAAAGAAGGCCCGCGCCGCCAAGGCGGAGCAGATGATATGAGGGGGGGGACCTTTCATATCCGGCCGCCTCTACGCCCTGTTGCCAGCCGGGGAGGTGTCCCATGCTGATTCAGGATCACGACAGGGCCGGGGGGTACTGGGGCGCGGTCTATGCGTTCTGTGCCGTCAAGGGCCTGCAGGTCATCATCGACGGCCCCGTGGGCTGCGAGAACCTGCCCGTCACCTCCGTCCTGCACTACACCGATGCGCTGCCGCCGCATGAACTGCCCATCGTGGTCAGCGGGCTGGGCGAAGAGGAACTGGGCCGTGACGGCACAGAGGGCGCGATGAAACGTGCCTGGGGTACGCTGGATCCGGCGCTGCCCGCCGTGGTCGTCACCGGCTCGATCGCCGAGATGATCGGCGGCGGGGTCACGCCGCAGGGTACCAGCATCCAGCGCTTCCTGCCGCGCACCATCGACGAGGACCAGTGGCAGGCCGCCGACCGGGCGATGACCTGGCTGTTCACCGAATTCGGCATGACCAAGGGGCGGATGCCCAAAGAGAAAAAGCGCGAGCAATGGGCGCCACCCCGGGTCAATATCCTTGGCCCCATGTACGGCGCCTTCAACATGCCCAGCGACCTGGCCGAGATCCGTCGCCTCGTTGAGGGGATCGGCGCAGAGGTCAACATGGTGATGCCCATGGGGGCCCACCTGGCCGAGATGCGCAACCTGGTGAATGCCGACGCCAACGTCGTCATGTACCGTGAATACGGGCGCGGCCTGGCCGAGGTGCTGGGCAAACCCTACCTGCAGGCCCCCATCGGGGTCGAAAGCACGACGCTGTTCCTGCGCAAGCTGGGTGAGCTGCTGGAGCTCGATCCCGAACCCTTCATCGAGCGCGAGAAACACTCGACCATAAAGCCGGTCTGGGACCTCTGGCGATCGGTCACGCAGGATTTCTTTGCCACCGCGACTTTCGGCATCGTCGCCGGTGAGACCTATGCCCGCGGCATCCGCCAGTACCTGGAGGGCGACCTGGGCTTGCCCTGCGCCTTTGCCGTTTCGCGTTGCGCGGGGAAAAAGACCGACAACGACGCGATCCGCGCCATGATCGCCCGCGACCGGCCACTGGTGCTGCTGGGGTCGATCAACGAGAAGATGTACATGGCAGAGCTGAAGTCCGGTTACGGACCCAGCCCCGCCTTCATCCCGGCCAGCTTTCCCGGCGCCGCGATCCGCCGCGCCACCGGCACGCCGATGATGGGCTACGCCGGGGCCACCTACCTGTTGCAGGAGGTCTGCAACGGCCTGTTCGACGCGCTGTTCCACATCCTGCCGCTGGGCTCCGAGATGGACGCCGCACAGGCGACACCGACACCGCTGCGCCGAAACCTGCCCTGGGACAAGGATGCCAGCCGCGCGCTGGACCGCCTTGTGGCCGCGCATCCGGTACTGACACGCATTTCCGCGGCCAAGACGCTGCGCGACGCCGCCGAGGAGGACGCACAGCGCGCGGGCGCCGAGCGCGTGGCCCTGGCCGCCGTCGAGAGAGTTTCCGGCCTAGCCGGCCCATTCCAAGAGGAGGACTGACCGATGACCGACGTCACATCCAGCAGCCTGGGACAGACGCATGTCAGGCGCCGGCGCCGGGCCGAGTTCCACGTCTATTTCACCCTGATCTTCCTGCTTGCGCTGCCCTCGGAAACGATCGGCTGGGCGCGGGCGGTGATCCGCCAGAGGTCGCTGAACCTGCACGGCCCGCTGGCCCGCGCCTGGCGCGAGGCGGACCGGATCACGCCGATGATCTTCTCGGTCTGACCCACAGGGGCAGCCACCGAGATCCGACCTGACTGCCCGTCACGGGCGGACAGACCCCCTGAGGGACCGTGAAGGCCCCAAGGGACCCGGCCGCGGGGTTCGCGGCGTCAGCATAGCGTTCCGGAGGAAAGTTTATGGCTGATCAAAACGACCTGTCCTTCACAGGTCTCACCGACGAGCAGGCCCAGGAACTGCATTCCGTCTACATGAGCGGCCTCTGGCTGTTCGCGGCGGTCGCAGTGGTTGCCCACCTGGCAACCTACATCTGGGCCCCCTGGTTCTAGGAAAGGATATGGACGTGTCCAAGTTCTACAAGATTTGGCTCATCTTCGATCCTCGCCGCGTGTTCGTCGCGCAAGGCGTCTTCCTGTTCCTGTTGGCCGTCATGATCCACCTCGTGGTTCTGTCGAACGGCGTCAACTGGTTCGAGAACGCGGCCGCATCGCGTGCCGCGGCCGATGAGTGACCAGGGGACAATCGTCCCATGAAAGCGTTGCGGGCGGCCGGCCCGCCCGCAGCGAACGCGCACCTCACACCTTAACGACGGCTTGAGATCTGATCGAACGGGCCGCCAAAAGCGGGGAAATACGATGGCGTTGCTCAGCTTCGAGAAAAAGTACCGCGTCCGCGGGGGGACGCTGATCGGCGGGGATCTCTTCGATTTCTGGGTCGGCCCCTTCTATGTCGGTTTCTTCGGTGTCACGACGGCCTTCTTTGCGGCCCTCGGCACCATCCTGATCTTCTGGGGGGCGGCCCACCAGGGCACCTTCAACCCCTGGCTCATCAACATCGCACCGCCCGACCTGTCCTACGGGCTGGGGGCAGCGCCCCTGATGGAAGGGGGGCTGTGGCAGATCATAACGATCTGTGCCACCGGCGCCTTCATCAGCTGGGCCCTTCGCGAGGTCGAGATCTGCCGCAAGCTGGGGATGGGCTATCATGTGCCCTTCGCCTTCGGCTTTGCCATTCTGGCCTATGTCACGCTGGTGATCTTTCGTCCGGTGCTGATGGGCGCCTGGGGGCATGGCTTTCCCTATGGCATCTTCAGTCACCTCGACTGGGTCAGCAACACCGGCTACGCCTACCTGCATTTCCACTACAATCCCGCGCACATGCTGGCGGTCAGCCTGTTCTTCGGCACCACCCTGGCCCTGGCGCTGCATGGCGGGCTGATCCTCTCGGCGGCCAATCCCGAGAAGGGCGAGGAGATGAAGACGCCGGATCACGAGGACAGCTTCTTCCGTGACTTCATCGGCTACTCGATCGGCACGCTGGGCATTCACCGGCTGGGCTTCCTGCTGGCGATCAACGCGGTCTTCTTCTCGGCGGTCTGCATCATCATCTCGGGGCCGGTCTGGACCAGCGGCTGGCCGGAATGGTGGAACTGGTGGCTCGATCTGCCGATCTGGCCCTCTCAGGCGGGAATGTGATCATGAGCGAATATCAGAACATCTTCACCCAGGTTCAGGTCGAAGGGCCGGCCGAATGGGGCATGGATAACGAGAACGACCTTGCCTCAGAACGTATCGTCCCCCCCGGTTTCAGCCGCCTCGTCGGCTGGGTGGGCAACGCCCAGCTGGGGCCGATCTATCTGGGCTGGACCGGGATGATCAGCCTGGCCACCGGCGCGCTGGCGATCTTCATCATCGGGCTCAACATGCTGGCGCAGGTCGGGTGGTCGATCCCAGAGTTCCTGCGCCAGGGATTCTGGCTGGCGCTGGAGCCGCCCAGCCCGGAATACGGGCTGACCATCCCGCCGCTGAACGACGGCGGCTGGTACATCATCGCCTCGCTGTTCCTGCTGGTTGCGGTCTGTACCTGGTGGTTGCGCACCTACCTGCTGGCCGAACAGCACAAGATGGGCAAACACGTCGCCTGGGCCTTTGCCAGCGCGATCTGGCTGTTCCTGGTGCTGGGCCTGTTCCGGCCGATCCTGATGGGATCCTGGTCCGAGGCGGTGCCCTACGGGATCTTCCCGCACCTCGACTGGACCACCGCGTTCAGCATCCGCTACGGCAACCTCTACTACAATCCGTTCCACTGTCTCTCGATCGTCTTCCTTTACGGTTCGGTGCTGCTCTTCGCGATGCACGGCGCAACGATCCTCGCGGTCAGCCGGTTCGGCGGCGACCGCGAGCTGGAACAGATCGTCGACCGGGGCACCGCCTCGGAACGGGCGGCGCTGTTCTGGCGCTGGACGATGGGGTTCAACGCGACGATGGAGGGCATTCACCGCTGGGCCTGGTGGTTTGCTGTGCTGACCCCGATCACCGGCGGCATCGGCATCCTGCTGACGGGAACGGTCGTCGACAACTGGTTCATCTGGGCGCAGGAACACCATTTCGCGCCGATGTATGACGGCAGCTATGGCTACGAGGCCTACGGGACCTACGAAGCCTTCATCGGACGGGAGTGAGCGCGATGTTCAAATGGTTTGACAAATGGAACCGCGAGCACCCCACCGATATAGAACGCCCGGCGATCCTGACCGGCGTGGCGGGCGCGGTGGTGGTGGCCGTGGTTGCCGTGATGGCGCTGGGCCAGCCATACAAGACCGACAGCCTGCAGACCGGCCCGCGCGGCAACGGCATGTCGGTGCCCGAGTTCGTATCCGACCTCGCCGTGCCTGACCCGGCCATCGCCGAGCTGTTCGATGACCCGCCCTATGTCCCCGAAGAGGGCGAGGAACTGGCGGGCGACATCTACCAGAACGTCCAGATCCTGGGCGATCTGACCGACGCCAACTTCAACCGGTTGATGGCGGCGATGACCCGATGGGTCGCGCCAGAGCAGGGCTGTGCCTATTGCCACGGCGACGGCGATCTCGAAACCTACGGCGAGGACAATCTATACACCAAGGTCGTCTCGCGCCGGATGATCGAGATGACCCGCAACATCAACGAGAACTGGGACGTGCATGTGAACGCCAACAAGCAGGTCGGCGTCACCTGCATGACCTGTCACCGGGGCCAGAACGTGCCCAGCGACATCTGGTTCAAGATGGGCGAGGTCAACATGGCCGCCGCCGGCTGGTCGGCAGTGCAGAACCGGGCGACGCCGCTTAGTTCCTACACCTCGCTGCCCTCCGACGCGCTGGAGAAATACCTGCTGGACGGTGACCTCATCGGCGTGCACGACCTCGAAAGCCGCGTCGCCGCGCGACCGGGGGACGAGGGCGTGCCAACGATCCAGGACGCGGAACGCACCTATGCGTTGATGAACTACGTCGCCAACTCGCTGGGGGTGAACTGCACCTTCTGCCACAACACCCGCGCCTTCTACGACGGAGGGCAGGTGACGCCGCAATGGGCGACCGAAAGCCTGGGCATCCAGATGGTGCTGGAACTGAACAACGACTACCTGGTGCCGCTGGCCGAGGTCCTGCCCGAGGACCGGCTGGGACCGGTGGCGGGGGACGCACCCAAGGTCGCCTGCCGTACCTGTCACAAGGGCTATCAGCAGCCTCTGCAGGGCACCAACGTGATTGCCGACTGGCCCGAACTGGCGACCTCTGACGCGCCGGACTACGGCCAGTGAACCCCGGGGCGGGGCGGCGCTGCGTCGCCCCGGTCCTTTCGTCCGGCCTGCCGCGCCGTCTGCATCCCCGTGGTGGCGCCATGCCGGACCAGCGACAGGAGCGCGCCATGACCCTTGCCGACAACCCCCACACACCGCTGCTGGACCGGGTGGCCGGTCCGTCTGACCTGCGCCGGATGCCCGACACGGATCTCGCCGCGCTGGCGGACGAGTTGCGGACCGAGGTGATCTCGGCCGTGTCGCAGACCGGCGGGCATCTCGGGTCCTCGCTGGGTGTGGTCGAGCTGAGCGTGGCGATCCACGCGGTCTTTGACACGCCAAAGGACAAGCTGATCTGGGACGTGGGCCACCAGTGCTACCCGCACAAGATCCTGACCGGGCGCCGCGACCGCATCCGCACCCTGCGCCAGAAGGACGGGCTGTCGGGTTTCACCAAGCGCACGGAATCCGAACATGACCCCTTTGGTGCGGCGCATAGCTCGACCTCGATCAGCGCGGCCCTCGGGTTCGCGGTGGGCCGCGACATGGGCCGGCCCACGGGTGACGCCATCGCCGTGATCGGCGACGGGGCGATCAGCGCCGGTATGGCCTTTGAGGCCCTGAACAACGCCGGCGCCGCGGGGCGGCGGCTGTTCGTGATCCTCAATGACAACGAGATGAGTATCGCGCCCCCGGTTGGGGCCATGTCGTCCTACCTCAGCCGCATGTACGCCGCCGAACCGGTGGCGCGGATGCGCTCGATGGTCGAGGGGATGGAGGCCGCCATGCCCGAACCGATGCGCAGCGGCGCCCGCCGCGCGCGCCAGCTGGTGACCGGGCTGGGCGGGTCTGGCACGCTTTTCGAGGAACTGGGATTCGACTATGTCGGGCCGATCGACGGTCACGACATGAGCCAGCTCTTGCCGGTGCTGCGCGCGGCGCGGGCGCGGGCGCGCGGCCCGGTCCTGATCCATTGCTGCACCGTCAAGGGCAAGGGCTATGCCCCCGCCGAAACCAGCGCCGACCGCGGGCATGGCGTGTCCAGGTTCGACCCCGCCACCGGGCCGCAAGCCGGCCCCGCCAAACCGGGCACCGCGCCCAGCTATACCAGCGTATTCGGCACGGCCCTGACGCAGGAGGCTGCGCGAGACGACCGGATCGTTGCCGTGACGGCAGCCATGCCCGATGGGACCGGCGTGTCCAGGATGGCGGCACGCTTTCCGAACCGGGTCTTCGACGTGGGCATCGCCGAACAGCATGGCGTGACCTTTGCCGCCGGCATGGCGGCCAGCGGGCTGCGCCCTTTCTGCGCGATCTACTCGACCTTCCTTCAGCGTGGCTATGATCAGGTGGTGCATGACGTCGCCCTGCAGAACCTGCCGGTGCGTTTTGCCATAGACCGGGCGGGCCTGGTGGGGGCGGATGGGGCCACTCATGCAGGGGCCTATGACATGGCCTACCTGTCGAACCTGCCGGGGTTCACCGTCATGGCCGCCGCCGACGAGGCCGAGCTGATGCACATGGTCGCCACCGCCGCCGCCCATGACGAAGGGCCCATCGCCTTTCGCTACCCGCGCGGTGCTGGCACTGGTGTCGCGCTTCCCGAACGGGGCGAAGTGCTGGAGATCGGGCGCGGCCGCGTGCTGGAAGAGGGCGAAGATATCGCGATCCTGTCCTGCGGAGCGCACCTGACGCAATGCCGAGAGGCCGCCGCCGCGCTGCGCGAGGCGGGCCATACCGTCACCCTGGCCGATGCCCGTTTCGTCAAGCCGCTCGACAGCGATCTTCTGCGCCGCCTCGCACTTGCCCACAGGGCGCTGGTGACGGTCGAGCAGGGGGCTGAGGGCGGGTTCGGTTGCGTCGTGCTGCACGCGCTGGCCCGGATGGGGCTGCTGGACAGTGGTCTTGCGATCCGGACCATCTGCCTGCCGGACCGGATCATCGAACAGGCCAGCCCGGACGAGATGTACGCAGACGCGGCGATGACCGCCGGTGACATTTTCCATGTCGCCCAGGGGGCGCTGGGCACCCGAGCCAAGGTGACGCCGCTGGCCCTGGCGCGCTGACCCGCGCAAACGAAAACGCCGCGCCCCCGGCGACCGGGGACGCGGCGATTTCTTGTCCAGCGATGTGTCAGTCGGCGCTGTCCTCGTCCAGCTCGGGTTCGGGCCCGACAGAGACCAGGTAGGCCCAGACGTTCGCCGCATCCTCGTCGCTGCGGGCGCGGAAGGTCATCTTGCCCCGGGCCGAGCTGTCGTCGAGGTAGTCCTTGAGGAAATCGGTGGCATTGCGGACGTAGGGCACGAAATGCTCTTCGTCCCAGGCAAGGCCTGCCTCTCCGGCGGCGACCATCGAGTCCGAGTAGTTGAAATCCTCGTAGGTGCCCGCCGTTCGTCCGGCGATGCCATACAGGTTGGGGCCGACCTTGCCGCCCTTCTGGATTTCATCGCCCTCGGGGGTGACGACCATGTGGCAGGCACGGCACTGCCGAAAGACCTTTTCCCCTTCCTCCGGATCGCCGGTCGCATGGCTTTCCGCCAGCACGGGGGGCGCGACCGCGCAGAAGGCGGTGGCTATCACAAGTGGTTTCATTCGTACTTCTCCCTTTCGGATGACGTAGTGCGGTTCTGCCGGGAAACGAGACCAGCCCTCAGGCGACCGCATGCGCGATGGCGCATTGTTTCCAGAGCACGGTGAGCGCCTCGACCAGGTGGTCGATGTCGGCGTCGGAATGCAGCGGGCCGGGGGTGAAGCGCAGGCGTTCGGTGCCCTTGGGCACGGTCGGATAGTTGATCGGCTGCACGTAGATCCCCCAGTCGCGCATCAGGATGTCTGCCAGCATCCGGCATTTGACCGGGTCCTTGATCATCACCGGGATGATGTGGCTGTCGTTGGCCAGGTGCGGGATGCCCCGCCGGTCCAGCGCCGCGCGCAGGCGCGCCACCTGGCGGCGCTGCTGCCGGCGCTCGGTGTCCGAGACCTTCAGATGCGCGATCGAGGC
>NZ_JASHJL010000066.1 GCF_030733205.1 Mameliella sp. MMSF_3455
CGTCCCGTCGTGCGCCTCAGCGCCGCCGGTGAAGGGGCTTTTACGGTTACCAATCCAAACCCGCAAGCAGTTTTTTGGCAAGATCGCCAAAAAATCCAAAATTTCTCACAAGATGCTGTTATATATATTTTTTTCTCCAGAACCCAGCAACAAACCTCGGATCAAGAACGCCGGATGACCGCAGAAAAGGCGCTGAGTCCGGATCTGGATAGCCTCCCAGGTGATTCAAAGCATGCACTCTCCTTGGCGCCCCCCCAATCCGGCACAAGCCCATCATGGCAGTGAGGGGCGCCGGGCCACTTCATGGCTTGCCGCCCCCTGCCCTTTCCCTGTTCACAAGAGGCCGGAACACCTGAAAACGCAGACATAGCAGTTGGGCCTACACGTCGAGTTGCAATCCACTGCGCAGTTCGGCGGGGATCATGCGTGCCGACGAGGCGCGCGGCATAGGCATCTCGGGGATGCTGCGCTCTTTGCCATAAAGAGCCACGTAGTCATCGTAGTTGTCGAAGGCCCGGCGACGGACAAAGTCCACGTAGGTTTCGGCAGGCACCCCGTTTGCCATGATGACATCATGGTGGTCCGTTTCGACATGGTAGTATGTGATCAGATCTGGCTGTTGGTTCATCGGCACGACCTGGATGCTGCTCCCGTTCACCAGCGCGCCGGCATTGATCGCCACCCCGTCGAGGATGACCGCATGATCGGAGGTCAGCACCAGATCGCTGAAAGGGACCCTGCCCCCAAAAGCCCCCGCCGCGATTCTCACAGGCTGGACGCGGGACGTGGCAAAGGCCTTGTGCACAGTCTGGCGGCCAATCCACCGGACCGGCACGTCCCGTCCGTCTGCCGTCTTGACGAGATCCCCTATTTGCAAGGCCTCTACCCGACGCTCGCCATCCGGCGTGGCGATCAGCGTGCCAGAACCAAAGCACGCTGCATCGCTTCCCAGGACCTGCGAGGACGGCTGGTCGGCATAATTGCTGACCCCGATAGCGGTACCGAACTGGGCGCCATCGGGGGCATCGAAGACAACAAAGAACTCGGAATTTCCCGCGACGGTATCGGCACTGCCAAAGACATATCCCTTGGTTCCGTTGAACATCCCGCTCCCCAGATAGAACCCCGTTCCACCGGACACGCCACCGAAAGACATCGTATTGACGTCGAAACCGGCGATGGCGACCTCGTCACCGGGCAGAATGTTGCCATCATCCACGATGGCGGTGATGGTTCCTTCATCGTCCTGCCAGGTCGTGCCAATCCCGTCCGAGCCGATGGAACTTCCGAATGTGTAAGATGTCGGCATGGGGTCTCGATCTCCACTGCTATGATTGTGATTGACCGGGCGCGATCTTCCGACAACGGGGGGCTGATGCGAAAGCGCGCCCGGCGCGGAAGATGTCCGCATGCCGGACCCTACGAATGGCCGAACCGCTGCCCCACCTCCATCTTTGTTGATTTTCGGTAGAGATTGTTGACGAATGACCCGTCGCTCCGGGTATCCGAAGGATCAGCGCCGAAAGGCCGCCTGCCGTTCGAGCCATCTGCGCGGCGGCAATCCCGTCCGGCGGCGAAAGGCCGATGAAAAATTGCTGACGCTTGAATACCCGAAGCTGTGCGCCACCACCTTGATCGGCATGCCCTGCTGAAGGGCGGCACAGATCGCGTCGAAGCGGACCTGCTGCATGGACCGGTTGAAACTGGTGCCGAACTCGGCCTGATACGCCCGATCCAAGCGGCGTGGCGAGACACCGAACTGGCTGGCAATTTCGGCAAGTGACGGCGGTCTCTGCGGACATTCCTGCAAGAGTGCATGCGCATCGCGCGCAAGACTTCCGGCCAGGGGCGTCACGTTCGGCACGCCATCCTCGCAAAGGCTTTGCAGGTGGAACCCCAGAATCTGCTGGGCCGCCGCACTTACCATGCGGTGCCCCAGCGGCGAGGTGTTCGACAGGGCTGTCATCAATGCCTGGCGCAGGTGCAAGGGCAGCGCCCGGGCGCGGTGGTAGGTGTTGCTTCCGCCCTCGATCAGAGGTCGGACCCCTTTGGGCACCGGTCCGCCGAACCAGTCCATTACCGCCTCCAACGAGGCGAGCGCGCCGAAAATCGCATTGTCGGCCGCGCCGAAACGATAAAGCGCCCCTGAGACACTGGGCCGGATCAACCCGGGCGCGGAGTCTTGGTAGCGCCGCCCGCAGGCAAGCTCTGCTTCAAAACCGCCCTTGAGAACGACCTGTGTGAACACGAAGTCTCCATCGCGAGAACTTGTCACCTCGACACTGTCCGGCCCGGAGGTCCGGAACTGCGACAGACTCCAGCTGACGCCACTTCCGTCCGTGCCGGGGTTTCTTTGCCAGGACATCTCGACGGTGCCGGATTGCCGCCGAACGGCGTCACTGGCCTCGCCGTTTCCAAGGTGCAGTTCGATCGGCGATACCCGCCCGGTACTCATGAATTCGATCCCGCTCTGCCGGCACCCACACTGAGAACAGGGCTAACGCGTTTTCAAACCTAGGAAAAGTCCCCAGGGATTCGTGAGGCGCAAACCGCACCCGCCATTTGCGCACACCCCAGCCACACCCGCCCGAAACCGCAAGTCGGACCTGCGCAGAGGGATGATCGCGACCAGTACAGGAAGCGACCCGGATTTGGTCCGTTTGGTCGCCCACCCCTCAAGCCCCATGCGCGCACTCTCGACGACACCGGCCCGCCGTCGCTGGCTAAGGTCTACAACCGGGATCGGCACAAGCGCCGCCCCAATCTTGGCAAGAACCCCGGCCGCCGGCGCGGCTCGATGCAACCTTGGCTCAGTTGCACCCAAGTAAAGGCCAGGTTCTCAAGGGAGAGTGGTGCGGGTGGAGGGACTTGAACCCCCACGGATTGCTCCGCCAGAACCTAAATCTGGTGCGTCTACCAATTTCGCCACACCCGCAACGACGCGGTGAATAGCAAAGCGCCGTGACCGAGGCGAGCGGAAAATTCCTGTGAAAGCCTATGCATTGACGGCGACGTAAACCGGATCTTGGCTTATCCTGCCGCAAAACAAGAAAAGACCGGCAGCAACATACAGGAAAAAGTGACGATGGCCCATGACATGGTCGGGCGCGGCAGCGGCGCGGGATCCCTGCGCCAACCTTGCGCAGGTCCCGCTTGCAATGCGCTTCCACTCGGTACGATCGTTCTGACGCTCGAAGGCGCGCTGCCGGTGGAGTATCTTGGTTCGGGTGACCGGATCATCACGAGGGACAGCGGAACAGCGCGGCTTGCAGCCCTACGGCCTTTGCGCCGGCGGCTGCCCGCAGTTTTCGTGGCCCCGGGCAGCGTCGGCCATATGCGGCCCGACCTGACGCTGGTCCTGCCCGCCGCGCAAGAGGTTCTTTTGCGTGATTGGCGGGCCAAGGCTCTGTTTGGCAAGGAGCGGGCACTGGTGCCGCTGGCGCGGTTGATCGACGGACGGTTCATCCGGAGCGCGGGCGAAATCGACATGCAACTGGTCGAACTCTCCTTTGACGCACCGCACATCCTTTACGCGGACGGGTTGGAACTGGCATCTGCCACAACCCGCGTGACCGCCTGACAGGCGTCAGAGCCCGAGCGCCCGGAACACCCTTGGCAACTCTTCGGGAAGGTCCTCGGCGATCAGGCCGGGGCCGAAACTGCGCGCGGCCTCGACATGGAGCCAGGCAGCGGTCTCTGCAGCCTGCATTGCCGACATGCCACGGGCCAGCAACCCGGAAATGAAACCGGCAAGGACGTCGCCTGTTCCTGCGGTCGCAAGCCCGGGCGCCTCCCTGTCGTAGATCGCAGCATTGACCGAACATGCGCCACCCGGATCGGCGATCACCGTGTCGGGCCCCTTGAACAGCACCACGCAGCCCGCCCTCCCGGCGGCTTTCCGTGTGGCGTCCACCTTGGAAAACGCCGGTCCGCGGCTCGGTTTCTTGTTCAACTCATTCGCGATGTCCGGAAAGAGCCGCGCGAACTCCCCGCCATGCGGCGTCAGCACGCAATCCGCGTGCAGCATTTCGAAAAGCGCCTCTGGAGCATCCGCGTAAGCGGTCAACGCATCGGCATCGAGCACCACGCGCGGTCTGTGCCTTGCGGTCAACGCCACAGGCACGAGGTCGCGCGCCCGCTCTGCCCCCATGCCGGGGCCTAGACACAACGCGTTGAGGCGCTTGTCCTCCAGAACCTCCGCCAATCCATCGCCGTCCTCGACCCGCGCCAGCATCAGCGCGGTGATCTGGCTTGCCACCTCCATCTGCGCCGCACCCGGCACGCCCAAGGTCACCAGTCCGGACCCGACCCGAAGGGCACCGCGTGCGGCCAGTCGCGCCGCGCCGGTCTTGCCAAAGCCGCCGGAGAGAATGAGCGCATGGCCGTGGGAATACTTGTGGTCAACCATTCGCTTCGAAAGCGCCGAGACGTCGCCATGCGAGTGCCTCCCCATGTCCACGAGATGCACCTGGCTTTCATCAGGCACGTGGTCCAACCCGATATCCTTGACGACCAAGGATTTGCAGCGCTGGTACGAACCGTTCAGATAATGACCGATCTTTGCAGAGTGGAACGACACCACGAGGTCGCTGAAAGCCCCGTCACCGCCGCCGACGACTTTGCCGCTGTCCGCACAAAGCCCCGAGGGCATGTCCACGGCCACAACCCTGGCCTTGGATTTGTCCTTGGCCGCAGCCTTGACTAATTCTCGCCCGACCTCGTCGGGCACGGGCCGCGTAAGGCCGGTTCCGAATACCGCGTCGATGACCAGATCCGCGGCGGTTTCCTCGACGCGAAACGCATCCCAGGGTGAAACGGCGCCCAACTTGCCCCACCGCGCGCAATTCGCCTTTGCATCCGGCGGCAATCTGTCGGCATTGCCGTAAAGAAACACCTCCACGTCCCACCCACGACCGTGCAACAGCCGCGCGATGACGAACCCGTCGCCGCCATTGTTTCCCGGACCGCACAGAACGATTGCCCGATGCGCCCCCTGCCCCAGGTCCGGCCATTCCTCAACAATCGCCTCGACCACCCCGGCACCTGCGCGCTCCATCAACTCCAAGCCCGTCACGGCACCATTGTCGATTGCCGCCTGCTCGATTTTGCGCATCTGTTCCGCGGTCAGAAGCTCTGTCATTTTGCCTCGCGATTCATTTCTGCACGTTTTTTGCGCATATCGCACAAAACTTGACCGCGCCCAAAAATTCACTCTTCGCTTCTGCCTCTCACAAGGCCTATCGGATTGTGGCGATCATCCAGAAGTGATCTGCCAAGTCCACGAATAGCGCAAGGGAGAGCGAGGTCTCATGAAAAAGATCGAAGCGATCATCAAGCCATTCAAGCTTGATGAGGTGAAGGAGGCGCTGCAAGAAGCGGGCATCCAGGGTCTGTCCGTCGTCGAGGTGAAGGGCTTTGGCCGCCAGAAAGGCCATACCGAGCTCTACCGTGGCGCGGAATACGTCGTCGACTTCCTGCCCAAGGTGAAGATCGAGATCGTTCTTGACGACGACCAGGTCGATGCCGCCATCGAGGCCATCGTCGAGGCCGCCAAGACCGACAAGATCGGCGACGGCAAGATCTTTGTCAGCCAGGTCGAACAGGCCATCCGAATCCGTACCGGCGAAACCGGCTCGGACGCGCTGTAATTCAGAAAATTGACCGCGGTACCGCTGGGCCGCAGGCATCCCAACAGTATGACAGAAAGGGACTCAACAGTTATGAGCAACGCTGTTCTCGACATGATGAAGGCAGAGGACGTCGCCTACGTCGACATCCGGTTCACCGATCCGCGCGGCAAGCTGCAGCACGTCACGGTGATCGCAGATGAGGTCGATGAGGATTTCCTCGAAGAAGGCTTCATGTTTGACGGCTCCTCGATCGCCGGCTGGAAATCGATCGAAGCATCGGACATGAAACTCATGCCCGACCTCGAAAGCGCCTACATCGACCCGTTCTACGCCGAAAAGACGCTCTGCCTGCATTGCTCGGTCGTCGAACCCGACACCGGCGAACCCTACGAGCGTGACCCGCGCGGCACCGCCGAGAAGGCAGAAGCCTACCTGAAGTCCTCGGGCATCGGCGACATCTCCTACTGGGGTCCGGAAGCCGAGTTCTTCCTTTTCGACGACGTGCGTTTCTCGAACAAGATCAACAAGGTCTCCTACGAGGTCGACGCGGTCGACGCATCGTGGAACACCGACACCGAGTACGAGACCGGCAACATGGGCCATCGTCCCGGCGTCAAGGGCGGCTATTTCCCGGTCAACCCGACCGACGACGCGCAGGACCTGCGCTCGGAAATGCTCTCGACCATGAAGCGCATCGGCATGAAGGTCGACAAGCACCACCACGAAGTGGCGTCGTGCCAGCACGAGCTGGGCCTGATCTTCGGCTCGCTGACCAAGCAGGCAGACGAGCTGCAGAAGTACAAGTACATCATCCACAACGTGGCACATGCCTACGGCAAGTCCGCCACCTTCATGCCCAAGCCGATCTACGGCGACAACGGCACCGGCATGCACTGCAACATGTCGATCTGGAAGGACGGCAAGCCGCTGTTCGCGGGTGACAAGTATGCGGACCTGAGCCAAGAGGCACTGTACTTCATCGGCGGCATCCTCAAGCACGCCAAGACGCTGAATGCCTTCACCAACCCGTCCACCAACTCGTACAAGCGCCTGATCCCCGGCTTCGAAGCCCCGGTTCTGCGCGCCTACTCGGCCCGCAACCGTTCCGGCTGCGTGCGTATTCCGTGGACCGAAAGCCCCAAGGCCAAGCGCGTCGAGGCCCGTTTCCCCGATCCGTCCGCGAACCCCTACCTGTGCTTCGCGGCGCTGCTGATGGCCGGCCTGGACGGCATCAACAACAAGATCGACCCGGGCGAGGCGATGGACAAGAACCTCTATGACCTGCCGG
The DNA here is from genome assembly GCF_030733205.1 of Mameliella sp. MMSF_3455. Taxonomy (GTDB): domain Bacteria; phylum Pseudomonadota; class Alphaproteobacteria; order Rhodobacterales; family Rhodobacteraceae; genus Antarctobacter. The sequence goes on from NZ_JASHJL010000066.1 coordinate 6,919, forward strand.
CCGAAGAGCTGGAAGGCATCCCCACCGTCTGCGGCTCGCTGCGCGAGGCCATCGACTGCCTGAAGGCCGACCACGAGTTCCTGCTCGCCGGCGACGTCTTCACCAAGGACCAGATCGAAGGCTACATCGAACTGAAGATGGAAGAGATCGAACTGTTCGAGCACACGCCGCACCCGGTCGAGTTCGGCATGTACTACAGCTGCTGATCGCCGCACGATCTACTACGGAATGGGCGCCCCGGTGGCGCCCGTTTTCGTTTTTGATCCCCTGCTCCGCAGCGGGCACCCGCCATCCTGCGACCTTCCCCCTTGGCGCCCCCTCGTGACGCGGCTAACCTTCCGGAGAACCTGTCCGAACCGGAGCCCTGCCATGCGCCGCCTCGCCCCTGCCCTTGCCCTTGCCCTTGCCATTCTGACCGCTGTCCCCGCATTTGCCGCGGGTTGCGGCGACACCGCTTCGGGCTTCGACGCCTGGAAGGGTGAATTCGCGGCCGAGGCGCGCCGCGCCGGCGTGGGCGATCGCGGCATCGACGCCCTCATGAAAGCGCGGTATTCGACCAAGACGATCAATGCGGACCGCAACCAGAAAGGCGTGAAATACAGTTTCGAACGATTCGTGCAGATCCGCCTCGGCTCGCTCGACAGTTTCGCCAATGGCGCCCGCAAGCGCATCAACCAGAACAAGGCCTTCTACGACAGCCTCGAAAAGCACTTTGGTGTGCCGGCAGGCATCGTCGTCGCCATTCATGGCATGGAAACGGGCTATGGCCGCACGATGGGGAGCGAACCTGTCATCAACTCGATCCTGACGGTTGCCTATGACTGTCGCCGCCCGCAACTGTTTCGGCCCCATGCCATTGCCGCGCTGAAAATGGTGGATCGTGGCATGCTCTCGCCCGGCCAGAAAGGCGCCTTTCACGGAGAGCTGGGCCACACCCAGTTCCTGCCCGGCAACGCCATGCGCTATGGTGTCGATGCCAATGGCGACGGGCGTGTCGATTTCTACAACCAGGCCGACGCGCTGGCCTCGACCGCCAATTTCCTCCGCCAGAAGGGCTGGAAGCGCGGCCAGCCCTTCGGCCCCGGAACGCATAACTTCCGAGTGCTGAACGAATGGAACGCCGCCACCGTCTATCAACAGGCCATCGCCGCAGCCGCCGAAAGGATCGGTCGCTGAGACCGATCGGGAAACAAGGCGCCCGGAACCGCGTAAATTTCCCCGAATCGCCCGATTGTTAACATTTTTCGGGGTCAACCTTTCCTGTAGCGGCCACCACGCCGTGACAGGAGAGCAGAATGACCTTCGAACACCCCTACGCGGGGATGATCCTGCCGGACACGCGGGATCTGCACCCCGGCCCCTATCTCGACAGTGCCGCAAAGGTACTGGCTCGTCTTGATCCGCGTCCGGACGCCAAGGCTCCGACCAGGCGAAAACCGGGACTCGTCATGGGGCAGCACCTGGGCATTGCCGTTCTCCCCGAAGAGCAAAGCGATTACGGACCGAAAGTGGTTCTGCAGGTGGTGACCGCGGATGGGACCCCGCCCGACGAAACCGACGCCGCGCGCCTGCTGTCCGACACGGTACGGGCCGCGATGAATCATTCTTCGGCGGACATCCTGGAATGGTTCTCGCCCGAGACGCTCATCGACCGCGAGGATTTCATCCGGCTGCGCAACTTCGTCTCGCCCCGTCGCATCGGCCGGGTCGACACGGAGATCGAGGATGCGCTGTTCGAAAGCGCCGCAGCCGCACAGGGTATCTGCGGCTCGCTCTACCCCGAAAGTTCAAAATCCGCGGAAATCCCAAACCTGCCCGCCGTGGTGGCGGAGACCACGATGAAACGGCGCCATTCCTGGTTCGGTCTGCGACGCGCCAGCCAGATGATCGCCGTGACCAGCCTGATCGCCGTGCTCAGCACGACCGGCCAGATGGACTATTTCCTCCGGCAGTTGCTGCAGTGACGTCCTCGCTGCGCACAAGGTAGGTGTGAATCGAGAAGACCACCGCGCGGGTCTTCGGCAGGCGCAGGATGCACTGCCGCTCTGACCGCCAGAAAGGCGCGGTGGCGGGTTCGACCGGTACACGCGGGTTGTGCATCGAGCGCGGATGGAAAAGTTCTGGCTCGGCGTAGCGCAGGGCATTGAACCGCCACAGCGGACGCCCGGCCTGCACCCCGTCGAACAGTCGCTGTACCCGGCGCGCGATGTTGTCATCGAAACTGTCCACCGGCGCGTGGATCGCCGTCATCGGACGCATGAATTTCTCGTCCAGCCGCCAACTGGCGGGAAAACAAAGCACAGCGCCAGTCAGCACATGCTGATCGCCATGCTTTTCCATCAGGCACAGGTCTTCCTGCACGATCCGCCCCAGTGTTCCCAGCGGATCCGCCCCGTCCAGCGAAACACGCGCGCCGTCGGGGCACAGAACACTGTTGTCGCCCCGCAAAAACAAGTCAGGCAGCGCCGCAAGAACCGTTTCCATGAGCTCGTCCGCCGCAGGAACGGCAGCGGCGAACAGGGCCAGCACCTCGTCCCGGCGCTCGGTCAGCAGGCGACGACGCTCTGCCATCTGCGCGGCATAGGCTTCGTCCACGATCAGCCAGTCCGCAGGATCCAGAGGGGCAATTCCCGGCAAGGGGCGCGGTGCGGTGACATCATAGGGGATTCGGTCTTGCAGGATCATGAGCGCAGGCTATGCCCGTCACGCGACCTTCACCAGCCGCCGGCCACTACGTCACCGGAAAGAATACGGTCAAAAAACGACCCCCTGTACGGTCGTAATTCCGCGCGCCAGCCCCGGGACGCCCCGGCAGGCTGACGGAACCAGCCTTCGGAAGACGCCATGAACACCCATTTCCGCGATACCCGCAAGATAGACCCGACACGCGGCGCCGTGACCGGCGACAACACCCCCAACGACATGGACCGGATCGAGATCGGCCCCACACGCTTGGCACTGGCCGAGTGGGCCGCCGCGGGGCTTGAACTGCCCGACCTGCAGGAAATGCGGCGCTATCGTTGGCAGCGGCTGACAGATCACGTCGTGGCGCGGGACCTTGCCGGGTTGCTGGTCTTCGACCCGCTCAACATTCGCTACGCGACCGACAGCACCAACATGCAGCTTTGGAACACCCACAACCCGTTCCGGGCCGTGCTGGTCTGCGCCGACGGCTACATGGTGATCTGGGACTACAAGAACGCGCCTTTCCTGTCCTCGTTCAACCCGCTGGTGCGCGAGGCGCGCTCGGGCGCGGACCTGTTCTATTTCGACCGCGGCGATGGGCTGGACGTGGCGGCTGACCGGTTTGCCGCCGAGGTGGCGGACCTGCTGGCGCAGCACGCCCCCGGCAACACGCGGCTGGCGGTGGACAAACCCATGATCCACGGGCTGCGCGCGCTCGAGGCGCAGGGCCTGACCGTCTTCCCCGGTGAGGAAGTCACCGAAAAGGCCCGGTCCGTGAAGGGTCCGGACGAGATCAGGGCCATGCGCTGCGCCATCAACGCCTGCGAGGCCGCGATGCTTGAAATGGAACGATTTGCCCGCGCCAATGTCCCCCTGGGCGGTGTGTCGGAGAACGATATCTGGGCCGTCCTCCACGCCGAGAACATCCGTCGCGGCGGCGAATGGATCGAGACGCGGTTGCTGACCTCCGGCCCACGCACGAACCCCTGGTTCCAGGAATGCGGTCCGCGAATCGTCCAGAACAATGAGATCGTCGCCTTCGATACGGATCTTGTCGGCAGCTACGGCATCTGCGTCGACATCTCGCGCACCTGGTGGGTGGGAGATCGGGCGCCCCGGCCAGACATGATCGACGCCATGCGACACGGGCATGAACATGTCATGACCAACATGGAAATGCTGCGCCCCGGGGTGAACATCCAGGATCTGTCCCGCAACACCCATGTCCTGCGGCCCGAGTTCCAGCGGCTGAAATACGGCTGCCTCATGCACGGTGTGGGTCTTTGCGATGAATGGCCCCTGGTGGCCTACCCTGATCATATGGTCGAAGGTGCCTTTGACTACGAGCTGGAGCCGGGCATGACGCTGTGTGTCGAGGTGTTGGTGTCGCCCGACGGCGGCGATTTCTCGATCAAGCTGGAAGAGCAGGTGCTCATCACCGAGGATGGCTACGAGAACCTGATTACCTATCCTTTCGACCCGATGCTGATGGGAACCTAGGCTCTCACACCTCCGCCTTCACCCGCCGTGCCATGCGCAGGACCGACTCTGCCTGCGTGTAGTCCTGCACCTGTTCCAGCGGTACCCATGCCAGCGCCTTCGACTCTGCCGAGGCGTTGAGGTCGCCCGCCTCGGCCTGCATCAGGAAACGGACGTCATAGTGCAGATGCGCCGGGTCCGTCCCGCGTGCCGGGATCTGGTGGATATCAATGTCGAAAACGTCCGGCGACAGAAACGAAATCCGCGCCAGCCCCGATTCCTCGTAGGCCTCTTTCAAGGCCACAAAGCGCACGTCCGCGATGCCGTCGCAATGGCCGCCCAGCTGCAACCAGCGATCCAGCTTGGCGTGATGGGTCAGCAGAACGGACTGCCTGTCCGGTGACAGTACAAAGGCAGAGCCGGTGACATGGCCGCCGATGAGTGGATCGCGGGAGAAGGCTGCCAGCCCCCACTGTGCACAAAAGGCCCCCAACCGGTCCCATTCCGCCCGGTCCCGTGCATCACGCGGCACGAAACGCCCGATACCGTCAATCCGCATCCAGGTGCACCCTTGCCAGAACCCCGGCATGATCCGATCCCCAGAGCGGCCGCGTCTCCATCCGACCGCCGCCGGGCGCCCAGACCTGGTCCAGCGGCAGCGGAACAGGCAGCGCCTGCCCGGCGGGCCAGCCATGCGGTGCCAGCCAGTAGGTCGGTTGCAATGGCCCGGCACGCTGCACGCCCGCCGCCCCTGTCAGGCGCCGCACCGAATTGCCCCAGGGCATCATGTTGAAATCGCCGGACAGGACGACGGGCCCCTCCAGCCCGGCAAGAACCCCTTCCAGCACTTCTGACTGCGGCGCCTGAGGATGCGGCCACGGCCAACGCAGGTGCACCGACAGCACCCAGACCGGTCCCTGCGGTGTGTCGAGGTGCAATCCCGCCACCCCCTGCCCCGGCAGGCATAGTGTCCCGCCCGGCAGCACCGGATGACGCGACAGCACGGCATTGCGGCTCCAGCTGTAGAAAGGACAGGTGGTGCTATGGGGATAGGATGGCGCAAGCCGGTCCAGGATGTCGCCGTTGCGGCTGGTCAGCTCCTGCAGGGTGATGGCGTCCGGGGCCTGGGCCAGCATGTCCGCCGCCAGTTCGGGGATCTGCGCATTTCGGTACAGCAGGTTCTTCTGGTAGACCGCAAATCCGCCCGGTGTCGGCGCTGCCAGCTTCATGACGACCGCCTGCCCCAGCACCACCAGCGCCAGACCGGCCAGCCCCCAGCGCACCCAGCGCGGCCATCCGGTCCAGATCACCACCAAAGCCGCCAGCGCCACCAACGGCAGCCGCGCCACCGCCAGCGAGTCTCCCGCCGGGTGCAGCGCGCCGCCCCAGCTGGCCAGCGCGACCAGCACCAAAACCCCTGCAACAATGCTCACCAGCGCGCGCATCAAACTCACCATGCCGTGACGCTCCTGACAGTTAGCTTGTGAGCCGCCCCGGCCCGCCCCATTCTCTGACCCAACCACGAAACGTCAGGACGCCCCAATGCCCACCGAACGCATCACATTCCCCGGTCATGCCGGCGACAGGCTGGCCGCACGGCTGGACCTGCCCGAGGAAACGCCGCTCGCCACTGCCCTCTTCGCCCATTGCTTTACCTGCGGCAAGGACATCGCCGCGGCACGGCGCATCGCTCAGCGGCTTTCCGCGATGGGGATCGCTGTGCTGCGCTTCGATTTCACCGGACTGGGCCATTCCTGCGGCGAGTTTGCCAATACCACCTTTCACAGCAACGTGGGCGACCTGAAAGCCGCCGCCGAATACCTGCAGGGTCGCGACATGGCGCCCAGCCTGCTGATCGGCCATTCCCTTGGCGGTGCTGCGGTCCTGCGGGCAGCGCCCGACATCGCCTCGGCCAAGGCCGTGGCGACCATCGGTGCGCCCTTCGACCCCGATCACGTCACGCACAACTTTGCCGATGCGCTGGACCGGATCGAGGAAGAAGGCCAGGCACAGGTGGACTTGGGCGGGCGGCCCGTCACCATCGGGCGAGACTTCGTGCGGGACGTGAAGGCACAGGAACTGGAACCGGTCATCGGATCGCTGAAAAAGGCGCTGTTGGTGCTGCATGCGCCGCGGGACGCCGTGGTCGATATCTCCAACGCCACGCGGATCTTCACCGCCGCGAAACATCCCAAGAGCTTTGTCACGCTGGATGATGCCGATCACCTCGTCTCTGCCCCGAAGGACGCGGAATACGTCGCCGAGGTGATCGCGGCCTGGGCCGATCGCTACCTCGACCTGCCGGCCCCCGCGCCGCCGATCGGCGCGCCTGAGGGGGTGGTGCGCGTGACGGAAACCGCGGCCGATGGTTTTTTGCAGGACATCCAGAACGGTCCGCATCATCACGCACTGGCGGATGAGCCCGAAGCCTATGGCGGCAGCAACCGGGGCATGTCGCCCTATGGATTCCTCTCGGCGGGGCTGGGCGCCTGCACCTCGATGACCATCCGCATGTATGCCCGGCGCAAGGGGTGGCCGCTGACCGGGATCAGCGTGGACGTGACCCACGACAAGGTGCACGCCCAGGACGCGGGGGCAAGCGCGACGACACGCGTGGACCACTTTGTCCGCCGGATCAAACTGGAAGGCGACCTGACTGCCGACCAACGCGCCCGGCTGCTGGAAATCGCGGACAAGTGCCCGGTGCACAAGACGCTGGAAAAGGGGGCCGATATCGAGACCGAACTGGCCTGAAGCCCCCTTGCCTCCGGTCCCCGATCCGCGCCACTGTCGCGCCGCAACAGGGGGACAGCATGAAGGCATATCGTCAGGTGGCCGTGATCGGCGCAGGCATGGTCGGGGTCTCTACCGCGCTCTGGTTGCAACGCATGGGATGCGAGGTCACGCTGGTCGACCGCGAAGGCCCCGCGGCCGGTGCCTCGACGGGCAACGCGGGCATCATCGCGGCGGGTGCCGTGGTGCCACTGCCCGTTCCCGGCCTGATCTGGAAGGCCCCTGGCATGTTGTTCGACCCGCGCCAGCCGCTGTTCCTGAAATGGGGCTACCTGCCGCGCCTCGTCCCCTTCCTGTTGCGCTACATGGGACACGCACGGCAGGCCAAGGTCGAGCAGATCACCCGCGCGCTGACCCTGCTGCTGCAGGACAGCGCGGACCAGCATCAGGCCCTGGCTGAAGGAACGGAAGCCGCGCACTTCATCCGGCCCGGCAGCTACCTGCACGGCTATGCCAGCAAGCAGGCGTTCGAGGCGGATGCCTATGGCTGGGAGCTAAGGCGGCGCAACGGCTACACGGTGCGCGAGATGACTCCCGAGGACATGGCAGCCTTCGATCCGGCACTGGAAGGGCGCTTTGGCTATGGAGTCGACAACCCGCAGCACGGCACGATCACAGATCCCGGCCCCTATGTCCGCGCCCTGGCGGCGGCCTTCGAGGCGGGCGGCGGCCAGATCGTACAGGCAAGCGTGACAGGCTTTCGCGAGGAAAACGGGTGCGCCGTGGCCGCACTGACCAACAGGGGCGAGATCGCGGCAGAGGGCTTTGCAGTGACCCTTGGCGCCTGGTCCGGCGGGATTGCCCGCGCGCTTGGCGTCACCGTGCCCCTGGAAAGCGAACGCGGCTATCACGTCGAGTTCCACGCCCCCAACATCGAATTGCGTGCGCCGGTCATGGTGACCTCGGGCAAATTCGTCGCCACGTCGATGCGTGGGCGCCTGCGGGCGGCGGGTATCGTGGAGTTCGGCGGCTTGAAAGCCCCGGCCTCGCGCGCGCCCTTCGACCTGGTGCGGCGCAGCGTGGCGCGCATCTTTCCCGATCTGACCTACAGCCACACCAGCGAATGGATGGGACACAGGCCCGCCACCTCGGATTCCCTTCCCGTGATCGGACCCAGCCCCCGGCTGGCCAATGTCTATCTTGGCTACGGGCACCAGCACATCGGCCTGACTGGCGGTCCCCGCACCGGGCACTGGCTGGCGCAGATGATGGCAAGCGAACCGGTGAACGCCGATCTCTCGGCCTTCGCCGCCGACCGCAGGGGCTGAAACGCAAAAGGCCGGGCACAAGGCCCGGCCTTTCGGTTTCTCAGGGCTGGCGGGGTCAGCCGCGCGCGCGGCCCACCAGTTTCCATGCCAGAGGCAGGATCACGGCGGCCAGTGCCAGCTTGATCGCGTCACCGACGAGGAAGGGCGTCAGGCCCCATTCCAGGATCGGCTTGTCCCAGCCGTAGAGCATGCCCAGCCAGATCAGGCCCGGAACGTAGATGATCACGTTGCCCAGCAGCATGGCGCCGGCCATCTTGGGCGCCGAACGGTCCCAGCCTGCGCGGGCAAGGACACCCAGCGCAACGGTCGCCAGAACGTAGCCGACGAGGTAGCCGCCGGTGCCACCCATCATGTATTCGATGCCGAATGCCTCGGCCGAGGACCCCGCGAAGACATCAAAGCCAAGCGCACCGATGATCATGTAGCCGAGGATCGTCACAAGACCCAGGCGCGGACCGTAGGCGGCGCCGACCGTCAGCACGGCAAACGTGCCCATCGTGATCGGGACGGGCCACATCGGCACCTTGATCTTGGCCGCGGCGGCGAGCACAGCGATGCCCAGCACCACCAGCGCCACCTGCTTGAGGCGCAGCGCAGCACCCTCATTGGCGCCGAAGGCTTCGGCCAGGACGTTGCGGTTCATCGTCAGGTTCATGGGGCTCCCCCTCGTCATGAATATTTCACTCATGTTTTGCCCGACTTGCTGCGCCGCCGCAAGGGAGCATTAAGTAGATGTGCAAACCCTGCTAATCCTGCCATTTGCAAATACCACCAAGACAGATTGCAAAGCCGCGGCTCAAAGCGGGCCGAGCCGTCCCAGCAAACCCGGCATCTGGCGCAGCAGGTCCAGCGCCATGTTCGCATCGCTCACCTTGATATCGACCAGGGGGTGCTCCCAGTCCTGACCGCGCACGGCATAGATCCGAAACGCCCCGTTCTCTGTGTCGTTCCTGGAGTAATACCCAAGGTCGACAACCACCGCGCGCTTGGAATACTGCGCGAGATCCTCGCGCAGGCGATCCGGCGTCAGCGGCTCCAGAGGCTTGACGATCTGCCAGCCAGCCACGCGAAACACCGAATTGATCTGCAGTGCCAGTTCCATAGTGTCCCCTCTTTTCGCGCCAGACTAAAATGGGGCCGCCGAAACGGCGACCCCATTGATCCTGGTTATATGTGGCAATGGCGGAAACCCGCCATGCCGTCACGAGATGCGGTTGAGCAACTCGCCCAGCGACTGTTTCGCGTCGCCGTAGTACATCCGCGTATTCTCCTTGAAGAACAGCGGGTTTTCGATGCCCGAGTAACCGGTGCCCTGGCCCCGCTTGGAGACAAAGACCTGTTTCGCCTTCCAGCATTCCAGCACCGGCATCCCCGCGATGGGAGAGTTCGGGTCTTCCTGGGCCGCCGGGTTCACGATGTCGTTCGAGCCGATGACGATCGCAACATCCGTGTCCGGGAAGTCCTCGTTGATCTCGTCCATCTCCAGCACGATGTCATAGGGCACCTTTGCCTCGGCCAGGAGCACGTTCATGTGCCCGGGCAGACGGCCCGCCACCGGGTGGATGGCAAAGCGCACCTCCTTGCCCTGGGCGCGCAGGCGGCGGGTCAGTTCGGCCACGTTCTGTTGAGCCTGTGCCACCGCCATGCCGTAGCCGGGGATGATGATGATGCTGTCGGCCTCTTCGAGGGCCTGCGCCACACCGTCGGCGTCGATGGCAACCTGTTCGCCCTCGACCTCCATCGCCGGGCCGGCGCTGCCGCCGAAGCCGCCGAGGATGACGCTGACAAAGGACCGGTTCATCGCCTTGCACATGATGTAGGACAGGATCGCACCCGAGGAGCCCACCAGCGCACCGACCACGATCAGCAGGTCGTTGCCAAGGCTGAAGCCGATGGCCGCCGCCGCCCAGCCCGAGTAGCTGTTGAGCATCGAGACAACGACCGGCATGTCGGCGCCGCCGATGCCCATGATCAGGTGATAGCCGATGAAGAAGGCCAGAACCGACATCAGCAGCAGGGTCCAGCCGCCGCCGGTGCTCATGTAGATCACCAGCAGGATCACCGAGCCGATGGCCGCGGCGAGGTTCAGCATGTGGCCGCCGGGAAGCTTTTTCGCCGCCGAGGTCACCTTGCCCGAGAGCTTGCCATAGGCGATGACCGAACCGGTGAAGGTCACGGCACCGATGAAGACGCCCAGGAAAACCTCGATCTTGAGGATGTTGATCTCTGCCGGGGTCTTGTGCGCCACCTTGGCCGAGAAGCCCTTGAGCGCCTCCAGTGCCTCGGTGGTCCCTTCGGACTGCAGCGCGGCAACGGTGTTCATGACCAGTTCTGCGTTATAGCCGACAAAGACGGCCGCAAGACCGACAAGCGCGTGCATCCCGGCCACCAGCTCCGGCATCTGGGTCATTTCGACCTTGGAGGCCAGGAAATAGCCGATCACGCCGCCAGCGGCGATCAGGATGATCGACAGGATCCAGAGACCCGAGCCCGGTCCGATCAGCGTGGCAAACACCGCCAGCGCCATGCCGACGATGCCGTACCAGACCGCGCGCTTGGCGCTTTCCTGGCCCGAAAGGCCACCCAGCGACAGGATGAAGAGGACAGCCGCGACCACATAGGCCGCCGTGGTAAATCCGTATTCCATGAGTCCTTGTCCTCTTTACGATTTCTGGAACATGGCGAGCATGCGCCGGGTCACGAGGAAGCCGCCGAAGATGTTGATCCCGGCAAAGAAGACCGAGACCGCGGCGAGGATGAGAACAAGCGTGCCGCTGGTTCCGATCTGCATCAGCGCACCAAGGATGATGATCGACGAAATCGCGTTCGTGACCGCCATCAGCGGGGTGTGCAGCGAATGGCTGACGTTCCAGATCACCTGGAAGCCGATGAAGACCGACAGCACGAAGACGATGAAGTGCTGCAGGAAGCTGGCCGGGGCGACAAGACCCACCAGCAGCATCAGCACACCGCCCACGCCCAGCAGGGTGACCTGTTGCCTGGTCTGCGCCTTGAAGGCCGCCACTTCCTGCGCGCGCTTCTCCTCTGGCGTCAGTTCCTTGGGCTTTTCCTGCTTCTTGGCCGCGATCGCCTGCACCTTGGGCGGCGGCGGCGGGAAGGTGATCTCTCCCTGGTAGGTGACGGTCGCGCCACGGATCACGTCGTCGTCCATGTTGTGATTGATCTTGCCGTCCTTGTCGGGCGTCAGATCGGTCATCATGTGACGGATGTTGGTAGCATAAAGCGTCGACGACTGCGTCGCCATGCGCGAGGGGAAGTCCGTGTAGCCGACGATGGTCACGCCGTTGTCTGTGACGACCTTCTCGTCCTTGACGGTGCCTTCGACGTTGCCGCCCTTCTCGGCGGCCAGGTCAACGATGACCGAGCCCGGCTTCATGGCCTTGACCATGTCCTCGAGCCACAGCTTGGGGGCCTCGCGGTTGGGGATCAGCGCCGTGGTGATGACGATGTCCACCTCGGGCGCCAGTTCGCGGAACTTGGCCAGCTGCGCCTCGCGGAACTCGGGGCTGGAGACCGAGGCGTAGCCGCCGGTCGCCGCGCCGTCCTGCTGTTCTTCCTCGAAATCGAGGTAGACGAACTCGGCGCCCATCGACTCGACCTGCTCGGCCACTTCGGGCCGCACGTCAAAGGCGTATGTGACGGCACCCAGCGCGGTCGAGGTGCCGATGGCGGCCAGGCCGGCAACACCGGCGCCCACGACCAGCACCTTGGCCGGGGGCACCTTGCCCGCGGCGGTGATCTGCCCGGTGAAGAACCGGCCGAAGTTGTTCGACGCCTCGATCACGGCGCGGTAGCCGGCGATATTGGCCATCGAGGACAGCGCGTCCATTTTCTGGGCGCGGCTGATCCGCGGCACCATTTCCATCGCGATGACGTTGGCGCCCTTCTCCTTGGCGATGTCCAGGCCTTCCTGGTTGCCGCCCGGGTTGAAGAAGGTGATCAGCGTCTTCTCCGATGTCAGGTACTCCAGCTCGTCCAGCGTCGGAATACGCACCTTGGCAATGATATCCGCCTCGCCCCAGAGGTCGGCAGCGCTGCC
>NZ_JASHJL010000067.1 GCF_030733205.1 Mameliella sp. MMSF_3455
GGATATCCAGCCGCAATCCGGCAATTGGCGGCAGGTCCAGCGCGCTGACAAGGACCGCGCGCAGCACGGTCGGGGTCGCCAAGGCCACCACGCGATTTGCAGGGCAGGCGGCCATCTGGTCCAGCCAAGATTGCACGGCTATGCAGAGGTCGATCAGTGACGTACCCCCGTCGGGACGCATCTCAGGATCAAGGGTCCAAAGCGACAGCGCTTCGGGATCGCTGGCTGCGATTTCGTCCAGGGTCATGTCGGGCCAGCGTCGGAAATCCTGCGCGCCGAGCGCCGGGCAGTCGTTTGGCTGCATCCCGAGAGCCAGGGCTACCGCGCGGGTTCCCGGCGCGGTCCAGCAAACGCTGCCACGAAGCCGGTCAGAAAGAGTACGCGCCCGCTGCAACTGCGCAGCACTCAATTCCGCGGCAAGGCGAAAGGGGTGATGTACAGACATGGGAGCGGCAACAAGGATTAGGCGCATAGTGGAACTTTCGAACAGGTGGAGCGAGAAACCGTTGGCATGTGAGCGCAGTTTGACCTAACGCTTAAGTGTAGGGGAACACGGAAGCCGGTGAGAATCCGGAACGGTCGCGCCACTGTGATCGCGCAAGCGTAAGTCAGACACGGGTCCCCGGGAATACTCATGACGCGTCATCAAAAGGAGTGCCAAATGACTGTCGCAACCCGTTCCGCCGTTTCTAGCGATCTCCCCGCCATCCCGCTGCGGGACATTGCCCCTTGGGCGGCCCTGGCTTCGCTGTTGGCTGTCTTGGTGGTCTATTTCGTCGGTGCGGAACAGGGCGCATGGTCCGTTTTCCACGGGACAGACGTGCATGAATTCGTGCATGATGCGCGCCACCTTCTTGGCTTTCCCTGCCACTAAGATACAGGCATGACACGTCTTCTTGTGTTCGGCCTGCTGGCCGGGTTGCTGGCGTCCGTGATGACGTTCGGCGTGGCGCGACTCGTTGGAGAACCCGCGCTGGACGCGGCCATCGCCCTAGAAGTCGCCGACAGTCACGCCCACGCGGCTGATACACCGAATCATCCCGATGCGGTTGGCATGTCGCGCCGCTTGCAAGCTGGGCCGGGATTGTTCGTCGGTCTTGCGGCTATCGGTGCGGCCTTGGGCGGGATCCTGGCGATCAGCTTTGCCGTGGCGCGGGGACGGTTCCTGCATGGATCGACACGAGCCACGGTGGGCTGGATCACGGCGTTGGGATTCGCCGCGGTGATCGTCGTTCCCATGCTGAAGTTTCCGGGGAATCCGCCCGCAGTAGGCAACTCCGAAACGATCGGGGCACGCACGCTGGCTTATTTCGCCTTTCTGGCCCTGTCGCTGGCAACGCTCGGGTTTGCCGTCTCGGCGGTGAAAGGCGTCCCTTCCCGGCACCGCAAGATGCTGATCGGGGCCGCAATCTATGCTGGAGTCATGACCGGGGCAGCAATCGTGCTGCCCTCGTTCCACGAGGTGGATCCGGCTTTTCCGGGTGATGTGCTCTGGCAATTTCGTGCATCGACGCTGGCGGTGCAGGCGACGCTTTGGGCCAGCACGGCAATCGTTTTTTGTTGGCTGGTCGGACGGTACGGCCAATCCGTTTGACGGGCGGGGGATAGGTGTAACGTTGTTGAAAACTGATCGAGAGCCTTCAGCAAAGATTGTTCGGTCAGAATTTCCGACAGGACAATGCCCTCTGGCGCGTCGGGTCCATAAACCGCGTCGAAGGGGATGCCGTAACGGTCAAAGCTTTCGAGATAGCGGGAAGTCGCATCGTGCGGGCACGTCCAGTCGGCCTGCATCAGGGTGATGCCGTCGGCGGACAATGCCGCGCGCACAGGGTCTCGTTCCAACATCAGCGCCTTGTTGGCCTTGCATGTCAGGCACCAGTCCGAGGTGACATTGACAAAGACGACCTGCCCGTTCGACACAAGCCGCGCAATCTCGGCGCGGACAAAGCTTTGCCAGGTAAGAGCGCCGCTGTTCGGCGCGTGGACACCAAGGGGGCGGCCACCAGCGCCAGCCCGGCCAGCAGCGCCGCGCCGGACAGGCGCGGACCCAGGGACAGGCGGCTGAGTAACAGCAGCCCTGTCACCCTACATTGCGATGCAGACACACAGGCTTGGGAGATCTCTGTAGCCCATGACCGCCTGACCGCGCGACTGGACGAGACGCCGGGATATCAGCGCTGGATGGATACCTATATCGCGCAGGCCAATGCGTATGGGGAGACGCTCGGCCGGGCGCCCATCGCGTCGCGTGCTCCGGTCGCCCCGGCCCCAGTGCCGCCGATATCGCCGCCGCACAGGAGATGAGCGAAGGCGACAGGGCGGCTTTCATCCAGTCCATGGTGGATCGCCTCGCGATCCGGCTTTAGGATGAACCGGACGATGTGGACGGATGGCTGCGGCTGGCGAATGCCTATGGCGTGCTGCATGAGATGGACAAGGCACGGGAGGCGTATCTTCGCACGGATGCGCTGCTGCCTGAGGGTGATCCGCGCAAGGCTGACGTGCGGGCGAAACTGGCGCAAATCGGGCGAGAATGAAGTCAGCCGATCCGGCGCAACAGGCTGTATTGGAAGGCCTGCTGCGTGCCTTTCGGGGTGACGTGCAGGTGGCGGCGATGCGCCACCAGCACGAATCCTTCGGCCAAAAGCGCCGCAATATCCTCGGGGCTGTAGCGGGCGACCGGCAGTCCGCTGCACCGTTCCGGCCCGTCCGGCGCGAAAGTGGCTATGATGGCATGGCCATCGATCCGGACGGCGCGTGTCAGGTTTTCGATATAGGCGGCCCTGTCGGATGGAGCGGTGAGAAAGTGAAACACCGCCCTGTCATGCCACAGGTCGTATGTTCGCGTTGGGGACCAGCTGGTGATGTCCTGGCAAAGCCATGTCACGCTGCGCCCGGAGGACCCGAGTCGATCGCGCGCGGCATCCAAGGCCACATGCGACAGGTCCAGAACTGTCACATCGCGCAACCCCATCGCCAGCACTGTGTTCGTGAAACGGGACATTCCGCCGCCAATGTCGATCACCGATGCGCCGGCGGTGATCCCGGCCATCCGGATCAGGTTGAGCGAGACGGCCGGGTCGTCCTGATGCCAGCTAAGGCGGGTCTCGGGAGTTTTGCCATAGACGGTGTCCCAGTGTTCTTTTCGGTCGACCGACATGGCCATGCCCTCTGACGCGGAATTGCAGACCAACTATAGCTCGAACACATTCGGAAAATAAAATGATTCCACGTCAGTCCGGCAAGGCTGCCTGATCGAGAGCCTTCAGCACGGATTGGGTCGTCAGGAGTTCCGACAGGACGATACCCTCAGGCGCGGCCGGTCCATAGACCGCGTTGAAGGGGATGCCGTAGCGGTCAAAGCTTTCGAGATAGCGCGAGATGGCGTCGTCCGGGCGCGTCCAGTCGGCCTGCATCAGCGTGATTCCATCGGCGGATAACGCAGTGCGCACGGGGTCGCGTTCCAGCACCAACGCCTTGTTAGCCTTGCAGGTCAGGCACCAATCCGCGGTGACATCGACAAAGACGACCTTTCCGTTCGACACCTGCCGCGCGATCTCGGCGCGGGCAAAGCTTTGCCACGCCAGCGCGCCGTTGGTCGGCACGGGGGTGGCTTCGGGCGCGGACACCATGTGGGCGGCCACCAGAGCCAGCCCGGCCAGCAGCGCAGCGCTGGACAGGCGCCGACCCGGTGACATCCGTTTGAGTGATAGCAGCCCCGTAACCGCCATTGCCAATGCCAGCACGATCAGCGCGGTCCGCGCCCCTGCGACGCCGCTCATGACCCAGACCAGCCATCCAAGGGTGGCCAGCAGCATCAGCCCCAGCCCCGCCTTGACCAGCAGCATCCAGCGCCCAGGCTTAGGGAGGCGCGTCACCATCCCCGGCCACGCGGCGACCAGAAGGTAGGGCAGCGCCAGTCCCAGCCCCAGCGCCGTAAAGACCACTGCGATATCCAGGCCCCTTCCGGCCAATGCAAAGGCGATGGCGGTGCCCAGCAGGGGCGCTGAACAGGGCGTCGCCATGACCGCCGCGAAGAGGCCGGTGGCGAAATCTCCGCCGCCGCTATTGGCCATGCGCGTCTGAAGCCGCGACGGCAGGGAGATTTCGAACGCGCCCAGCAGGTTGCCGGTAAAGACCGTCATGACAACGATCAGCACCGCAAGGAAGACAGGGTTCTGAAACTGCACGCCCCAGCCCACGGACACGCCCGCCCATTTCAACCCATACAGAACCGCCGCAAGCCCCCACATGAAGGTGATGACCCCGGCGGCGGCCGCCAGAAAACCGCGGCGGATGCGCGGGCCATCCTGCGGATCGTGGCGCAGGACAGTCGAGAGCTTGATCGACAGGACAGGCAGCACGCAGGGCATTGCGTTCAGGATCAGGCCACCAAGGAAGGCCAGCGCGGCGATTCCGACCAGCTTCCCCGCCCTGGTCCGCTGCGTCGCCAGACGGAAGGGCGGCGCAGGGGCGCGCGTCACCGATGTCGTGGGCACCGTATAGGCGCCATCGGCCCCGTCGGTCACGGTAATCAGCGGTGCCTCGGACGGGACGGAGGACAGGATCGGAAGCTGCGCCCAAAGCAGGCTTCCGTCATCGCCCAGCCGTATGTCAGGTGCACCGAAGGCGACGCCATCACCGGCCTCGGGGAAGATGTCGGGCGCGTCGAAGGCTTTGGTGCTGCGCAGCGCGATGGTCAGGCTGCGCGCTGCGTCATCCACATGGAATTGCGCGGAGGTGATCCGGGCGACAGGGGCCTCTTGCGGGACCTTGTCCACGAAACGCGCGATCCGGTCTGCAGAGGTCTGATCGATGCCGCTGCCCTGCGGCAGGTCGAGCGTCAGGACGAAATCCTCGGGCACGCAGATCTCGGAACAGACCAGCAGCGACACGGCGGCGTGCAGCCGGGTTGCGACGCCGGGCTGTTTTAGCGTGATCCGCAAGGGGAACACGACCTCGCCATGATAGCCGAAATTCTGGATGCCGAAGGAGGTGAAGCGTTCCGGCGCGGGCCATTGGAAATTGATCTCGGCGATGTTGGTCGAGCCGGACCAGTCGACGCGGGGCGGTGTGCCGACCTCGCCCGGTGTGCGCCAGTAGGTCTTCCATCCTTCCGCCATGTTCAGGTCCAACCCGGCGGCGAGGGTTCGTGATCCGGGCGCGACACCGTTCTGCGCGGTGATCAGCCGGGCAACGACAGGGGTCGAGCGGTGGCTGTCGGACGTGGCGGCAAAGGTCTCGGTTGCACTCAGAGACAGAGCGGCCAGCAGCACGGCAAGGCATGTCTTCAGGGGAAGGGTCGTCACGTCAGTTTCCCGTGTTCAAGACAAATCCGATGCGACCGTCCTTGCAGCTCAACTGCGCGACGCCGGGCGAAGATGTATCGACGACACGGCAGCCGGGCGGAAGCAACTCCGCGACCGCGTCACGCCCCTGAGTCGACAGGGCTGAGGGCGACCGCAGACAGTCACTGAGTGTGGCCGAACAGCCTGACAGGACCGCCATGGCCCCAAGCGCAAAGACGCGTAGGGTCAAGTGCCTCAGGCCTCTTCGGGGCGGCTTTCCTGGCGCGCCTCGGATTTGGCAGTGTCGTGACCGTGGCACGATTTGCCCATCATCTTGTGCATCACTAGGTGCGCGCCGACACACAGCATCAACGGCGCAAAGGTCAGCGCGTTCGATCCCAGCCCGGACAGCGTGCCCCCGCCGATGAAATACCCGGCTATCGGCAGCAGCATCACGGCGCAGCAGGCCATCATGCCCCAATGCATCAGTTTCCCTGCGCCCTTGCCAGAGTGTCCATCATCCTTCATCGCCCGATCCTTTCGCGGTGACAGCGAGAGCGGTTATGGCCCCCTCCTGCAACGGAAGGTCAAGGATACAAACAGATACATTTCTCTGGCCCTGCTGCGATTGATGTGTGCGGCCCGGCCTGTATCTATCATCGCCAAAGCTGACAAAGGATCCGACCATGACAAGACAGGCATCGACACGCCGTGCTGTTCTGCGCGCGGCCGTGGCTTCGGCCGGGCTGATCGCCATGCCCGGCATTCTGCGCGCGGCGGGGGATGTGCAGCGGCGCAACATCTCGGCGTTTCGTACCCACGATTGGCGCGACCACTTCGAACGCCTCGGCAAAGGCATCATCATCGCCGACACCGCCAGCATGATGCTTCAACACTGGACCACAGAGGGTGAGATGCGGCTCTACCCTACGTCTGTCCCGCTGACGGACGAGTTGACCAAACGCGGCTACACCGAGGTCGTTGAAAAGCGCAAGAATCCTGGTTGGGCACCGACCCCGTCGATGCGCGAGCGCAACCCCGAATGGCCCGCCTATGTCGAGGGCGGAGATCCGACTAATCCCCTGGGAACACGGGCGTTGTACCTTTCGTGGACCTATTACCGGATTCATGGCACGCAGGACACGCGCAAGATCGGGCGCAAATCTTCGAACGGCTGCATCGGCCTCTACAACCGGCAGATCGAAGAGGTATACGACCGCGCGCCCATCGGCACGCAGGTCAAGTTGATCTGAATTCATTCAAGGCAGGAAAGACAAGATGGACAAGTTGACCGGCCTGTTCGGAGTCGTCCTTATCGGTGGGGTCGCGGCACTGGGATGGCAGATGTTCTCGCCCGCCGCCGCGCCGCAGGGACATTCCATGGTGTCGCCGGATACCGCCGCCATCCCCGAAGGCGCGCCGATTGCCGAGATCTCACTGCCGGATGACCTGTCGGCCAATGCCAAGCTGGGCAAAACCATATTCGAGGCGGCCTGCGCCAAGTGTCATGGAAAGAATGCTGCCGGTCAGAACGGTATCGCGCCGCCGCTGGTCCACAAGATTTACGAGCCAAGTCACCACTCGGACATGGCTTTCGTGTTGGCGGCGCAGAATGGCGTGCGGTCACATCACTGGAGTTTCGGCGACATGCCTAGCGTGGAGGGCGTGACCCAAGGCGACGTCAAGATGATCGTGGCCTATGTGCGTGAATTGCAGCGGGCGAACGGGATTAACTGATGCGGGTTCGAACAGGACTTCGGCTGTGTCTCGTCCTGCTTTGCGGGCTGGTGTTGGCGTCGCTCGGCGTGACAGAGTTCGACCCACATCCTGATAGCTCCGGGATCGCTGCCGTCGGCGATCATAACCACGAACCCGAGGCGCAGGGCCATTGCCACCCCGGCATCGACTGTGCCGCACCAGTGATTTTCATCGCAACGCCCCTGCCAGAGGTCACTTTGGCCTGCCTCGACGCTCCGTGCCAGTCAGAGGCACGGATGGACAAAGGTTGGCGACTTACCGATGATCCGCCGCCGCCGCGAACACTTGTCTGATGACTCAGCTGAAAAGATGATCAACGGAGACATGAGACAATGAAGAAAACGACCCTGACAGCCGCTGCCCTGATTGCCGGCACAACCGTCACAGCGCTAGCACACGGCGGCGCAACCGGCATCGTCAAAGAGCGCATGGAGGCCATGATGGCAATGGGCAAGGCGGTGAAATCCGTTGCCCCCATGATGCGCGGCGAAACCGCCTATGACGCAGAGGCCCTGCGCGACGCGGCCCGCACCTTTCAGGCCCATTCAGGAAAGGCCCTGACGGAGCAGTTCCCCAAAGGCTCCGCCGTTGCGCCGTCCGAGACCAAAGACGAAGTCTGGCAGGACTGGGACCGGTTCACCGAATTGGCCGACCAACTGGGCATCTATGCGCGCGGGCTGGAACTGGCGGCGGCCAACGGGCTTGGCAAGCATGGCGGCATGGGTGCCGGTGCCATGATGGGCGGCAGCAGCATGATGGGCGGTGGGTCCATGATGGGCGGAACGGACGGCATGATGAGCGCCGAAGGCATCGGCGCAATGCCCGCTGATGCGGCCTTCAACATGACCACGCAGGTCTGTTCCGCCTGCCACGCGCGTTTCCGCGCCGAGGACGACTGACCATGCGGCGCATCCTCTGGGGCGCGGCTGTGCTGGGAACGGTCGGAGCTGCGACCCTGGCGTCTCTTGTCGTCTGGCCGGTCGGCGCTGCGCCAGGGCCGATCGCGCTGTCGGGCGACGTCGATCGAGGGGCCTATCTTGCGCGGGTCAGCGGCTGCATATCCTGTCACTCGAACTTCGAGGCGGGGCGCGCGCCCCTGGCGGGGGGCGCGCCGCTGGATACGCCGTTTGGCGCGTTCCACCCACCGAACCTGACCACCGATCCGGTCAGTGGCCTTGGCACCTGGACGGTCGAGCAATTTGCCAAAGCGGTGCGGCAGGGCGTCGGGCCAGACGGCACCCCGTACTACCCGGCTTTTCCCTATGCGTTCTACGCCGATTTCACCGATCAGGACATCGCCGATCTCTGGGCCGCCTTCCAAACGGTGCCGCCAGTTGCGGACCCTGCGCCGGCTCATACGGTGGGCTTCCCCTTCGATCAACGTTGGGGGCTGAAGTTGTGGCGCGCGGCCTTCCTTCACGACCCGGATACCGGGCCGGTCGACGGCCGTAGCGACGCATGGAACCGGGGGCGGGCTCTGGTCCGGGGTCCGGCCCATTGCGGCGCCTGCCATACGCCACGCAACCTTGCCGGGGGGCGTGACCTCGCTGCGCGGTTCGCCGGGAATGCCGCCCTGCCCGGCGGCAGCAAGGCGCCTTCGATCCAGCCGCAGGCGCTGGAACAGGGCGGCTGGACCGTTTCGGCGCTGGCCTATGCGCTCGAAACCGGGCTGACGCCCTCGGGCGATGCCTTTGGCGGCAGCATGGCCGAAGTGGTGCGCGAGAACACGCGCTTCATGACGCCTGAGGACCGGACCGCCATGGCGACCTACCTTCTGCAAGGCGAAGTCGGCGGGCAGACGGACTGACACGAGACGGGCGGGGGCCACAGTGGCCCTCGCCCTCTGCAAAGGACAAAAGCGGATGAAATACACTCGGCGCACTTTCCTTGCCCTGACAGGGGCCTCGGCTGGTCTGGGCCTGCCGAGGCGGGGCTTTGCACTTGGCGATGCCACGCCATTGGTCACGCGCGAGGCGAGCCTGCAACTTCTGCCCGAGGGCTACCCTCAGACGCGCATCTGGGGCTATGACGGCGCGATCCCCGGCACCGAGATCCGCGTGCAGCAGGGCGCGCGCGTGCAGCGCCAACTGGTCAACGACCTGCCCGAGGCAACCTCGGTGCATTGGCATGGCATCCGGATTGACAATGCCATGGACGGTGTGTCTGGGCTGACGCAGGACGCGGTGCCGCCGGGCGCGAGCTTTGACTACGACTTCATCGTACCGGATGCAGGAACCTATTGGTATCACGCGCATAACCGATCCTTTGAACAGGTGGCCCGCGGATTGCGCGGCGCGCTGATCGTCGAGGAACCCCAGGCGCCGGACGTGGACCGCGACGAGGTGCTGATCCTCGATGACTGGCTAATCAATCCGGAAACGGGCCAGATCGCCGACAATTTCGATCAGCCGATGATGATGAGTCATGGCGGGCGGACTGGGAACTATGTCACAACCAATGGCAAGTACAACCTGACCCTTGCAGCGCGGCAGAATGAGCGCCTCCGGCTGCGCTTGGTCAATGCTGCGAACGCGCGGATCTTTGCGTTGCGGCTACAGGGGATGGCGGGCTGGACCGTCGCGTTGGACGGTATGCCGCTGGCCGAGCCGCAGCCGATCGCGGACACATTGTTGCTGGGTCCGGCGCAGCGAATAGACCTGTTCGTCGACATCACCGCCGCGCCGGGCGAGACGGCGGCGTTGCTGAATGTCGAAACCGACGAGCCGTTCCCGCAGGTATCCTTCGAGGTGGCGGGGCAGAGCGCGAGCGCGCCCCGCGCCGCCCCATTGCCGCTGCCGCCCAATCCACGGATGGACGCGCCCGATCTTGCCGCTGCCACGCCATTCAAGCTGTTCATGTCCGGCGGAGCGATGGGACGGATGGACTCCGCGGTGCTGCATGGGGAACGCAAAGGCTTTCGTCAGCTTGCCGGCGCGGGCTATTTCTGGGCGCTGAACGACGTGGTCAACATGCCCGACACGCCGCTGGCCAAGGTGTCTCCAGGCGCACACGTGCGCCTGTCGATCATCAATGACACTGTTTTTCCCCACGCGATGCACCTGCATGGCATGCATTTCCGAGAGGTCAGCAACAGCCAGACCGGGCCGATGCGCGACACGTTGCTGATCGGTGCAGGCGAAACCCGCGAGATCGCCTTTGTCGCCGACAACCCCGGCAAGTGGCTGTTCCATTGCCATATGCTGGAACATGCCGTTTCGGGCATGACGACTTGGGTAGAGGTCGCATGAGGGGTCATCTGTCCATCTTCGGGGCCTCGGTGTTTCTGGGACAGATAGCGTGGGCCGAAACGACTGCGCTTGATATTGCCGAAGGCCAGGCGCTCTATGTTGAGACATGCGCCTCTTGCCACGGGGCTGAACTGCAAGGTCAGCCCGATTGGCGCGGACCAGGCCCGGACGGTCGACTGCCCGCGCCTCCGCATGACGTGACGGGTCACACCTGGCACCACAGCGACCGTGTTCTTTTTGGCTATACCAAGTTTGGCGGCAAGGGCTTCATGGCGCAACAGGGCATTGAGTTCGACAGCGGCATGCCCGCGTTCGGCGACCAGCTGAGCGATCAGCAGATCAAGAACATCCTGGCCTACATCCGCTCGACTTGGCCCGAGCGGGCCCAAAAAGTGCAGGCCGACCGCAGCAAGGCCGACAAAGACAACGGAGACAACTGACATGGTATTCAAGACACCTATCCTCGCGCTCGCGCTTGCCGCGCTGATGCCGCTACCGGCGTTGGCGCAAGATCTCGACGAGGCGCGGATCAAGGAACTGGTCCTTGAGGCGATCCGCCAAAATCCTGAAATCGTGATGGAAGCGGTCGCGATCCTCGAACAACGTCAAGCGGGCGCGCAGGCCGATGCGCAGGCGCTGGCACTGGAAACGCAGCGCGACTTGATCGAACACGACCCGAACGCGCCTGTGCTGGGCAATCCCGACGGCGACGTGACCGTGGTCGAGTTCTTTGACTACAACTGCCCCTATTGCCGCCGGGTCAAACCCGAGGTCCGCGCCCTGATCGACGCCGATCCGAACATCCGCCTGGTCTATCGCGAATGGCCCATTCTGGGCGAAGGCTCTGTCTTTGCCGCCAAGGCCGCGTTGGCGGCTCGCAAGCAGGGCAAATACGAGGCGTTCCACTGGGCGATGATGGGAAACGAGGGCCGCGCCGAAGAAGCCAGCGTGTTGCGCGTCGCCGAAGAGGTCGGCCTCGACATCGACCAATTGCGCGCCGACATGGCTGACCCCGACGTGGCCGACCATATCGCTACCTCGATGCAGCTGACGCAGGCACTGGGGTTCAACGGAACGCCGTCCTTCGTGATCGGCGACGCGCTGGTGCCTGGGTTTGTCGAAACCGACAAGCTGGCCAAGCTGGTTGCTGCAGCGCGCGAAGCTGCGGAATAACGGGCGCTGCCCGCGCGCCAACGCGGGCAGCGGTCTTGTTCAGGCGGCGGTGGATTTGTAGCCCGCATCCTTGATCGCGGCGGAGAGCTGATCGGCGCGCAGCGCGCTGTCGATATGCACCATGCGCGTGTCCAGATCGCAGGCGATCTGCGCCGCCGGGTCCGCGGATTTGACCGATTTCTCAATGGCGGCGGTGCAGTGGCCGCAACTCATGTCGGGAACCTTGAAGTCCATGTTGATACCTTTCCGGATGGTGACTGACAGGCAGATAGGGGTTCCAGCAGGGGGCAGGTCAAGATTGACCGCGCCGCTCAGAAAACTAATTTCGCCCCGCATCTTCTAGTGACTGGAAGCTCAGCCTCCCGGGCAACGCATTGCCGAAGGAGTCTTCCATGTCGGATCCGACACCCCTGACCCTGCATGTCGAAGGCATGTTCTGCGAGTCATGTGTGGGGTGGGTGGACCGGGCGCCGACGGCGGTTCCGGGCGTGTTGTAGCGCAACGTGAACCTCGCGTCAGAGATCGCGACGATGACCTTTGCCGAGGGGGCCGCAACTCCGGCGGAGCTGATCGTCTCCAGTACGCAAGCGGGTTATCCCGCGCGGCTGTCTGAACCCGCAGACATCGAAAGCCACAGCACCCGCTTGGTGAAAGAGGCGCACGCGCTGTCGCGCCGCATGGGGTCCGCCGCCGCGCTGGCGCTGCCGGTCTTGATCGTGGAAATGGGTGGCCTTGTCGTCTGTCTTTGGCCTGACCAACGCGCTGCGACTTCGCCGGGTCGCCGGGTGATGTTCGAAACCCCCACGGGCGCACAGGCAGGGTCGCCCTCCCAGCAGAATGAGCGAAAGGAGGAAGCCATGAACAACGGAGACATCGACCGCCGGTTCGGCCTGCCCCCCAAAACCATTCGCTACAACGAGGATATCGGTCTGTTCCGCCCCCAGTGCGGAGAAAACGGCTATCGCAGCTTTCGCGAGCAGGACCCGCACAAGCTGGCGTTCCTCGGGCGGGCTCGAGCGCTTGGGTTTACGATCGAGAACTGCAGGACGTTGACGGCGCTGTACGAGGAGAGCACCGTGAAAGCCTGCAGGTCAAGGCGCTGGCCGAGGAACACCTGCGCCAGATTGACGAGAAGATCGCGCAGCTGCAATCCACGCGCGCCGTCGGTCCATGCCTGCGCCTGAGATCACCGCCCGGATTGGCCGAGCCTTCAGGAATTGACGCGGGACATCCCGGACCCTGCGGCGTAAAGGACGCGCCCCGGACAGGGGCGCGTCGTCAGGTCATTTGGTCAGTTCGGTGACGGTCAGCTTGCCGTTCACCCGGTCGGCGACAAAACTGATCGCCGCGCCCTCGCTCAGACCGTCAAGCATGGCAGGGTTGGCCACGTCGAACACCATCTTCATCGCCGGCATGTCGAGGTTTTCCAAAGGGCCGTGATCGATGGTGATCTTGTTCCACTTGGTGTCGATCTTGGTCACCGTGCCAGAAGACATGACGTGAGCGCCTTCGGCAAGAGCCAGACCGGCGGTCATCGCCAATGCGGCCGAGAGGGTCAGAAGTCGTTTCATGATCTGTTTCCTTTGATCAGGGATTAATTGACAGTCAGGGGGCCATGCATGCCGCCCTCGTAATGGCCGGGCAGCAGACACGCGAATTCAAAGCTGCCGGCGGCGTTGAAGGTCCACAGGATCTCGGCCTCTTCGCCGGGTTCGAGCCGCACGGCATTGGGATCGTCGTGGACCATCTCAGGGAACCTCTCCATCAGGGCCTTGTGCTCGGCATTGGCGGCGACAGTGTCCATGACGAACTCGTGGGCCTCCTGGCCACTGTTGACGATGCGCAGGCGCACGGTCTCACCTTTTGCAAAGACCATGTCGGCGGAGGGGTCAAAGACGAACGGAGCGTCCTTGTCGTAGTCCTCGCGCATGATCACGTCGATTGTGCGGGTCGGTTCGTGCCCGTGCATGGCGGGCATGCCAACGGCCATCTGGCCGTTGCCGTGACCGGCGTCTGCCATGGCAAGGGCGGGCGCCACGGCCAGCCCGATTATCAGAACGGCAGTTTTCATGAGCGCGTTTCTCCTGTGCTCTCAAATCAGCCCCGCCGAACGCTGTCGCGCGGAGGGACGATGGTATTGGGGCTGTGGTTGCGGGCTTCTTCGGGCAGTTCGCCCGTCCATTCCCAAGCCTGCGTACCAGGCGGGTTCTTGTACCAGCCGGGATCGGAGTAATCGTCGGGCGCGATGCCTTCGCGCACTTTCACGACACTGAACATTCCACCCATTTCCAGCGGTCCATAAGGCCCCCAGCCCGCCATCATCGGGACTGTGTTCTCGGGCAGTTCCATCGACATTTCACCCATATCGGCCATGCCGGCGGTCCCCATCGGCATGTAACCGGGCTGCTGGCGGCGGATCATCTGGGTCAGGCGGCGCTTGTCCGTGCCGATGAAGGTCGGGAGGTCATGGCCCATGGCGTTCATCGTGTGGTGCGACTTGTGGCAGTGGATCGCCCAGTCGCCTTCGTGGATGGCGTCGAATTCGTAGGCGCGCATGGCGCCCACGGGAATGTCGATCGAGACCTCCGGCCAGCGGGCGGATTTAGGCACCCAGCCGCCGTCCGTGCAGGTCACTTCGAAGTCATAGCCGTGCATGTGGATCGGGTGGTTGGTCATCGTCAGGTTGCCGCAACGCACGCGTACGCGGTCGCCCTTGTTTACGACCAGCGGGTCGATATCGGGGAAGATCCGGCTGTTCCACGTCCACATGTTGAAATTCGTCATCTCGGCGACGCGCGGAATGTAGGTGCCCGGATCGATGTCATAGGCCGCTAACAGAAACGCGAAATCCCGGTCGACCGGCATGAAGGCCGGGTCGCGCGGATGCACGATGAAGAGTCCCATCATCCCCATCGCCATCTGCACCATCTCATCCGCATGGGGGTGATACATGAAGGTGCCGGACTTGGTCAGGTCGAACTCATACACGAATGTCTTGCCCGGCGGGATTGCCGGGTGGCTGAGGCCGCCCACGCCGTCCATGCCGGATGGCAAGATCAGCCCATGCCAATGCACGCTCGTATGTTCGGGCAGGCGGTTGGTGACGTAGATGCGCACGCGCTCGCCCTCGACTGCCTCGATCGTCGGACCCGTGGACTGACCGTTGTACCCCCAGAGCCTCGCCATCATGCCATCAGCCATGATCCGCTCGACCGGTTCGGCAACCAGATGGAATTCCTTTACTTTGCCGTTCATACGCCAGGGCAGCGACCAGCCATTCAACGTCACGACCGGGTTGAATTCGTGGCCTGAAGCTGGACGGTCAGGCACCTGAGTATAGGGAGAGTCAGTAAAGGCCGCCTCGGGCAGGTCACGAAAACGGGTTTCGGCGGCGGCGGCAGAGGCCAGAACGGCCCCGGCACCGCCCGCAAGCAACTGTCTGCGGTTCATTCTTCTTCTCCTTTCTGGGCACCGCCCCAGATCACGGCGGTCAAGGCGGCCTCGGCACGCCAATATTCGGCCTTGGCCTCAGCGGTGGACAGCTCGGCTTCCAGCCCCTCGCGCGCGTCGGCGATCAGGTCAAAGGTCGAGGTCAGCATCCCGCTATAACTTTTCAGGGCCTCCTCATCGATGGAGCGGCGCAGCGGCAACACAGCGTCCCGCCAGTGCCGCGCGATCCGGTACTTGCCGGTCACGGCGGAATGGGCCGAGCGTGCCTCGGACCGGGCATTCACCGCCTGTTCCGCCAATTGGTGAGCCGCACGCATATAAGCCAGCTCACCCTTTCGTGCGGCCAGTTTGCCGGTGTTGTAGACCGGAATTTGCAGGCTGGCCGCAAGGATCGGCGTGGGCTCTTCATCCCGCTCAAGCTCGACCCCGGCAATGATCTCGGCCGCGCTCACGGAGCGGGTCTGCCCGGTCAGGCGATAGTCCTGTACGACGGCCTCCAATTCCAGCTTGCCGATGGCAAGGTCGATGCGATGGCTCAGCGCCAGTTTCTCGATGTCGTTGCGGCCCGGTTGGTGGACCGGCAAACTCGGCAGGCGATCGGGGACGTAATACGCCGTCTCTGCCCGCCAAAGCCCCATCAACCGGGTCAGCTTTTCCTTGGCCAGTTGCGCCTCGAGCCGGGAATCTGCGCGCTCAGCCGCAAGTTCGGCGGTAAAAACGTGCTCGCGCGCCTGATCCGCCCGGTTCATCGCTCCGGAGCGACCCAGTTCGGCAGCCAGTTCCGACGCCGCATCTGCAGTGCCCTGCGCCCGCCCGATCAGGCTGGAAGCCTCGAAGGCCGCCACCGCATCGATCCACGCCATACGCGTCTCGCTCGCCAGTGCGATGGTCTGGCCAAGCGCGGTCAGCTGCGCCTGACGAAAGCGCGTCTCGGCCAGAGCGGTGCGTCGCTTCTGCGTCGCCAATTCAAGGATTGCGGCGGTGATAACGCCTTCGAACGTCCGAGCAAGGCCGCCGTCGCCAATCCCGCTGAGCGACAGGTCTAGGCTGGGATTCGGGCCAATGGCCACCTCCCAAAGCTCGGTGGCGGACAGTCCCAGGTCGGCATAGGCCGCCTGCAACCCGCGATTGTTCATCAGAGCAACTTGAACGGCGGTGTCCGGTCCGATGGTCTTGCCATGCACCAGCGCATGCACGCGCGCCTCGGTCGCGGCGATTTCGGCGGATGATTGCGCCCAGATGGTTTCCGCACCGGTCGCTTGCTGCGTACTGTTGCTGACAAAGCCAAACCCGGCCTGTCGGTCCGAGGCCGTCGCAATCACGCCTTGGTTCGCACAGGCCGCCAGCAGCGACCCGGCGATCAGCAAAAGGGTCAGCGCCCTCATGACCCGCCCCCCGGCGCCTGCGCGTCGTTCATTTGCCGCCAATCACCCGGCCCGGTGATTGGACGCGCGACGTAGTCTACAGTTGGGCCAGCATGAGCTGCACCCAAGGGCACCTGCAACGCCGGCGCGGTCAGCGCGGGCGCTGTGTCAAGCTCGGGCAGCGCCGTGCAGGCGGCCACGAGCAGCGGCAAACCTGCCGCAAACGGAATTTTCACGTGAAGTCCCTCGTCGTGTCAGATGCATTTTTCCGCAGGCGATACGCCGCGGCAGGGGATGCATCAGGCGCGCGGGGGGCGCTGCAAACCTTCGGGGATTGCGGTGACGACAAGAGAGGCCATGTCCCAGGACCGGGTCGCTACACCGACGGAGCGCGGTGTTTCCGCGTCTGCTGTACGGAGGTCGCCAAGGACGCAGATGTGCGACCCGCAATGATCCGTGACGTGATCGACCGCGTGTTTCGTCGTCTGATCGGCCTGGTCGAGAGCCTGTGCAATGGGTGCCTCGTGCCCGTCGCACTGAACCATCGCAGAAACATTGGACGGCATCAGAGTCACTGCCAGCAAAAGGACAGAAACCCGGGATAGGACCAGAAAGATGCGAATCCAGTACAACATTCCTGAACCGATAATCGCGAAACCGGCACTCGGCAAGTCACCAAAGCGTGTGACCGCGATTTACATGTCGACCGGTCAGGAGACTGATAAACAGGCACTTTTCCAGGCGTCACCCAATCAACGCCTTGCCGCCCATCCAGAGCGCCATCGCCATCATCATCAGGTTCTCGGTCAGCGAGATGAAGCCCAGCGGCACGTTTGAGGATCCTCCGACGCAGGCGCATTTCAATTCGCGTTTGTCGATGTAGACCGCCTTGAACACGCTTGCCGCGCCGATGGTGCCGATGAACAGCGCCACCAGGGCAGAGATCCTCGTCAGCGCGCCGGCGGTCATGAGGATGCCGGCCAATGCCTCGCCAAACGGATAGACCTTGCCGTAGGGCACCCAGCGCCGGGCCAGCAGGTCGTAGTTCAGAAACATGGTCGAAAAGCTCTCGACGTCCTGCAACTTCTGGATCGCCAGAATGGTCATGGACAACGAGATGAACCATTCGACCGCGCGGAGCGTCAGGATCGTGCCATACTGGTGCCACGACAGCCCCAGCGCCAGCAGCGCCGCAACGGCAAAGATGGCGATCACCGGCCGATAGCTGGTCTCGCTCTGCTCCTCTTTCGGCGGGTCGAGGTCGAAATACACGCGCAGGTCGTCATAGCCGCCGATGCGCTCTCCATCGATGAAGGTCTGCGGCGTGGTTTCGACGCCGTGCTCTTGCATGAAGGCATCGGTTTGCCTGCGTGTTTCCAAGTGGTGGTCGTCGACGGAATACCCCTGCCGTTCCAGCAGGTCCTTTGACTTCAACCCAAAGGGGCAGAGGTGGTCCGGCATCACCATGCGATAGAGGGTGGCGGTTTGCGTATCCTTGGTCATCATTGGCCGCCGTCGCAGGTATATTGGCCGCGGAACCCGGCGGTGTAATCCGGCCCGGCTGTCACGATCAGATCGGTCAGGTCACCACGCTGACGGATCTCGGCGCTCAGCGGATCGGCGGCAAAGCGGTCAGACTGCCGATCGAGCCGCAGGAGGTCGCCACTGATCTTCATCACCGCCGCGTCGCTGCCCACCGCCAGAACGGCAGGGCTGGAGGCGGTATAGGTAAAGCGGCAGGTGGCGCCGTCGGGCAGGGCCCTGGCGATGTCTGCCTCGGTCAGGAATTCGGGATCGACCGTGGCGATCACCTCGGTTGACAGGGCCTGTGCTGCATCGACCACCTCTGGCGCGGTGGTTTCACCGTTCGGCGCGGCCTCGCCATTGGCGGAAATGTCCGCGATCAGATAGCGCATCTCGGCGATTTCCTTATCCTGCGCATAGACGATGTCCTCTGCCAGTTTCGCCACGCGCGGGTCGGTGAGATCGGCCCGCGAGGACGTCATGATCGCGATGGAGTGATGCGGGATCATCGCCCGCATGAAAGAGCGGTCCTGCACCGTGACCTGCGACCGCACCAGCCACAGGCTGAGGGCAAAGATGATCACCGACCCGACGAAGATCGCGATATTCGCCGCCCGGTTGGCATACATCCCCAGCATGAAGGACAGCATGACAAAGGCCATCACCGCCCCCATCAGCACCGCCATGTAGGCGCGCGTCTCGGAAAAGAAGACGTGCCCGACGAGATAGGTGTTCAGATACATCAGGACGAACTGAAGTGGTCCCAGGAAACCGGACAGTCAGCTAAGGTGTTTCCCGAACCTTTGAAGGGATACGAACATGGCAAAGCG
>NZ_JASHJL010000068.1 GCF_030733205.1 Mameliella sp. MMSF_3455
CTGTTCGCCTATGCCGAGTTCCTGCGCCTGCGCGACCGGCTGGACAGCCGGTTCGACCCGGCCCGCCGCCCCGGCGACGTGTTGCCCTTCCTGCGCCATTACCTCGACGATTACGGCAGCGCCCGCGCCGGGCTGCGCATCCCGCTCTCGGCGCAGGCGATCGACTGGCTGAACGCCCCCGGCGACGGGGATGCCCCGTCGCGCGCCATCGGCGCCTTC
Source organism: Mameliella sp. MMSF_3455 (assembly GCF_030733205.1). Lineage (GTDB taxonomy): Bacteria > Pseudomonadota > Alphaproteobacteria > Rhodobacterales > Rhodobacteraceae > Antarctobacter. The sequence goes on from NZ_JASHJL010000068.1 coordinate 220, forward strand.
CGCGACGAGGTGCCGGGGTTGCAGGGCGCGGCCCTGGCCTATTGGTGGGCCGCCCGCCGCGCGCCCGAGATGGGCTGCGAGGATTGCCTGGTACCGGGGGAGATCCTGGCAAGCCTCGCGGCCCCCGCCCCCGGCCAGCCGGCGGGCGACTGGCCGCTGTCGGCCTTCATGCTGCGCTTTCGCGCCGAACTGCCGGAACTGGCGGCGCTGGACCCCGGGCGCCCCGAGGGGCCCCGCGACCTGACCTGCGCCCTGATGGTGCTGGCGCTCTCGCGCCCCGATCTCTTGCGCTACATCCCCGAAGCAAGCCGCACCGCCGCGCTGGAGGGCGGCGCGCTGGCAGGGTTCTGCCGGGCGACGGGCGGGCCGGAGATCACCTCGGCGGGCTATGCCCGGGCGCTGGCGCGGGCGGGCTTCGACTTGCACGGCCTGTCCTTCACCTGCCGCACCGCCGAGGGCCACCGGGCGGAGTTTGCCCGCCACCCGCCCCCGGCAGAGGCCCCCGAAGCGGGACCCGGAACTGATGTGCAGGTGATCGGCCCCTTTGCCCGCGCCTCGGGCCTGGGCCAGGCCACCCGGCTGTCGGCGCGGATGCTGGATGAGGCGGGTTTTGCCGTGCACCGGGTGGATTGCGCGCTCGACGATCCCTCGCCCGGTGGCGGCGGCAAGGCCGCGGCCTGGCGCCCGGCGCGCGTCAACCTCTGGCATCTCAACGTCGAGGCGCTGCCGCTGGCGGTGGCCTACCTGCCCGATGTCTTCTCGGGGCGCCACAATATCGCCTATCCCTTCTGGGAACTGGACAGCCCCGCCGCCTGCCATTTCCTGGGCCTGCAAATGGTCGACGAGCTTTGGGTGGCCGCGCCTTTCGGCGTCGAGAGCTTTGCCCCGCATTGCGCCTGCCCGGTCCGGGAGGTCGGCATGAGCTACGAGCCCCTGCCCGAGATCCCGCGCGAGCCGGCCCGCGCCCGCCTGCGCGCCCGGACCGGCGCCGGGCCGGAAGAGTTCACCTTTCTCGTCAGCTTCGACAGTTTCTCCTTTCTGGGGCGCAAGAACCCGCAGGGCGTGCTGGCCGCCTTCGAGCGGGCCTTTCCCCGGGACGCGCCCGACGGCCCGCCGGTGCGGCTGCTGATCAAGACCCAGAACCGCGCGCGGGTGGCCGACCCGGCACAGGCCCGCATGTGGCAGGCGGTGGACGCGGCGCTGGCGCGCGATCCGCGCATCACCCTGCTGGACGCGACCCTGCCCTATGACGAGGTGCTGCAGCTGGTGCGGGGGGCGGATGCCTATGTCTCGCTGCACCGTGCCGAGGGCTGGGGCTTTGGCATGATCGAGGCGATGAACCTCGGGACGCCGGTGCTGGCCACCGCCTATTCCGCCAACATGGCCTTCTGCAGCGCAGACAGCTGCTGGCTGGTGGATTACAGCCTGACCGAGGTCGGCCCGGATGCGTACATCTTTGTCCGCCCGGGCCAGCACTGGGCCGAGCCCGACATCGCCCATGCCGCCGCCCAGATGCGGGCGCTCTACGACCAGCCCGAAGAACGTGTCGCCCGCGCCGCCCGGGCCCAGGCGCGGATCCGCCGCGACTTCTCTCCGGAGGCGGTGGGCGCGCGCTATGCCGCGCGGCTGCGGCCCCTGCTGGCGCATCCGCCCACGCGGGCAGCGGGAGGCTGAGATGGCGGAGCGGCTGATCCTGCACGCGGGCTATCACCAGGCCGGGGCCGGGCTGATCCGGCAATGGCTGGAGGATCACGCCGAGATCCTCGCCCCGCACCTGGCGCTCTACGGTCCCGATCACCCGCAGGTCGTCCCGCTGCGCGCGGCGGCGCTGGCCACGGCGCGGGGCCGGGCGGGGGCGCGCACCGCCCTGGCCGAGGCCGCCCGCGCGCTGGCCGCGGTAATCCGGGATGAGCCGGCGCCGCAGGTCTGCCTGAGCGAGGAAGACCTGCTGGGCCCTCCGCTGGGCCATGCCGAGGCCGGCCACCTCGAGACCGAGATCTATCCCGGCCTCTGCCCGATCCTCGATGCGCTGATGGCGGAACTGGCGGAGTTCGACCCGGTACTGACCCTTTTCGAGCGCAACCCGCCGGCCTGGCTGAAGAACCTGCACCGGCAGGCGGTGAACCGGGGCGGCTTCGCGGGCGATCTCGACAGCTACATGGCGCAGTTCGACCCGCAGGTCGACTGGACGGGGTTGCACGACGAGATCACCTTTGCCCTGCAGGGGCGCGGCACACTTGCGACCTGGGCCTTCGAGAAGGAATTCGCCCGCGGCGCGGTGGCGGAGATGGGGATTTTCCGGCTGCTCGGGATCCCCGCGGCGCTGATGGAGCAATGCCGCCCGACCCTGCGCGCCCGCCCCGAGACCGACCCGCGCCCCGATGACGGGCCCGCGGCCCCGCCTCCCGTCCTGCTGATGGGCGGCGCCAATGCGATGGTGGCCGAGGGCTGGGGCCATGTGCTGCGGCGCGACCATGCCCGGCAGGTCACGGGGCGGAATCTCTCGGGGGTGGCGGGCACCACGGCGACGGCGCTCTACCGGCTGCTGGCGCAGGGCGACAACTGGCCCGGGGCGCCGGTGATCTGGGAACAGGGGATCAACGAATACACCCACCTGGCCGGCGGCCAGGACCTGGCCAGCCTGATCTACCACGTCGAATGGCTGTTGCAGCTCTGTGCCCGGCAGGGCCGGCCCTTCGTGGCGCTGCTGACGCGGAGCCGGATGCAGGCGGGCATGGCGCAGGACGACAGCTATGTCACCCGGCTGCGCGCGCTCTTCGCCGATTACGGCGTCACGGTGCTGGACGACGGCGCGCTGATCCGGGTGCTGGAACGCGGCCCGCCCGGGGATCTCGACGCCTGGTACGCGCGCAACGCGGTCCACGAGACGACGACCCCCCTGCCCCGGCGGCTGGCCGAGGCGGCGCTGGTGGCGCTGGAAACGGCGCCGGCGCCGCGCCCGCCCCGGGACCGCGCGGCGCATTTCGACGCGCTGACGCTCTGCCTGCGCGCGCCCGCCACCCGCAGCGACAGCTTTGCGCTGGCCGGGATGGACTGCCCCTTTGCCCCGTTCGGCGAACCCCTGCCCATCGAGACCAGGGGCCGGGCGCTGGCGGCGATCCTCGTGACCTCGGGCAGCGGCCCGGTGATCCGGGTCGCGGCCGGCAAGACCCTCTTGGGCCGCTATGTGACGCAGGTTCCGCACGGCCCCGGCCACCCGCCGCAGCAATTGCGCCAGCTGGTGCTGGGCGACGGGGCCGGCGGGGTTGAGATACCCGGCGGGGTGGTGCAGATAGACATCGACACGCCTCCCGATAACCCGGCCGACACCCCGCCCGACAAGCTGATCATCCAGACCATGTATCACCAAGGCGATCCCCCCTCCGATCCGCGGCCCGCCGGGCTGGTGGCGCTTTTGTGCGAAGAGCCTCGCAAGGGGATGGCCCGATGATTTTGCTCCAACTCGAAGGATATTGATTCAATGATCTTCCCGGTTCTTCTCTGCGGCGGGTCCGGCACCCGTCTCTGGCCCCTCTCGCGCAAGTCCTACCCCAAGCAGTTCGCCGACCTGGTGGGCGAGGAAAGCCTGTTCCAGGCCTCGGCCCGGCGCTTTACCGGGTCCGGCTTTGCCGCGCCGCTGGTGGTCACCGGGGATCCCTTCCGCTTTATCGTGACCGAGCAGCTGGACGAGATCGGGCTGAAGCCCGCGGGCATCCTGATCGAACCGGAGGGCCGCAACACCGCCCCCGCCGCCGCTGCTGCCGCGCTCTTTGCCCTGGCCCAGGACGCCGAGGCGATGATCCTGCTGGCGCCCTCGGATCACGCCATCTCGCAGCCCGAACTGTTCCGCGACGCGGTGCTGCAGGGGGCCACCGCCGCCGAGGCCGGGCAGATCGTCACCTTCGGCATCGCGCCCACCCGGGCGGAAACCGGCTATGGCTGGCTGGAAACCGGGGCCGAGCAGAATGGTGTCCTGAAACTGGAACGTTTCGTCGAGAAACCCGACGCAGAGACCGCCGAAAAACTGTTCGGCGACGGGCGCTATCTCTGGAACGCGGGGGTTTTCCTGGCAAAGGCATCGGTGCTCGTCGATGCCTTCCGCGACCATGCCCCGGGGATCCTCGACCAGGTCGGCGCGGCGATGCAGGCGGCCAAGGGCGACCTGGGCTTTACCCGCATCGATCCCGAGCTCTGGGCGCAGGTCGAGGACCAGTCGATCGACTACGCGGTGATGGAAAAGGCGCCCAACCTCTCGGCGGTGCGCTTCGACGGCCACTGGACCGACCTGGGCGGCTGGGAATCCGTCTGGCTGGAGTCGGAACGCGACGACGCCGGCAACGCGGTCTCCGACCATGCCACCGCGCTCGACTGCGAGGGCTCGCTCCTGCGTGCCGAGACCGCCGACCAGGAGCTGATCGGCATCGGGCTCAAGAACATGGTCGCCGTCTCCATGCGCGACGCGGTCATGGTTGCCGACATGTCCGAGGCGCAGAACGTCAAGAAGGCGGTCAAGGTGCTGCGCGACCGCGGCGCCAAGCAGGCCACCGATTTCCCGATCGACCACCGCCCCTGGGGCTGGTTCGAAAGTCTGGTGATCGGCGAGCGTTTCCAGGTGAAGCGCATCCACGTCCACCCCGGCGCGGCGCTGAGCCTGCAATCGCACCACCACCGATCCGAACACTGGATCGTCGTGCAGGGCACCGCCAGGGTGACGGTGGATGAAGAGGTCAAGCTGGTGACGGAAAACCAGTCGGTCTACATCCCGCTGGGTGCGGTGCACCGGATGGAAAACCCCGGCAAGGTGCCGATGGTGCTGATCGAGGTGCAGACGGGGTCCTACCTCGGCGAGGACGACATCATCCGCTACGAGGACGTCTACGCGCGGAGTTGAGCGCGGTCGGAGGAGCCACGGTTTCGGCCCCCGCGCGGCCATCCCGCGTCCGCGGCGTCGGGGTCGAAACCGGAACGCCTTGCCCGTCCGGGCCCGTCTGGCCCCGCCCGCGCCTTGCGCAGGCCAGCGTTCACGCCCGCTTTCAGGCCAGCTCCATGACAACGATCACGTACTGCCGGTCATCCGGCAGCGCCTCGATCTGCGCCCGGATCGCCTCCCAATTCTCGGCTCGACGCGTCTCCCGGACCTCATCCCAGATGCCCAGGCATTCCGTTTTCGAGACTTCGATGGCCCATGCGCCCCAATCGAGCTGGCGTGCCGGGAACCGGCCCGAAGCGGCATGGCTCTCGTACCATCGGTGGCTGAAGGCAAGATCGAGGTGAAATTCGCGCGGAACCAGCCTGGGCGGCGTATTCCCCGTGTTGAAGCCTGCGTCGTCGCGGCCTTCCCACAGAAAACCGGGCGCGTTCCTGTCCCCGATGAAACTCCGGTAACTCGGCATCCCGGCCCTCCCCCTTGAGTGTCGACAGGCGTGATTGCCGACAGGGGAGCATGTCGACCCCATGCGGGTCCAGTGTCCTTCTTGCTGTTCTCCTGCCGCCGCCGCTTCGGCCCGGGGCTCACCCCGGAACCGGGATCTCTCCGTCCGTCTCCACCGTGACCGGTTGCGGAAAGCGCAGCGCCTCGGGCGCATCCGCCCCGTGCGGCAGCAGCACCAAAGCCGCCAGCCCCGCGTCGGTGACACGCACCGCCTGCACCCAGCCTTCGCCGGGCGTTTCCGGGCTCTCTGCCGCCAGCGCCGCCAGGTCATAGGTCTCGCCATTGGCGACCAGGATATTGCCCCGCCGCTCCAGCACCAGGGTCCCGTCCCGGCGCACCGGCGCGAAATCTATCGTCAGGTGAGTCATGGTCATCCCTCCTCAGATCCAGCGTCCGCAGGCCATCAGCCCGGTGTTCAGCGTCACCCGCGATCCCGACAGCCCCCAGACCGAAAAGCTCACCCCCCCGGCTGCAGGCGCCCCGGTCGAGGCGAAATGCGCCGTCTGGACCTGGTTCGTGGCCTGCACCATCGGCACCGACCCGCTGGCAAAGGCGGCGGGAAAGCTCCACAGCGTCGCGCCCGAAGAACTGGACGACATCTGATGCCAGCAGATCTGCGTGCCATCCGCCAGCCGCAGGTAATGCCCGTTGGCGTTCGACCCGCTTTCCAGCACCGCGCCGGTGGGCGTGCCGCCCGATTGCGCGACCGCCCCCAGCAGGTTGCCCGGCCCATAGGCGTAATCCGCCCGCGCCAGTTTCCCGGCGCCGGTGTCGGTCGGCGCGTCCTGTACCGCCGCGCCCGACGCCGTGCCGCTTGTCCCGTCAAAGGCCAGCGCCGTGACCCAGGCGGCACCATCGGCGCTGACCTTGATGGCAAAGTCATCCGTGCCCGTGGTGCCCATCTCGGCCCGGCCCGACCAGCCGGTCTGGAACAGCAGGCTGGCGGTCTCGGTCTCCGCGGCCTTGTTCACCTTCAGCTGGTGGCCCGCGCCGTCATGGGTCAGCAGGGTGGCCGGCGCCGTGCTGGTCAGCCGGTTGGTGGCATCCGCCGCCCCGTTCACGCCCAGCGTCTCCGCCTGCAGGGTCCCAGCCCCGTCCTGCCACTGGCTGCCGTCGAACCGGACCTGTGCATCCTCGCCCAGCACCCGCGCCTGCCAGCCCGCCACCGGCGCCTGGAAGATCCATGTATTCATGTCGTATACAGCGATCTCGTCCGCGTGGCCGGCCCACACCCCGGTGGCCCCGGCGGGCACCAGGTAGCGGTCGCCCTGCGCCGGGCTGGCGGGCGGCGCGGTCACATCGCGGGCGATCACCGCCAGCTGCACCGCCACGTCCAGCCGCCGCAGCGCCTCGTTGTGGGTGACATGTTTCTGCGCCTGCGACGGCAGCAGGTAAGGCAGCGTGAGAACCGCCGAGACATCGGACATGGGACAACCCTCCTCGAAGCACCGGAGGGGAGAACTAGGGAGAGAGGGTTAACGCGGCTCTATGCCAACGCACGCCCCCACCGGGATCGCGCAACACCGGAGGTCGGGGGCCCCCCCGCCGGATCGCGCGAATGACGTAGATCAACGTGGCAAAGACCAGGAGCGATAGGACGTGAATGATCGAAAACGGCCCGAACCATTGGAACTCATGAATCCAGAAACCCGACATCGCGACCACACCCATGGCGCCGACCCAGACATGGCCAAGCGCCTTGTGCGCCATCGTCCCTTTGGGAGTCAGGAACTGAACCGCGCCCCCCCCATCGCGAGGAGTGCGACGAGCGCGTGAACGGAAATGACTGCGCCGTCATTCCACAGGGTTTGCCAATTCATGCCGACCCCTCCCGTAGATCATGGACAGGACGAGGCCTTGGGCCACTGTGACCCCAATCCAGAACACAAGCTCGACCGCGACAAGTGCAACCGGTTCGCCGAACATGTTGAAGGGTGTGTGGAACTCGAAATACAGCGCCATCAGCGCCCATAGTATGGCGGCAAAGGCCAGACCCCGCGTCACGATTCCACGCGGCAACGCGGGCTCGATCCAATAGAAGACCAGACCATGGATGGCTCCAATCGCGGCGGCGATGACCATGTATAGCGGGCCGTTCGTGAACATGAGGGGAAGCGGTTCCGTCTCGAAAAGAACCGCGATGACCTTGGCACTTTGAGTTTCGTTCTCGAAAAGTAGCGGCCGGCCGAGTTGAAAGAAGAGGATATTGCTGACGACATTGGCAACGGTGATCGCGACAGCCCCGCCAACGGCAGCTCTCAATAGCTTCGCGTAGGTGATGGCTTCCCTCTTTCAGTTGCTTCCGTGATGTGGGGGCTTCGGGCAGATCCCTTCGACCAGGATCGCGCGAGCTTGGCAGCGCACATGCTGCCACTGACGATCAGGAAAGGCGTCTGCCGACCTGATCGAGGCCACCCTAGCAGTCGCTATCGGTATCCTCAAACGTACATGCAGCGGCTGCATATGGCGGCCGGTGCGACGTCAAAAACGGTGGTTACCGTCCTGGCGATACACTCCGGGCTCAATCACCTAGAACGGTCTACCTCAGAAGGCGGTACATCTCCGTGTTTTTGGGATCCCAGGGGATTGCCTGCCCGCCCGTGGCATAGGCGATCAGGTTGTGCTCGAGCACCCTGCGGACGGGATGGTCGCAGGAACCGAACCGACTGATCTCCGCTCGGAAGTGGTCTGTCCCGCGTTCAAAATGCGCCCCTTTCACGAAGCGCGCGAAAGGCGCAGGGACGTCGGTATAGATATCGACCCCTTCTTGACGCTGGATCGTGATGCCACCCAGCGTCCGGAGTTCGCTTCCGGGCGTCGAGCGTCGATAGACTTGCACTTTCCTGTCACCGCAATAGCCGAGCACTTCTTTGCGGGTCAGCCCGTAGGCGGCAAGCACGAGGTTGCGGCGGTTGTCCCGGGCTCTGCTGTCCAAAGTGGATGCCATGTATTCTCCGCCGAAGAGCGCCACTGCACCGCGGAATCCGTCCGCGACCTCCTTCGCCAGTGGCAGGGCCGTTTGCCGGTCGAAGGTCGCGAAGCGGCCAAACAGGATCGGGCGAAGCTTGCTGCCCTCCGGCAGCAATCCGTCGATGTTGTAGCGTTCGAGCCGTTCGACGAAGGCCGCGCGCTGTTCCGCGAGACGCCGCTCTGCCGCAATGCGCCGCTCCTCGGCGACAGCTCTTTCACGCTCCTCCTCCGCCGCACGGGCCACGGCCGCTGCCCGCGCGGCCTCTGCCTCGCGCTGTACGCCGAGCAGCCTGTCAAGGTCGGTTCTGTCGGCAAGGCACGCGAGATCGCCGCGGCAGTTGCGCTCGCGCTTCGACGCCCAGACCTCGGGAGCGGGGTTTCGCCAAGCGAAGAGCGGCTCGACGAAGTCGGGGTCGTCGGGTGGAGCGAGCAGGGCGCGAGTCTTCTCCCATTCGACCGGATAAGCCTCCGCAATCTCGCGGGCGACCGCGCGGAGGCGCTCGGCATCCGCGTCACCCGCAGCGTCGAGCTCCGTGGCCTCCTTGGGGGTGACGAGCGGCGTATCGGGTGGCCTGCCGACGGCGAGACGCAGCGCCACGGCGCGTTGTTCCATCTCGGTAAGCAGGCAGTTTCTGTCGCCGTTGCACCTCCGCATATCCAGTGCGAGGCTGTTTCTGACCTGGCGCAGCACCATCCAGCCCGGCAGAGAGCCAGACGATCCGATCTCAACCTTCGCCAGACCTTGTAATTCCGCGCCGAGCAGGTTCTGTTCATGAAAGAGTGCTCGGAGTTCGGGATCGGTACAATAGGGACTGGCGGCGGGATCGGTGTCACAACCGAGATAGTTCCCAACCGGATCGACTGGAACGTCACCGACCGCGTTTCCGGCCAAGGCCATTCCGAGCAGAAACGCAGCCATGGCGGATCCCTCACTTGGGAAGCGCGCGGGAGAAGGCCGACCGACCGACAGTGCGCGGCGCCATGCCAAGAATTTCCAGATATGCCCCATTGCGAGCCTTTCTCGGAATCAAATCATTACTCTGAGATCGTCTTGTGCGGATAAGAGGTTTCCAGAGTAGCGAGCTACGAGCTTTCTGTCACCCGTGGGACCTCCCCCAGCCTGTGGGTGCAGCTGTGTCAAAACCGGTGGTTTCTGACCGTCTCGCCAACTGACCGGCGGAGTAACGCTTCAAACCGGCCACGAACCACCTGCAAATCCCACGCCCCGGGGCTTCGCCCTTCGTGGCCTCGAACTCTCCCCCGGAGAGTTTGTCAGGCTTCGCCTGACCCGGCCACGAACCCCAGAAACGCCTTGTCGGCGTTCCGCACCGGCGCCCGGCCCGTGCGCGCCCACCAGGCGCGCCACTCGGCCTCCAGCGCGTAGACATCCGCGCCGGGGCGCAGGGCCCGCGCCGCCTCGAGCGTCTCGGGGCTGAGCGGCGGCAGGCCGGTCCCCGGTCCCTGCCCTGGCCCCTCCTCGACCACCACGTCGCGGCGGCTGAAGACCACCATGTCGCCCTCGACCTCCTCCAGCGCGTAATCCGGCAGGTGATCCTGGGCCACCATCTTGCGGATCGCGGCGCGGAACACCCGCACCGGCGCGGCGCTCCCCGCCTTCTTGTGCAGCACCCCCACGCTCACCCGCCACGACTTCTGCCGCCCGCAATGCTTGCGCGCCAGTTCATAGATCCGCCGCTCCAACGGTTTCCTCAGCCGGAAATAATCGCGCGACAGCGTCAGCACGGATTTCGCCAGCACCGCCCGGTAGAGCCAGTCCGACAGCACCACCCGGACCGAGACCATGCGTCCGCCCCGGGTCTTGCGCACGATCTCCCAGGCCTCGATCAGGCCGAAACCGCGCGTCGTCTCCTCTCCGCCGGTGGCGATGTTGGTGGTGATGCGCGTGCCCGCCAGCCGCTCGAAGGCCTCCTTCAGCCGCGCATAGGCATCCCCCGAGGTGTCCCGGTTGGTCGCCACCAAGAGATCATGGGCGCGCAGGGTCAGCTGCCGCGACACCTCGCGGCCCGCGTTCACCGCCGCCATCAGCTGGGAGATGCAGTAGATCAGGATGTCCTTGTCGTGGATCGTCGCCCGGCCCTTGACCGAGGGCGTGACCTCGACGCTCATGCCGTTGTGGGCGTAGCGCAGCACCCGCGTGTCCGGCCGCGTCGAGAGCGAAAAGATCGGATGTTCCATCGAGGCCATGTCATCCTTGGGCGCGGCATCGAAGATGTCGCAGACAAAGAAATCCCCGGTCGGATGGCGGTCGGGCAGAAGCCCCCCGGTCGTGCTGCTCATCTTGCCCTCGCCGCCCCCCGGGCCTCTCTCACGTCCCGGTTTGGTCCGGAATCGCTTTCGGGGGATCAGTGACACCCAGCCTAAAGTTATCCACAAGACCCGTCCACCGGCCCGGCGGAAAAACCCGGGGAAAACCGCCGCGCTTTCGGGGGAGCAGAGTCGCCTCCTCGGGGGATCAGAGTCGGCCCAGCGTGGGTTCAGAGTCGCCCCCCTTCGGCAAAGCCCGTGATTCCGGGGGGTTGCACGGAAAATTCCCACCTTAACGGATTCTATAACCTTGAATTAACACATCCCTTCGGGCCAGATTTGCCACATCTCCACGGCTCCTCCACAAAATCCCCGCTTATGTGCGCATTTCCTTCCCATGTGCGCTGTTTTGACGTATCCTGAGAAAAAGAGCGCACATCGCGCCGTATCGAGCCCCACCCGCCCCCGGGACACAGGACAGGACCATCCCATGAGAGCACCCGCATGAGCGCGCTTCCGCCCTATGTCGGCATCGACTCCGACCTTGCCGCCACGCAGCTCGACGCCCCCGCCGGCACCGCCGATTTCGCCCGCATCGCCAGCGCCTGCGCCGCCGGGCGCCAGGATCTCGAAAGCCGAGGCCTCGAGGAACACGGCAAGCGCAGCCTGCGGCTGTTCTCGACCTGGGAAATCACCCGCTACCTGATCCCCGTCGCAACCGGCCATTTCCGCCGCGTGCTCAAGGAAAACCCGGAGCTGCCGCAGGGCCGTTCGGAAACCGCGGGCGGCGCCAAGTGGTTCACCCTCGACGAGGTGCTGAAACTGCGCGCCCATTTCGGCGCCAAGGGATCCAAGACCAAGGATTACCGCCCCTACCGCCCCGGGGGCCTGCCGGCCAAGATGCTGGCGGTGGCGAATTTCAAGGGCGGGGTCGGCAAGACCTCGACCGCCGCCCATCTTGCCATGTCCGCCGCGCTCGATGGTTACAAGGTGCTGGTGATCGACCTCGACAGCCAGGGCTCCATGACCTCGATCTTCGGCGGCAGGATCGAGGATGAATGGCAGACGGTCTTTCCCCTGCTGGCACGCCACTACGCCCGCCACCTGCAGGGCGACAACCAGGCCCGCGCCGCCCGGGGCGAGGCGCCGCAACCGCTGGACGACACGCTGTCCGAGGCGCTCGAGGCGACCGCGCAGGGGCTGATCCAGGAAACCCACTGGCCCAACATCGACCTGATCGGCGCCCAGCTGAACCTCTACTGGGCCGAGTTCCAGATCCCGGTCTGGCGGATGGCGGCGCGCGGCTGGCGGCTCTGGGACGCGTTGACCGAAAGCCTCGAGGAGGACGGCGTTCTCGACGACTACGACCTCGTCTTCATCGATACACCCCCTGCCCTCGGCTACCTGACGATCAACGGGCTGGCCGCCGCCGACATCCTGCTGGTGCCGCTGGGGGCCTCGTTCCTCGAGTTCGACAGTACCGGGCGTTTCTTCGACATGCTGCATTCCACCTTCGGCTCGATCGAGGAGGCCGAGAACATCGCCGCCCGGGCGCTCGGCCGCGAGGGGCTGGCCTTTGAGTGGGACGCGGTGCGCGCGGTGGTCACCCGCTACGACGGCGCCCAGCAGGCGGAACTGGCGGCGCTGATGCAAAGCTACCTGGGCACGACGCTGTCACCGCACCGGCAGGGCTACACGGCGCTGATCGGCCAAGCCGGCGAACAGGTGCAGGGCATCTACGAGGCCGATTACCGCGATTTCAACCGCGAGACCTATGTCCGCGGGCGCGAGACCTTCGACGCCACATGGGCGGCGGTCAAAAGCCTGGTGATCGGCGCCTGGCGGCGGGACGAACGCGCGAACGCACAGGCCGCCGAATGAAGGGGCTCCGCCGGTTCGCCCCTCGAACTCTCCCCGGGAGAGTTTGCCGCGTCTCGCTGTTTCGCGCGCGAAACGGTGAGAGCGCGGGGCATCATGCCAGAGGTTTGTCGGGGGCGCTGCCCCCGTCTCCCTTCGGTCGACTCCCCCGGAGGTATTTTCAGAGAAAAGAAGCACAAGAGCGCGCTCGGCCATGTTTCTTCTCTCTCCAAATACCTCCGGGGGGAGGCTCGAAGAGCCGGGGGGCAGCGCCCCCTGCCCGGCTGACCACCGTGCGCCCCGCTCAGACTGTCTTAACCCCGGACCGCAGACTTGGGGACAACCCAAGGAGGACATGACATGGCCAAGCGCAAACGCCTGACCCCCGCCAACCCGATGTTCCTGGAACCGGCGCCGGAAACCAAATCCGCCGTCAGCGCCCCCTCCCGCGCGCCCATCGCCGATGTCGCCCGCGAGGCCAGCGCCACCGCAGCGGCCGAGGAACTGGCCCGGCAGCGTGACCAGGACCGCGCCGAGGGGCGCATGGTGATCGCGGTGTCCCTGTCCGAGATCCGGCGCGACTATCTCTCGCGCGACCGCATCCCGACGGTGGACGAGGAAGAGATGGCCGCCCTGGTCGAGAGCATCCGCGCCCGCGGCCAGCAAAGCCCGGTCGACCTGGTCGATCTCTATCCCAACCGGGACGGGGCGCGTTACGGGCTGATCTCGGGCTGGCGGCGCTGCCTGGCGCTGGAACGGCTGCAGGCCGAGACCGGCGAGGCGCGCTTTGGCAAGGTGCTGGCGCTGCTGCGGCGGCCTTCGGAAAGCGCCGAGGCCTATGTGGCGATGATCGAGGAAAACGAGATCCGCGTCGGACTGAGCCATTACGAGCGCGCCCGCATCGTCACCCGCGCGGTCGAGGCCGGGGCCTATCCCGACGAGGCCGAGGCGCTGCGCGGGCTCTTTGCCACGGCGTCGCGCGCGAAACGGTCCAAGATCAAGAGCTTTACCGCGATCGTGCGGGCCCTGGACGGAGAGCTGGGCTTTCCCCGCGCGCTTGGCGAACGCCAGGGGCTGGCGCTGGCGCAGGCGCTGGAGGAGAGCCCGGGTCTGGCGCGTCAGCTGACCGCCCTGCTGCGCCGCGAGGCCCCCGCTACGCCCGAGGCCGAGGCGGCGCTGTTGCGCCGGGCCCTGGCGCCGGCGAAACCCGCCAGCGCCCCGGCGCCCTCCCCTGCCCCGGTGACGGTGGTGCGGCGGTCGTCGCGCGAACTGGCGTTGATCGGGGCGGACCTGGACGAGAGTTTCCTGAAGGATCTCGAGGCCTGGATCGCGAAACGCAGCCGCAAGGGCTGAGCGTTTCGCGCGCGAAACATGCCTCAGAGGCCCAGCGACAGCCGCCGCCGGCGCAGCCCCGCGTCCAGCGCGATGAGGTGTTCCAGCGCCCGCGCCAGCGCCACGTCCCAGCTGTGGGCCGAGGCGCGGGTGGCCAGCACCGGCTGCAATGGCGGCACGGGTTTGCCCGCCGCCTCTGCCGCCCTCCCCACGCCCCGGACCAGTGCACGGTAGAGCGCGGCCAGGTCCTCGGGGTCGTCGAGCGGGCTGCGCCCGCGGATCAGCTCGGCGTGATAGGGATCCTCGGCCAGTTGCCAGCGGGGATCGGCGCGATCCGCCTTCGGCAAGAGCGGCAGGAGCCGGTCAAGGTCGGCGCGGGTGGCCTCGCGCAGCGGGCCTAGGTGGCGCGGCAGCACCGCCCAGGGGCGCGGGGCCCCGGCCACATGGCACCAGCGGCGGAACACCTCCTCGGTGGTGCGGTCCTGTGCATCGGCGCGGTAGCGCCGGTTGCGCATGAGAAAGCCCAGGAAGGCGGGCGGCAGCGCGCCCGGGGTGCCCTGCGCGGGCCGGGGCAGATCCGTGCCCAGCAGCGCCTCTGCCGCCGGCAGCGGGTCTTCCTCGGCCAGGGCCAGCGCCAGCCGCGTGTTGGGCAGCGCGGCCCAGCGGACCAAGTCGCTGCCCAGCGTGTAGGGCATGCCCGTCTGCGCCAGCCAGCTGCCAAAGCCGCGCCCGCTCCAGATGCCCCATTCCCAGTAGGCGGCGTTCAGCCAGTCCAGCGGCGGGCGCACCAGGGCGCAGATGCCGATCGGCGCTCCGCTGTCCGCGGCGAACCAGTCCGGCAGCGCCTCGGCGAAACTCTCGGCATGGCTGATCCAGCCCGGCTCCGAGACCAGCGGCACCGCCCCGCCCCGCTTGCGCCGCAGCCGGTCGAGCGGAGCCAGCGGCGCCTCGGTGCCGGACCAGTCCAGCCGCCCCGAGACCTCGCGCGCGGCGGTCCGGCGCAACGCCTTGCCCGAGAGCACGGCCTGGCTGCCCGGGCGCAGCGCGGCATAGGACAGGCGGGTGCCGTCGCCGGTGGTCAGTTCGGGCGTGGTCGACAGAGCGCGCTGCAGGGCATGCGCGCCACATGCGGGCGCGCCCACGTGCAGGACGATCGTCGGGGTCTCGCTCATGCCCCTGCCCCGCTCAGCCGTTTCGCAGCGTCCAGGACCGCCGCCGTGTCCTGGACGGCGGAGAGCGGCAGCAGCGCGCCCGGCGCCCCCCGCGCCATCGCCGCGCGCACCGCGTCGCCCTGTGCGCCGAGGTCGAAGACCATGACCGGCAGCCCGCTGGCCAGCGCCTCGTGGGTGGTAAAGGAAAAGGTCTCGGGCCAGACCGAGGGGATGAACCAGCAGGTGATGCCGTAGCGTTCGACCAGCGCGGGCAGGTCCGCGACCGCGTAGCGCCCGTGGTGGCGCGCGGGGCGGTGCAGCCGGTAGGCCGGGTCGATCTCGCCCAGCAGGACAAGGCCGGGGTCGCCTGGCGTCAGCGCCCGGCTCAGCCGCTGCACCACGCCCGCGCCCTTGTGCGGGGCGAGGCTGCCCAGCACGCCGATCACGGGCGGGCCTTCGGGGCGCGCGATCGCGGGCACATGGGCGGGCAGCGCGTGGGGGTGCACCTCGATCCGGGCGCCGGCATAGGCCTGGGCCATCAGCCGCGCCGAGGCCTCGGAGAAACAGGTGACACGGTCGGCGGCATAGACCAGCCGCCCCCAGTCCGCCCGCCAGCGCGACAGCGGCACGCCGGCGCCGTCGGGGCGGCGGGTGGCATGGCGGGCGCTGGCGGTCTGCGGGTCGGGCAGGCCTTTCCAGGTCTCGCCGGCCTCCAGCAACGAGGGCGTGGGCGAGAGCGGGAAATAGTCATGCACCAGCACCTCGAGCGGATCGCCGGGGGTGCGCAGCGACAGCAGCAGGTCGGGCAGGGTGACGGGATCGGGATCGCCGACACCGCAGGCATAGATGATCTGCCGCGCCGTGACCGGCGCCAGCAGCTGGGCGATCAGCGGCGCGCTGGCGGTGCCGCCCGAGGTCAGGCCCTTGCTGCCGTCCGGGCGGCGGCTGTGCAGTTCCAGCGTAAAGCGGAACACGCCCCCCACCCGGATCACGAAGGCGGCGCCGACACGGTCGAGATCACCGGCAATGCGGCGCTCCAGGTCGACCTCGGCGCCGCCGCCCATGCTGTGGGCCAGGGTGACGGGCAGCGGGCCGCGCCGGGTCTGTTCCACCTCGGCCAGCCCCAGCGCGAGGCGCGCGGTGACCAGCGGATCGCGGCGCAGGAAGCCGTGCACCTCGGCGTCGAAGCGGGGATAGCGGTGGGTGATCCGCGCGCTGTTGCGGGCGATGAGCGCGCGCTTTGCCTCCGAGCCGAAGCTCTGCCCGCCCATGTGGGCGACGAAGAGATCCGGCACGTAGAGATGGGTGAACCCCTTCTGGGCGGTCTTCTGGCACCAGTCGACCTCTTCGCCGTAGCCGGGGGCAAAGTCCGGGTCGAAGTCCGGCACCTCTGCCAGCGCGGCCGGCGAGAGTGCCATGCAGAACCCCACGCCGGCGGGGGCGGCCTGCTGCGCGGCGCCGTTCAGCGTGGCGGCGTAGCGGTCCACCGCGTCGGCGACCTCGGCGTCGATCTCGCGCGCGCGGCCCGGTTCGGGGACCGAGCCCAGCTCGGCATCGTTCGACAAGGGCGTGACCGATCCCACGCGCGCATCCTCCCAGATCGGGCGCAAGAGGCGCTGTGCCCAGCCCGCGGGCAAGAAGGCATCGGTATTGAGCAGCACCACCGGGGCATCGGGCCAGGCCCGCGCCGCCTGCATCCCCGCGGTGACGGCGCCGACAAAGCCCCGGTTTTCCGGCAGTTCGATCAGTTCCGCGCCCGCGTGGCGCCCGGCCCAGTCGCGCAGAAAGGGCAGGACATCCGGATCGGGCGAGGCATCGTCGACGATCACGATGCGCCAGGGGATCCCGGTATGCGCCGCCACCCGGCGCAGGGCCTCGCGCGTCAGCTCCAGCGCGTTGTAGACCGGCATGACAAGGGTGACGGCGACCTCCTCGGGGGGCGGGGCGTCGTTTCGCGCGCGAAACAGCGCGCCGTCCAGTTCCACCGGCGCCGGGCCGGAGAGGTCGAGCAGCTGCTTGACCCGCGCCCGCGCCGCCGGGTCGCGATGCCGCGCCCAGCGGATCGCATCGGGCAGGGCGCGTGTGCCCGCCGCGACAAAGCCGGGCAGCAGCCGCAGGCGTGCGCAGCGCGGGCAGGGCGCATCCTGGGGCAGGTGATAGGCGGCGTAGATACCAAAGAGCCGCCGGACGCGATGCAGCACGAGGGTCCCCCTGAAGGCTGAACCCTCATCAACCACAGATCGCCCGGGGGGCCAATCCCCGGGGGATGTTTCGCGCGCGAAACACCCCGATCCGCGGGCGGATCACATCTCCAGCGCGGTCTTGTGGTCGCGCCGGAGCAGCATCAGCCCCAGCACCAGCGCCACCAGCCCGAAGAGCGCGACGTAGCTCTCGGACACATAGGGCGCGTCGTAGTTGGGGTAGAAGCCGTGCCGCATCATCCCCACCAGGTGCACCAGCGGGTTGTACCACAGCCAGTTGTTGTAGGGTTCGGGGATGGTGTCGAACAGGAAGAAGACACAGGACAGCAGGAACAGCGGCCGCATCAGGATTGACCAGAACCGCTGGTAAAGTGGGAAGCGCAGCATCATGAAACAGTTGAAGGTCCCCACCCCCAGCGCCAGCAGCGCCGCCAGCGCATAGGCCCGCGCGATCACCGGCCCGTCCATCACCACCCGCGTGTCGAAGATCAGCAGGATCGAGCCGATCACCAGGTAGCTGACCAGGAACTGGGTCATCAGGTTCAGCCCGAAGCGCGCCAGGATCGTGTCGAGGAAGGTCACCCGCGGGTAGGCCAGCAACTGCTTGGAGTAGTTCATCGACTGCCCCAGCTTGCCGGTGATGTCGGTGAACAGGGTGAAGGGCAGCATGCCCGTCGCGTAGAACATCGCGAAACTGACCCCCAGCGGCGGCGAGCGGAACCCGACCGAGAACAGCGCCGTGAGCAGCGCGATGCCGGCGGCCGGCTCCAGCACCGCCCAGGCATAGCCGCCCGGCGAGCGCCCGTAGGAGGTGGCCATCTCGCGCAGGATCAGCGCGGTGATCGTGCGCAGGGTGGCGAAACGCGGAATGCCCTGGCGGATGCGCGGGCGCTGGGGGGCGG
>NZ_JASHJL010000069.1 GCF_030733205.1 Mameliella sp. MMSF_3455
GCCGCCGACCTCCTCCACGCCGGTGCCGAGCTCCGACCCGGCCGCGACGTTGCGCAAGGCGGACGGGATTTCGGCGAGCCTGGCCGACGATCTGCGCGCCACGCGTCAGCACATCCTGCGGGCGCATCTGGCGGCGGATTTCGAGGTGGCTTTCGATGCGATGCTCTACGCGCTCTGCGAGCAGGCTTTGGGGCGGTCCTACAACAACGAGGCGCTCGATATCTCCATCCGGCCCTTCCAGGCGCAAAACCGCGAGGTGCTGCATGCGGACACCGTCGCTCAGAAGATGCTTGAGGCGTTGGAGCAGGACCTCGCCACCGACTGGATGAAGCTGGAGAAACCCGATGACTTCCGGGCGATGTCGGCCCTGCCCATTGCGGACAAGCAGGCGCTTTTCGCCTGGGCGACGGGTCTCGCGGTCAAGCCGCAGCTCTCCTCTGACAATCGCCCCTCCCACATCATTGAGGAGATTGGTGCGCGGCTCGACGTCGATGTGGCGGCCTGCTGGCGCCCGAGTGCCCAGAACTACTGGGGTCGCGTCAACAAGGGGCATGCGGTGGCCACGGCGCGCAAGCTCATCGGCGATGATTACGCCGAGGATCGCAATCGCGAACGCAAGGGCGATCTCGCAGCCGCGATGGAGCGCGCTTTCGCGGAAACGGCCGGCGAGACGGAAGGTTTCGACGCGGCGACGGCAGCAAAGACAACGCGCTGGCTGCCAGACGGGATGGTGTTTGCCGGTGCGGCGGAGGCCGACGCCAAAATGATTGGCGATGCGCCCGAGGCGGAGGAAGGCGACGTGCCTGCCGCAGACGCTCTGGCCGAGGCGGAGAGCAATGAACCATCGTCCTTGCCCGCCTTCCTTAGCGGAGATGCGGCCTGACGAAGCGAACACCGACCTGATCACGACATGAGCTTTGGGCCGCCCTCACATCGAGGGCGGCTCTTTCCGGCTGACGGGTTGCCGACAGCCGATATCGGATCGGCTGGCCCGTCCCGGAGACATCCTATGACCACCAGACTCGACCTCGATCCTGTTCAGGAAGCCGCACGCATCGCCGCGCAGAATGACGCGTTTCGCAATTCCATCCTCGGCAATCCTTCCGTTGCCGATGCCCCGCAGGGACAGTTTGTGATGACATGTGGCGTCGCCGCGCTTGGACCCGACGCACAACTGGAACTCACACGCCGCGTTGCCGCGTTCGACGCCTTCAATGCCGACAGTGACCCGCAGGGATTGCACGAGATGGGGGTCATCGAATTCAATGGCACGAAGGTTTGGTTCAAGATCGACTTGTACGACGTCGATTATCAGTACGGCTCGCCTGAGCCTTCCGACCCGAAACAGACGCGTCGCGTGCTGACCTTGCTTCTCCCGTCGGAATACTGACGCCCTCCACCCCCAATCGCCGCCCCGGGCCGTCCTTGCATAAAGGGCGGTCCTTTCGGGCTGGCGGGTTTCAAGGGGCGCGATGATCGCGTCCGGCCTGCTGCAGGAGACCAGAGATGGCCAAGACACTCGATTACCAGATCACCCTCTATCCCGCGCATCGTGACGGCGCCTTCGTTGTTACCCAGTTCCATATGATGGCGACCTACCCCGAAAAGCGCGTCCAGGCCGCGGGCATGGACGATTTGATCGACAAGGTGACGCAGTTCGCAATGGAGCATGGTGAGAGTTGCAGTGCTTCGGTGCGTTGCCTCGCCCCGCGCAAACCGCCGGGGTTCAAGCGCGCGACCGAGAATCTGTATTTCAACCTGGTTGACCGGACGGCTGAAAACCGCGGCGACGCTGCGGCCTGAAGCCCCCCAAAGGAAACTCCGGGGCGGCCTCGCGTAACGGTCGCCCTCCCCTCTCCCAATTCCAAAGGACAAAAAGACATGACACAAGCGACTGATTTCTACGCACAGATGCTCGAATCCCAGAGACGCGCATCCGAAGAGCGGGGCGAGACTCGCGCTGCCCTTCTCTCCGAGCTGCGTGCCTTCGGCGTGACCAGCATCGAGGTGCAATATGAAGGCTACGGCGATTCCGGCAATGTCGAGGATGTCGTCGTGACACCCGACACGATCACGCTGACAGAAGAGTTGCGACGCCGGGTTGAAGATTTTGGTTGGGATTTCGCCTATGCGCTGAGCCCCGGATTCGAGAACAACGAGGGCGGTTATGGCGAGCTGACCTGGGCGCTCGAGACGGACAAGATCGATGTTAGCCACTCGAACCGCTATATCGAAACCAACACCACCGAACACGAGGGGCTCTGACATGGCACATCCCCTCCACCACGCCGAAAGCTCCGCCCGAAAATTCGGCGGTGTTCCAGATGACTATCAGTTCGTGCATGACTGGTTTGACTCATCCAAAGAGCACCTAGGTCTCTTTGTTCACAGAGCCCAAAAACATCATACAGTCGGGATCTATGATGCCGAACGTCACTTCGGCCGCAGCCTGACCAACAGCGCGGGCCGGGTCGTCCCGATCCGCTGGATCGGTGAGCAGCATGTGCGCGAGGACTGCCAGGGACGGATCCCGTCGCTGGCGGACTGGCTTGTCCGCATTCAGCCGGAACCGTGGATGGCCAATGGCCGGATCGACAACGATCCTACGCAGATTGTTGGCGATCCGCGTGCGGTCTGGATCGAGGCGGTCTCCAATCACCAGACCATTCTCGGTTTTGAGGACTGGCTGCTGAAGGTCTCTGTCGAGCACATCCAGCATCGCCAAAACCGCGCCGCTGCCTGATCCGCCGGCCAGAAAACTCACCAACCACCGGATCCCATCCACTTCGACCCGCCTGCGCCACAACCGGCTTGGCGGGTCGATTGCGTTTCAAGAAAGGATATCGACATGCAAGACCCTGTCTACGAGGAGGCCTACCAAGGCCACGTCATCAAGATCTATCACGACCCCGATTCTGAGAACCCAAGGGAGTGGTCCAACCTCGGAGCGCTGATCTGTTGGCACCGCCGATACCGGCTGGGGGACAGCCACCGGTTCGACTGCCCCGAGGCGTTCCTGCGCGATCTTGCGGGCGTCTCGGATCAGAGCGATCTTTCACTGGATCGCCTCCGCGAGCGCGCCGAGCGCAAGGCAATCATCTTGCCCGTGTACCTCTACGACCATTCCGGCCTCGCGATGAACACCATCGAGTTCCATTGTCCGTGGGATTCCGGCCAAGTTGGCTTTGTATACGTAACGCTCGAAACGGTTCGAAAGGAGTTCGGCGCGAAGCGCGTCACCAAGGCGATGCGCGAAAAGGCCAAGGACATTCTGCGCGCTGAGATCGTCACCTTCGATGCCTACCTCGGCGGACGGGTTTATGGCTATGTCGTCGAGCGTGACGGTGAAGAGATCGACGCCTGTTGGGGGTTCTTCGAGCACTATGATCTGGACTGCCTGTCCGAGGCGCGGGCGGTTGTAGATCCTCTGATTTTGCGAGAGGTACAAAGACCCGCCGCTGCGGAACAGGGCGCAAGCCCACCCCCGAGTTGAAACGCCCGCAATACTCATATATCTTATTCATGCGTATTACGGAGGTGAGCATGGCAAGCACAAGCGTCACACTTGGCCCCCATTGGGACGAATTCATCGCCCTGATGCTTAAAGAGGGGCGTTACGGGTCAACCAGCGAGTTGATCCGCGCCTCTCTGCGCCTGATGGAGGAGCAGGAAGGTCAGCGGGCGCGGCTTCGCGTTGCGCTGATGGAGGGCAAACAATCCGGTGACGCCGGTCCGCTTGACATGGATGAGATCAAGCGCGACGCGCGGAGCCGCTCTGGCGCTTCTGATGCGTGACATTCATCACTCTCAGGCGGCAAAATCCGACCTCGTCGATATCTGGGTCGAGACAGACCGACAGTGGGGCGAGGCGCAGGCGGACCGCTATCTCGATGATATCGATCGCGCCCTGAAGGGTCTCATCGCCAACCCGCAAATGGGGTCTGACTGTTCCGATCTCTTGCAGGGTGCGCGTAAACTGATCACGGGCCGGCACCTCGTGTTCTACGAGGTGGACCCGGACAGGATCTTCGTGATCCGAGTCTTGCATCAGTCCATGGACGTGCCGAGGCATCTGCGGTCGTCCTGATAACGGGCGAATTCGCACCGGGGCTTTGCCATGAAAGAGCGAGAGGCAGGGCAGGAGGGGTGACCCCTCCCGGGTGAGAGAGTGCGCGCGGGGCTTGGGGCCAACCCTAAACCCCGGAGATTGCCGATGAACGCTCACCCCCATTCCGTCCAACTTGCAACCGAGCCCGACGCCCCTGCCCTGCCAGAGGCTCCGGGCTTCGCCCAACACCTGATGCAGGTTGCGAAAGCCCTCGTCCCCCTGTTCGAGGCGGGCAGGTCCATCGACGCCGCCGCCCTTCGCACTGCGATGGAGCAAGCCTTCGGTGCCAGCGACACCAGCGGCTCCTGGATCTGGAAGGATGCTTACGAAGCCGCAGAGGTCGCCCAGATCCTGATGCTTTCGCGCTACGGTGCGCTGATGCAGCGCCAGGTATCCGCGCCGCGGGCATTTCTCACCATGATCGAGCGTCTCGCCGGTCTGGCCCCCTCCCACACGCGGCGCTCTGAAGACAGTGTCCGCCTGCAACAATTCTCGACCCCTCTGCCCCTCGCGGCCATCGTTGCGCAGGCGGCGGGCTTTCGGGACGACGACCTGGTGCTCGAGCCTTCGGCCGGTACCGGCCTGCTGGCGATTTTCGCAAAGATTGCAGGCGCTCGCCTGGCGCTGAATGAGCTTGCCGAGACCCGCCGCGCCCTGCTGGGACATCTGTTCCCCGGTGCAGTCGTCTCGGATCACGATGCCGCCTCGATCGATGACCGGCTGGATCGGTCGATCACGCCCTCGGTCATCGTGATGAACCCACCGTTTTCTGCGGCCAACCATGTCGACGGCCGGTTCCGGCAGGCCACCAGCCAACATGTCCTGTCCGCCCTAGCGCGTCTCGCGCCGGGTGGGCGGCTTGTCGTCATCACCGGCGAGAGCTTCCGCCCCTCGACGAAATCCTTTCAGTCGACGTTTCAGCGGATCGCACAAAGCGCCGATGTGGTATTTTCCGCCGCTATCGACGGCAAGGTCTTTGCGCGGCATGGCACCACGATCGACACACGGCTGACGGTGATCGACAAGCGTGCGACTGGCGCTGATGAGATCGCATCGGTCGAAAGCGAGGCCGTCTACCATCCGATCTGCGCGACCACCGCCGACCTTCTCAACGCAGTGCTCACCCACTGCCCGCAGCGCCACAGCCCCTCGCCCTGCCCCACCAGTACGGCCCTGTCGGCTCCGACCGCTTCGACCCGCACCAACCTGCAGGCCCTGCGCAATGCCGCGCGCAAGGAAACCCGTGCCCTCGCCGAAGAACGCGCAAGGCACCCGTTTGACGATATCACGACGGCCCCGATCGACTACCTGCCGAAGGCTTGGAGCCAACCCGACGGCACGCTGCAGGACACGGTCTACGAGGCCTATGACCTTCAGGCGATCAGGATCGATGGCGCGGCGGAACATCCGACCGCGCTGGTGCAATCCACCGCCATGGCCTCGGTGCCGCCGCCCGTGCCGACCTATCGTCCCATCCTGCCGAAGAACCTCGTTCAGGACGGCCTTCTTTCTGCGCCGCAGCTGGAAAGTGTCATCTATGCGGGCAACGCGCATGAGACGCATCTCAAGGGCTGGTTCAAGCGCGGCGAGATCGAAGGCCAGTTGATGGCGGCGGCCGAGGGCGACGAAGGCGCGTTTCGCCTGCGCAAGGGCTGGTTTCTGGGTGATGGCACGGGATGCGGTAAAGGGCGACAGGTTGCCGGTATCATCCTCGATAATTGGCTCAAAGGGCGCCGACGGGCGGTCTGGGTCTCGAAGAGCGACAAGCTCATCGAAGATGCGCGTCGCGACTGGATAGCGCTCGGGGGACGCGAAAGCGATATCGTGCCGCTCTCGAAGTTCCGCCAGGGCAGCGACATCCGCCTGCCCGAGGGCATCCTCTTCGTCACCTACGCCACGCTGCGCTCGGCTGAACGTGAGGGCAAAGCCTCCCGCCTCGATCAGGTCACGTCCTGGCTCAGCGATGGGTTCGACGGGGTCATTGCTTTTGATGAAAGCCATGCCATGGCGAATGCTGCCGGAGAAAAGTCCGACCGCGGCGACAAGAAGGCGTCCCAGCAGGGCCTCGCTGGCCTCGCGCTGCAGAACGCCGCGCCCGATGCACGGGTTCTCTATGTCTCGGCGACCGGTGCCACAGTCGTCGGCAATCTTGCCTATGCTTCGCGCCTCGGTCTCTGGGGCACCGGCGATTTCCCCTTCGTGACGCGGGCCGAGTTCGTCGCCGCGATGGAGGCCGGGGGCATTGCGGCCATGGAGATGATCTCGCGCGACCTGAAGGCGCTTGGGCTCTATCTGGCGCGGTCCCTCTCCTATGCCGGGGTCGAATACGAGATGCTGGTCCATGAGCTGAGCCCCGCTCAAGTCGCCATATACGACAGCTACGCCGATGCCTACCAGATCATCCACAACAACCTTGAGGCAGCGCTTCAGGCCTCGGGTATTTCTTCTGAGACCGGCACGCTGAACGCCCAAGCGAAATCCGCCGCGCGTTCGGCCTTCGAGAGCAACAAGCAGCGCTTCTTCAACCATCTCATCACCGCCATGAAATGTCCCTCGCTGATCCGCGCCATCGAGGCGGACCTTGCAGCAGGGCACTCGGCCGTGATTCAGGTGGTCTCGACCAGCGAAGCGGTGATGGAACGCCGCCTTGAAGAGATCCCTTCCTCGGACTGGGACGATCTGCAGGTCGATTTCACGCCGAGGGAGAACATCATGGACTACCTGATGCACAGCTTCCCGACGCAGCTTTTTGAGCCTTACACCGACGAGAATGGCGATCTGCGCTCGCGCCCCGCCCTCGATTGCGATGGCAACCCGATCATCTGCCGCGAGGCGGAGCGGCGGCGGGATGATCTTGTCGAGCATCTTGGGGCCCTCGCCCCGGTGCAGGGCGCGCTCGACCAGATCCTCTGGCATTTCGGAGGCGATGCAGTGGCTGAGGTCACGGGGCGCAAGCGGCGCATCGTCAAGACGCGTGAGGGGCGGCTCAAGGTCGAGAACCGCCCCGCCTCCTCCAACCTCGGCGAAACCCAGGCCTTCATGGACGATGCAAAACGCATCCTGATCTTCTCCGATGCGGGTGGCACCGGGCGCAGCTACCACGCCGATCTCGGGGCCAAGAACCAGCGCCTTCGGGTGCATTACCTCCTGGAGCCCGGGTGGAAGGCCGACAATGCGATTCAGGGTCTCGGGAGGACCAACCGCACGAACCAGGCGCAGCCGCCACTCTTTCGCCCCGTCGCCACAGACGTGAAGGGCGAGAAGCGCTTTCTCTCCACCATCGCCCGCCGCCTCGACACGCTGGGTGCCATCACCAAGGGACAGCGCGAGACCGGCGGTCAGAACATGTTCCGTGCCGAGGACAACCTTGAGAGCCCCTACGCACGCGCTGCGCTGCGCCAGTTCTTCTACAAGCTGCGTGCGGGTAAGATCGAGGCCTGCTCCTATGCGAAATTCCAGGAGATGACTGGGCTGACGCTCGATGAAGCGGATGGCACGATGAAAGAGACCCTGCCGCCGATCCAGCAGTTCCTGAATCGTTGCCTCGCGCTCCGCATCGACATGCAGGACGCGATCTTCGAGGCCTTCGGCGGGTTCCTCTCGGCCATCATCGAAGATGCGCGCCAGGCAGGCACGCTCGATGTCGGCCTCGAAACGCTCAAGGCCGAGAAATTCGAAATCGTCGACCGCAAGGTCATCTTCGAGCACGGGGCTACGGGCGCAACGGCAACTGCGCTGACCGTGGAGCGTACCGATCGCAACGATCCGCTCACCCTGCCCCGGATCAAATCGATCTGCGCAAATACGGACGGCGCGACGCTGTGCTGGAACACCTCCTCCAAACGCGCGGCGCTGATGGTGAATGCGCCGGCCTTCATGGACGAGGACGGCGTGCCGATCCTGCGGGTGAAGCTTCTGCGTCCGATGACCACAGAAATCCTCGCGCTGACCGAGTTCTCGAAGTCGCACTGGGAAGAGATCGATGATGCGATATTCGAACAGCTCTGGCAGGCCGAGGTCGAGGCAGTGCCGGAGTTCACCACCTCAAAGATTACGCTCATCTGCGGGCTTCTCCTGCCGATCTGGGATCGGCTTCCCGCTGACAACATGCGCATCTACCGCCTTCAGACCGAGGATGGGGAGCGCGCCATCGGTCGACTGGTCAGCCAGGAGCAGCTTCTCAATGTCTTTGCACGCCTTGGTCTCGATTGCCAGATCGAGATGACGCCGCGGGAAGTGCTCGCCGCCGTGATGGAAGCCAGGACGACGCTGAACCTCCTCGGCGGCTATCAGCTGCGCCGGTCGCTGGTCATGGGGCAGCCGAGGCTTGAGCTGATAGGTGCTTCAGGCGCGGCCCTGCCCGGACTGAAGGCAATGGGCTGTTTCACGGAAGTGATCCAGTGGAAGACGCGGGTGTTCATTCCGGTCGACGGCATCGAGGTGCTGACACGGGTCCTTGCCGAGCATCCAGTTGGCGCCGGCACATCGGAGGCCGCCGCATGAGCGCGCGCCACAGTATCGCGGACCTCTCGGCCGATCTGGCAGACCATGCCGAGAGTTTCTGCCGCCAGTATTTCCCCGAGGGGCGCAAGCTGGGTAATTATTGGCAGGTCGGCGACACGTCCGGTGCAAAGGGCCAGAGCCTCGCCATCCGTCTGCAGGCGCAGGTTGGTCGTAAAGCCGGGTCCTGGCAAGATTTCGCGACGGGTGAATATGGCGACCTGATCGACCTGCTGCATGAACGGCTTGGGTCTGTCACGCTCAAGGAGACCCTGAGGGAGGCTCGATCCTTCCTCGGCGAAGCCCCCTGCCCTGCCGTACCTCGAGACACCCAAAGGGCTGAGCGCCCGGATGCAGCCTCCAGCAAACGCATCGCGCGGGCGCGCAAACTTTTCGCTGCTGGCAAGCCGGTGTTTGGCACCTTGGCCGCCACCTATCTGCAGGGGCGCGGGATCACACGGCTCGGCCCGGCCCTGCGCTATCACGCGCGTGTCTTCCTGCGGCAGGGCGAGGACGACCCCGATCTGCTGGAACGGGCCCCTGCCCTACTGGCAAAGATCACCGACAATCGCGGCCAGATCACCGGATGCGCAAGGGTTTTTCTCGACCCGTCCACCGGCGGTTTGGCCGAGATCGAGAGCCCGAAGCGGATCCTCGGACAGCTGCACGGCCATGCCATCCGCTTCTGGTCCGGCAAGGCGCGCAGCGATCTCATCGTCGGTGAAGGTCTCGAGAACACCCTCTCGGTCGGCACGGCTCTCCCCGAGTTCGATCTCGCCTCCTGTCTCACTGCCACCCATCTCGGCCTCTTCATCCCGCCGCCGAGGATCAAGCGTATCTGGATCGCGCGGGACAATGACGAAGCTGGACGCGACGCATCAATAAGATTGCTTAACCAACTGGAATCGCTTGGAATTACCTGTGGTGATCTCGTACCAAACATGGGCGATTTCAACGACGATCTGCGGGCATTTGGCAAAGATGCGCTGCGCCGTTCTCTGCTAAAGGCCATGAAAGCACAAGGTCTGGAGATCGAGGACGGGTGACCGCCAACCTCCCCGGGGATGCCTGACCGGGCAAAGGTTTCGCCGGTTCTATCTGATCCCGTTTGGACAAGGGGAGCGATGGACCGGCGGGTCGGAGCAGAGTGCTCCTCGCCCGGGCAGCAATGCGCCCGCTACCCGGAAAATTCCCCTGCCCCACCACATGACCGTGGCGGGCCATTCCTCGCGGGAACAATTTTCCGGTCCGGGTCACATTCTCCGCTGCGCTCCGATCCTGACGGATGCGGCCCGGTCGCCGCCGGTCCTGTTATCGCCCCATCCAAATCGGGTCAGATCAAACAGAGGAACCAGACAATGCCCCATCAGACAGACATCCAAGAGGAAACCGGCGTGACCTCCGCCATCCTCGACCACCTCGCACTTCACGTCGCAACGCCCGGGCCCGGCGAGACCGATCATCGCCCCCTGCCCCAGCCCGACGAGGTCGAACTCGCCATGGCGACGCTCTTTGACACCACCATCGGCCTCCTCACCGGAAGCCAGTTGGAAGACAATCTCGAAGAGATGCTCTGGTCCCTGACCTCGATCTTCCATCGCCGGCTCACCCATATCCAGAAGCTCCTCGATGACAACGAATTCGAGGTCCGGGAAAGTCTGGCCATCCAGGACGGCTCCGAGGTCGCCTCGGTCGAACTCGAGCGCCTCCAGATGATCGGGCTGAAGCTCTGGGACCATCGCGACGCTTTCGAGCAGATGCGCGATCTGGCCGTGGACCACTTCTCGGCCGCCACCGGTTCACCCTGGCTGCCCCGCACCGGATCCAAGGTCTCGCATCGCGGTCTCACCTCCGCCGTGGTGGACAGCCGGGCCTATCTCTCGGCCAAGCGGCGCAAGGAGACCGAGGTTCACTGCCCCGAAGGCACGCGGATCGCCTTCTCGGGCGGGGACTATCACGCCTACGACCTGATCTGGTCCGTCCTCGATGCCACCCATGCGAAATACCCAGACATGATTCTTTTACACGGCGGCACACCAAAAGGTGCCGAGATGATCGCTGCCCGCTGGGCAGATACCCGTGGTGTCACGCAGGTGGCGTTCAAACCCGACTGGAAGAGCCATGGCAAGGCTGCCCCCTTCAAGCGCAACGACAAGATGCTCGAGACCATGCCCCAGGGTCTGATCGCCACGCCCGGTTCGGGCATCACCGAGAATATCGTCGACAAGGCCCGCAAACTCGGCATCCGCATCAAGAGGATCGGGGCTTAGGCCCCGGTTCACGCACCGCGCAGGAGATCCCGCACGACCACAGCCTCGGAGTAATGGAACGCTACCCTTGTGGTGGACTTGGTGCACGACGCAATATCTAGAAAGTGCTTGCACGAATCTGGCTGGTCGGGCAATAGTCTCGAAAAATAACGCGCGGTCACATAAAAAACGCGCCCACGGATCGGGGCAGACATGAGCGAAGCAGAACAGGATCTTGATATCGCCATCGGGCACTACGCGGAACTTCTCGCGTCGAACCTGCATGCTCAGCGCGCTGCGCACTTCCCACCAGATGCAAAGAAGGTGATGCGCACTTTGACCAGCGGCGAAGCTGCTGAGCTCCTTGGCGTCGACCATACCTATCTTCGGAAGCTTCATCGAGAAGGAAAGATCGTTGACGTCGAGACGACGGCGGGAAGTCATCGCCGCTATACGCTCGACGATATCTGGGAAATCCGGCAGACGCTTGAAGGAAATGCAAAAAAGTCTGGAACTTACGTGCCTGGGCGTCGCGACGGTGACGAGCTTCAAGTCATATCAGTGGTGAACTTCAAGGGCGGCTCCGGCAAAACGACGACGTCTGCTCACCTCGCTCAGCGCTTGGCGCTAAAGGGGTACAGGGTTCTTGCGATCGATCTCGACCCCCAAGCATCTCTTTCGGCTCTTCATGGAATCCAGCCAGAACTCGACCTTATGGAGGGCGGAACCCTCTATGATGCCGTTCGCTACGACGATCCGGTTCCGATCGCCGAAGTGATCCGCAAGACTTACATCCGCGGCCTTGATCTTATCCCGGGCAACCTTGAACTCATGGAGTTCGAGCACGAGACGCCTGCTGCTATCCAGCGAGGCGGAGCGAAGGCGTTCTTCGCGAGAGTTCATGACGCACTCGATAGTGTTGAAGCAAACTACGACGTTGTTGTGATCGACTGCCCGCCGCAGCTTGGTTTCTTGACGATGTCAGCACTTTCTGCGTCCTCGGGTGTCCTCGTGACGGTTCACCCGCAGATGCTTGACCTCATGTCGATGTCTCAATTCCTGCGAATGACTGCGGATCTCCTGGGAGTGATCAGGGATGCAGGCGCAAATCTGCGCTTCGATTGGCTGCGCTTCTTGCCAACGCGATACAAAGTCGGCGACGCGCCACAAACCGAAGTCATCGCCTTCATTCGCGGGCTGTTTGGGAGGTCGGTCCTGACCAATCACATGGTTGAATCGACCGCAATATCTGATGCCGGCTTGACCAAGCAAACGCTCTACGAAGCTGACAAAAAGGACTTCACGCGTCAGACGTTTGATCGTGCGATCGAATCCATGAACGCAGTGAACGATGAGATCGCTGAAATCATCCAGAACACATGGGGTCGGAATGGCAAGAAAGCCTAAACTTGGCCTGCCGCTGCAGACCCTTCGCAACGCTCCTGACGCTCTTGAAGGGCGCCGACTGCGTGGCGGTGTATTTGAGATCGATCCGGCGCAGATCCTTACCGAAGGACGGTTGGATGACAGGCTTCAGATTGAAGTTGAGGGCCTGAAGAACTCTATTTCCAAGAACGGTCAGCGTGTGCCCGTCTTGGTGCGCCCACTGGAAGGCGATCGCTACAACCTGATCTATGGCCGCAGACGCTTGGAAGCATGTCGCGAACTCGGTATCAAAGTTCGAGCCATCGTCACAGAGGTTGAGAGTGATCAAGCGCTTCGAGATCAGCTTCTCGAGAACCAAGAGCGTCGTGATCTGAGCTTTATTGAGCGTGCGCTCGTTGCGACGGCACTTCTGGACGGTGATCATTTGGAAGGGGCTGAGCGCACCAATCGAGGTGTCGCCGAAGTCCTTAACCTCCACGAAGCCGGGGTTTCACAACTCTTGAGTGTCGTTCGGACGGTCGGCGAGGAACTCATCCAGGCAATTGGTGCGGCTCCCGGGATTGGTCGCCCGAGATGGGAAGAGCTCAAAAAGGCTTTGGGTGCCTACGACGGTGATCGAGACCAACTGCAAGCCGTAGCTCATGCAGCCAAGTCCGAAAGTTCCGGCTCGGTCGATGAGGTTTCTGAGCGTGCGTTTCTCGCAGTTCTGGCAGCCGCGAAGAGCGCAGAGAAGAAAGCAAGCCCGTCTAGAAAAGGCGTGCCTGCTTTGGCGATCCCCGGTGTCGGAGCTGCGACGGTCAAGACCAGCCGCCAAGGCAAGCAGCTTAAACTCGATCTGACTACGGATGAACCTGATTTTATCAGCTGGTTGGAGGGCAATGCCCCAAAGCTGATTACCGAGCTTCATGAGCGCTGGAAGCGTTCAGAAGACTGAGGAAGAGCAACCAACAAGAAGGAGGCACGATACAGGCAAAAAGAAAAAGGCCCCGAGAAGCTAGCTTCACGAGACCTTTGTAAGGTTTCGCACCGGGATCAGCCCGCTACAAAATCTCAGTTTTCGCACTTCTGAATGTAGCGTTCTGGCCCCTACCCCGCAAGCGCAAAGCGATTCGCGGGCCCTAGAATTTTTGTCTTCGTGAACATTTTCATGGAGTACACACCAATTTCGCCGTTTATGCGGCCGATTTCGCACGCTCATTTGCGCGTCATCGAGCGACCCGAGGCATCTGTTCCGGCCAGACCCGTTAACAAGTGGGAACTCCTGCGCGAGCTCTCCAAGGCGCAAGCGGCCTTTGGGGTCTCGGAACGTGATCTGACTGTTTTGCAGGGGCTCCTCAGCTTCTTTCCGGACGATGCGCTTGGCGGGAACGCCGAGATGGTCGTCTTCCCCTCGAACAAGGCGATCTGCGAGCGCCTGAATGGCATGCCGTGCTCAACGATGCGTCGTCACCTCGCGCGTCTCGTCGAGGCTGGCTTGCTCCAGCGGCGCGATAGCCCCAATGGGAAGCGCTACGTCCGCAAGCACGGCGAAGACCGCGTCGCCTTTGGCTTCGATCTTTCCCCGCTCTACTGCCAGTCCGAGGAGATAGCACGGGCCGCAGAGGCCGTACGTGAGGCTGAGGAGCGCGTCAGGCGCCTGAGAGAGGTCGTAAGCCTCATGCGACGCGATCTCGCGGCCCTCGCCGAGTTCGGAGACGAGATGCAGCCAGGCCTAGGCTTCTGGGATCAGCTTCGCGACAAGGCTGCCCTCACAGCCCGCGCGCTTCGCCGCAAGCTTTCAATTGAGGACCTCGCGGCCTATCGAGCCGATCTTGAAGCTCTCCTTGACCAGGCACGCAACATCATTGATGGCCCTGAAACAGAAGAAATGAACACCAATGATGCCCAATCTGAGCGTCACCATCATAATTCAAATAAAGAATCTATAGATTTTGAGCCGGCTTTAGAAAAAAGCGGGGCGGCGGCGGGTGTGCCAGATGTGGATACGAATGAGCCGGTGGCTGACGTTGATGAACAGGACACAAGACATCTGCCAAAGATCCCGCTTCACCTAGTGATAGCGGCATGTCCCTCGCTGAAGACCTTCTACCAAGGTGAGATCCGGCATTGGCATCAGCTTTTCGATGCGGCGGGCCATGTGCGGCCAGCCATGGGGATCAGTGCGTCTGCATGGGAAGAAGCACAGCGGTTCATGGGTCCGGAGCAAGCGTCGATCGTCGTTGCTGCGATGCTGGAACGCTTCGCCGACATAAGATCGCCTGGTGGATACTTGCGAGCTCTGACTGCCAAAGCTGCGGCCGGCGAGTTCTCCTGTGGGCCGATGGTCATGGCATTGATTGGGCGACGATCTGCAGCTTAACAGCTGTTAAGGTTGAGAGACTGCGTACTTTTCCGCCACCTCGGGACTGTCGACTTAACAGCTGTTAAAGTCCTGCCTCGCGAGCGTCAGAATATGAGAGGGAAAGGGTTGTTGGTTTGAGGGTGACGGGAAGTGAGATCGGAAGAGTGGCTTCCGGCGCCCGTCGTGGAGGAGATCTGATGGCGAAACCTGCCCAGAAAGTCACCCAGTCCCCGTTCCGGGACATTCCCTTCGACAAGCTCGTGCTGAGCCAGTCCAACGTCCGGCGCATCAAGGCCGGCATCTCGGTCGAGGAACTGGCCGAAGACATCGCCCGCCGCGGGTTGCTGCAAAGCCTGTGCGTCCGGCCCGTTCTGGCGGATGATGGGTCCGAGACAGGCAAGTTCAAAATACCCGCTGGCGGTAGGCGCTTCCAGGCCCTGTCACTCTTGGTGAAGCAGAAGCGCCTGGCCAAGACGACGCCCATTCCCTGCTTCGTGCGGGATGCGAAGTCCACGATCCTCGCCGAAGACGACTCGCTCGCCGAGAACATGAAGCGCGCTGTCCTGCATCCACTCGATCAGTTCCGCGCCTTCGTGGCGCTGCAGGAGAAGGGTCAGGGCGACGAAGAGATCGCAACCGCCTTCTTCGTCAGGCCGCAGGTGATCAAACAGCGCTTGAAACTCGCCGTCGTGGCCCCTGCCCTGCTCGAGCTTTATGCCGAGGATGAAATGACGCTGGAGCAGCTGATGGCCTTGACGGTTAACCCGGATCATGAGCGCCAGGTTCAGGTCTGGGAGGCGATCCGCTCGTCCTGGAACAAGGAGCCCTATCAGATCCGGCGGATGCTGACGGAAACCTCGGTGCGGGCATCCGATCGTCGTGCTGTCTTTGTCGGCATCGATGCCTATGAGTCTGCTGGCGGCACCATGTTGCACGACCTCTTCCAGGGCGATGACGGCGGCTGGCTGGAAGACCCCGCCCTGTTCGATCGTCTGGTCAGCGAGAAGCTTCAGGCTGAAGCCGAAGCCATTGCGACCGAAGGTTGGAAATGGATCGAGGTCTCGCTCGACCTGCCCTATGGCTACAGCCACGGTTTGCGGCGGCTGAGCGGAGACCCGGCACCGATGACGGATGACGAAGGCGCGGCCCATGCCAAGCTTCTTGCCGAATACCGGGCGCTCGAAGAGGAATACGAGGGCCAGGATGAATTCCCCGAGGAAGTCGACGCGCGACTTGGCGAGTTGGAAATTGCGATGGAGAAGCTCGAGACTCGGCCGTTGATCTTCGACGATGAAGAGATCGCGCGGGCAGGGGCTTTTGTGACGCTTTATCGCATGGCGAGCTTGTCGTTAATCGCGGCTTTGTCCGGCCCGAGGATGAGCCTCGGGAATACGCTGATGTCTTCAGCTGTGAACCGACAGCAGGGCGCTGAGCTTTCAACGGGGAGTTACGCGGATGGTATCGGCCACGGTACGGAAATCACTTCTGCTGGTCAAGCGCTTGGCGCGAACGCACGCGACGACGAGGACGATGGTGCGTTGAAGCCCTTGCCTGAGCCCGTTCCCGACACCGAGCAGGCTGAAGATGCAGATCTTCTTGACTTCATCAGCTCAGACCGGCCAAGGATTAATGACAGGATGACAGTTCGCAAGATTACAATCCAGCGGCTTTCGTCAGGTTCACGCGGAAGCGGTCGCGGCGGCGTTGGTAGCGGCGGGTCATCTGTGCCGAAGCGTGGCCAAGGTGCTTCTGCACATACCGCTCGTCCACCTCGGCCGAACTGGCGAGACCTGCGCGCAGAGAATGGCCAGAGAACAGTGCCAGGCGTTCCTTTTCGGGCAGTTCGGATCGGATGCCGGCGTCCAGGACCGTTCGCTTGATCAGCCGCGCGACATGCTTGTCGTTCAGCCTTGTCTCCAGGGCCTTCTTTCCACCCCGAGTGGTGCCGACAAAGACCGGCCCGAAGTCGATCCTGGCGAAGTGCAACCACTGCTCGAGCGCATGCACAGGGCAGCTGGAGTTAGACGATCCCAGACCGATCTCGACCTCGCGCCAGCCGGTCTTGGCGTTGAGCGTCAGCACGGCGCCGTCGTCGAGGATCTCGATCCAGCCGCCTGAATCGGGCGTGTCGTCCTTTCCGACATCCAGGCTGACGATCTCGGAGCGGCGGAGCCCGCCGGCGTACCCGAGGAGCAGGATGGCGCGGTCCCTGAGCCCGCGCAGGTCGTAGGGCAGGGTGGCGACCATCGCGAGGATGTCCTCGGCCAGGATCGCTTCCTTCTGCACCGGCGGACGGGCGTGTTTGCGTTTGATCCCGGCCAGCACTGTTGCGATGTGGCGGTTCTTACGATCGAGGACAAAGCCGCGTTGCGCATAGTTCCAGGCAAGGCCGGAGAGGCGACGTTCGATGGTACTGACCGATAGGGCAGGGGAGGGGCCCGCTCCGGACGCCAGGTCTGCGAGATAAAGCCCGATCATTTCAGGCGACGGGGGCAGAGGCTCCGCGCCCTTCATCCGACACCACCGCGCGAAATGCGCCCAATCCTTGGCATAGGCTTTCAGCGTATTGTCAGAAGCTGCGGCGCGCGCATAATCTCGGGCGGCGTCGACCAGGCGATCAAGGCTGCCGGATCCCGCGACGTGGGCGGGTAGGGAGATGTCGTCGCTTTTTTCTTGATCGCTGTCGCCGTTCTGAGCGATACAAAACGCACCAGAGTTTGATGATGTCGACTTCTCGTCCTCTGAGGGCATTTTCCAGTGAATCCTGTCGGTCTGCCGGAATTTCTGAGACTGCGTTCCATTTGTTTTCAATGACTTGCCTGTGTCGCATTTCTGAAACCGA
>NZ_JASHJL010000006.1 GCF_030733205.1 Mameliella sp. MMSF_3455
GGCTGGCGGCGGGGCAGGGGGCGGCGGTGCTCATGGCCTCGATCAACGGGTATACTGCGCATCCGGATCAGGCGCTCTATACAGCGACGAAACACGCCGTTCTCGGGCTGGCGCGGGCCGCCGCGCTGGACATGGGCCGCGACGGGGTGCGGGTGAACGCGCTTGCTCCCGGGCCGATCCTGACCGACGCCCTGCGTGGGCGGATCGAAACCCGCGCCGCGAATGGCGGCACGCCAGCCGATCAGGCGATTGCCGCGCTTCAGTCCGAGACCGCGCTGGGACGGCTGGCCACAGAAGCGGACGTGGCCCATGCCGCCTGTTTCCTTGCCTCGCCGCTTGCTGCCGGGATCACCGGCACCTGCCTGCCGGTCGAGGCCGGGCTGGCCTGATCCACACCTTTTGAATTGACGAGACTTCCATGACTGACAAGACACCCGCCATCATCTGCGTGGCGATCACCGGATCCTTGCCGACCAAGGACGACAATCCCGCCGTGCCGATCACGGTCATCGAACAGATCGAAAGCACCCATGCCGCGTTCGAGGCCGGGGCCACGATCTGTCATGCCCATGTGCGCAATGATGACGGCACGCCCAGCTCGGACCCGGATCGTTTCGCGCGACTGAAGGAGGGGTTGAACAAACATTGTCCCGGCATGATCGTGCAGTTTTCCACCGGCGGACGGTCCGGCGCGGGGCAGGCGCGGGGCGGTATGCTGCCGCTGTGCCCGGACATGGCCTCGCTGTCGGTGGGGTCCAACAATTTTCCGACGCGTGTCTATGAGAACCCGCCGGACCTGGTTCAGTGGCTGGCCAATGAGATGCGGACCTATGGCATCAAGCCCGAGATCGAAGCCTTTGACCTGAGCCACATCCTGCAAGCGCGGGCCATGATGGACCGCGGAGAACTGACCTCGCCGCCCTACGTCCAGTTCGTCATGGGGGTGAAGAATGCCATGCCTGCCGATCGCGAGGTATTTGATTTCTATGTCAAAACCGTCCATCGCCTGTTTGGCGACGTGCCGTGGTGCGCGGCCGGTATCGGGCGTCATCAGTTGGAGCTGAACAGATGGGCCGCAGAGGCCGGCGGACATCTGCGCACCGGTTTAGAGGACAATATTCGGCTGGACAAGTCGAGGCTTGCCCCGTCCAATGCCGCGCTGGTCACGCGCGCGGTGGAGATCTGCGCAGAGAGCGATCGGAAGGTCGCAACCACCTCGGAAGCGCGCGAAATCCTTGGCTTGGCAGCGGCGCGCTGAACCATATGCGACTGCAGGTCGATGCTCGTGCCTAGCTGCGTATCGGGGGCAAGAACCTGCCAAAGGGCTCCGAAACGGACAGGGGGATGCCCATCTCGAAGCCCTTTGCAGGAAGACGCCGCTTGGATGACACGGACATTGGGCGTCTCCCTGATGGGTGTGGTGCGTCGGAACTGGCGGGTCAGGCCACGACGGCCACTTCGTCACCGCCCAGGGCCGTTTCGTTCATGGCCAGGTATTTCTCGGCTTCGAGCGCGGCCATGCAACCCATCCCGGCCGAGGTGACCGCCTGGCGATAGATGTGATCGGTCAGGTCGCCCGCCGCGAAAACGCCGGGTATCGATGTTTCCGTCGAGTCGGGCTTGGTCACCACGTAGCCGCCGTGATGGGTTTCCAGCTGGTCCACGACCAGTTCCGAGGCGGGGGCATGGCCGATGGCGACAAAGACGCCGTCACAGGCGATCTCGGTCGTCTCGCCGGATTTGACGTTGCGGGCGCGGATCCCTTCGACGCTGC
The DNA here is from genome assembly GCF_030733205.1 of Mameliella sp. MMSF_3455. GTDB lineage: Bacteria > Pseudomonadota > Alphaproteobacteria > Rhodobacterales > Rhodobacteraceae > Antarctobacter. Next base: position 1,775 of record NZ_JASHJL010000006.1, read on the forward strand.
GCGGGTTGTCGGCGCCAAGGACCTCGTCCAGTTCGTGTTCCCAGAGCACCTCGACTTTTGGGTTGTTGAACAACCTGTGCTGAAGGATCTTCTCGCAGCGCAGCGTGTCGCGACGGTGGATCAGGGTGACCTTCGCCGCGAAGCTGGTCAGGAACAGGGCCTCTTCGACCGCGGTGTTGCCGCCGCCGATCACGACCACGTTCTTGCCGCGGTAGAAGAACCCGTCGCAGGTGGCGCAGGCCGAGACGCCAAAGCCTTTGAATGCCTCTTCGCTGGGCAGACCCAGCCATTTTGCCTGCGCCCCCGTCGCCAGGATGAGGGCATCGGCGGTATAGGTGGTGCCGCCATCGCCCTGGGCCGTGAAGGGGCGGCTGGACAGATCGATCGCGTTGATGTGGTCGCTGACGATCTCGGCGCCGACCTCGCGGGCGTGGGCCTCCATCCGGACCATCAGGTCGGGCCCCTGAACCATCGCATCCCCCGGCCAGTTCTCGACCTCGGTGGTGATCGTCAGTTGGCCGCCGGGCTGGATCCCCTGGACCAGCACCGGTTCCAGCATGGCACGGCTGGCGTAGACGGCGGCGGTATAGCCGGCGGGGCCGGAACCGATGATCAGGACTTTGGTGTGCTTGTTGGGCATTGGGGGCGCTCTCTGACAAATGGACGGGCCGGCCCGGGACGCGGGCCGATGATGGGGCAAGGCGACCGTGAAGGTCGCCTTGCGGGGCAGGAGGAGTGAGTCTGCCCCGGAAACGCACCGGGAGCGTGCGTTTCGATCCGCAGGATGGCTCAGGCGGTGGCCTTGGCTTTCGACTCGGCCTGACCCTGTTCGGCGCGCTCGGCGGCGCCCACCTCGGCGAAGCGGCCGGCATAGGCCTCGATATCCTCGATCGAAAGTCCCTTTACCGCGTTCCACTGTTTCTGGTTGTATTCCTCGGTTTCGAGGTTGGTCCAGAAACTGTCGTTCAGGCGGTTGATCATGTTGAACATCGCGCAGGCCATCGAGATCTCGACGATCTCGGTGTCGGTGAAGTTCTCTTTCATCGCGGCCCAGACGTCCTTGTCGCGCTGTGCCGTGTTCTTGGTCATTGCCTCGGACCAGGCGATGGCGGCACGGTCGCGTTCGTCGAACAGCGGGCTGGTCTTGTAGCTGTCGTCCATCATCGCCTCGAGTTCTTCGTCGGAGATGCCGAGGCCCTGGCCGAAGGTCGAGGTATGCGCGGTGCAATAGGCGCAGGCGTTGGTCATCGAGGTCTTGATGCAGGCCAGGCCGCGCAGGCGCGGATCGGTGGTGGCGCCGAGGTCGGGCTGGCGGACGGCGGCGACGAGGCCACCGAACCAGCGCGCCAGGTAGGGGCTGTGGGTGGCCAGGATGCGCTGAAGATTGGCGGTGCGGCCAAGAAATTTGTCCGAGGCTTCGAAGATCAGCTTGGCGGTTCCCGTCGCTTCTTCGTGGCTCTTGCCGGTCAGTCGTTGTGTCATGAATCCTCCCTATGGATGCTGGTGTTACGCGGTGGTGTCGGTGACGGGTGGCCAGACGCGGCGTCCGGCATGCGGGCTGCCGTAGGCATGTATCGCGTATTCGAGCACGTGCCGCCCCTGCCAGTTCTCCCCCCGGTCCGCCGCGACGAACCGGTGCTCGAAGCTGCTGTCGCCCTCGGGCAGATCGGTGAATTCCCACAGGACGCCGTGCTTGGCCCAGCCCGCGATCGAAAGCAGCTTGCGGCCACGGATCATGCCCGGGGTGACGGAGACGCGGGCAAAGCGTTCGGCCCTGTACCAGCGAGCCAGTTCGACCTCATCCTCGGGGGTGCCGACGTTGTAATTTCCCAGCTGCATGGCCGGGGGCGGGCCCATGCCGTAGGGCGAGGCGCGCAATTCGGGGGAATTGACCACCTGTTCCTCGATGTAGACGGCGCTGCGGTGATTGCGAAGCCGGGCAAGCTGGTCGGCGTGGGATTGCGCCAGGGTATCCAGCGGGTCGTTCCGGCCAAAGAAGACCTCGGGTGAAACGGCGGCAGTGAGAATGACGTTCTGCCATCCGGTAGGCAGGGTCGGGTCCGTCGTTTCCTGCCGTTGCGGGGCGCCCGCGATATAGGGCTTGTCGGGGATCTCGACGATCTCGTAGTGGGCGGTCCATGCGACGCCCGGAACGGACTGGACTTGCGGCAGGTAGCTGTCATGCAGCCAGGACCGGATCGCGACGCTGGACGAATTGTCTAAATCGAACCAATCGGCCTTGATCACTTCGCCCATGCTGGTCTCCTGCGAGGTCGGGGACAGGTCTTTGGTGGGGCGACCATCGTCACCTCCACCGGTTGTGCCCGGCGAGACGTACCAGCCCTGAAGGCAAGTCAGTAAACATCCTTACTGATGCCGCTTATCAGGTTTTTGGATAGATAAATGGAATAGGCATCCTTTTGTCGGATGCCGGGTCCCATGCCGAGGGACCAAAATTCCCTGTCAAAGCAACAGGGTCTGCCAGTATCCGCTTGGGGATTGGCGTGCGGCGAGGCGTGCAAAATCGACTGGCCGCGATGCGACATCTGGCGTGAGCATAACGCGCGGATCGAAGCGACCGCACCTGACTTTGCAGCAAGACAGGCGCGGTTCGGTCTGTGTCGGCCCATACGGCCGACCTAAGGCGTCAGGCGTCGAGGTGACGATGCATGATGTGCTGGCCCACGGTCATCCGGTCGAGCCCGTGTTCGGCCAGCTGGGCGTCCGACATGTTCGAATAATGGTCATAGGCTTCTGCCGCGGCAGTCGCGCGCGCCAAACTGTCGAAGAATGCCGATACCGCGCCGACCGCCTGTTGGAAATAGCCCGCGCCTTTGGAGAAATTCTCTGTGATAGCAGTCATTGGGACCGTCCTTTGCGTCATACCGACTTCGGTTCAAGGTTCCCATTTGATATCGTGCAGAGGGCCCGCCACGACCACCCACGATCGCGAAAGGCCGCGTTGCGCCTGACGCAACGCTTGCGATGGCTGTCTTGGCGCAAAGAACGGGGCGGCGCCGGCCGTGCAACCGGTCACCGCCCCTGGGATGTCGCCCGTATCGGACCCTGCGGGCCGGTCCGGTCAGGCGGTCCCGTCCGTGTCCTGCGTCAGCTTGTCGAGCGCGGGATAGAGGCGGGTGAAATCCTCATCGGCCATGCCGGCATCAATCGCCGCCTGGATCCAGGCAAGCGTCTGGTGCCCGATCCGCATCGGGCTGCCAAGCTCCTTGGACAGGGCGACGGCCATGCCCACGTCCTTGCGCAGGTTGTAAATGCGCGAGCGGCCGTCCCAGGTTTCGGTGAGGATGTGATCGGGAAAGCGGCGTTCGGAAATGAAGCTGCGCGCATTGCCCGCGTTGAACACCTTGATCATGTCGGCAAGGTCGATCCCCGCCGCCTCGGCGAGGCGGCCGGCCTCGGAGCAGGCAAGGAAATTGGTATGGGTGATCAGGTTGTGGACCACCTTCATCGTGTGCCCGGCCCCCGACGGCCCGAGATGGATCAGCTTGCCGGCGCAGGCCTCCAGCGCCGGGCGCGACCGTTCCAGGACCTCGGCATCGCCGCCGATCATCAGGGTCATCGTGCCCTCGTCGGCGCCCTTGGCGCCACCGCCCGTCATGCCCGCGTCCATGTAGGGCACCCCGGCCTCTGCAGCCCGCGCGGCCAGCCGTTTGGTGTAGACCGGATCGGAGGTGGTGAAGTCCCAGAGGATCAGGCCGGGGCGGGCGTTCGCCAACATGCTGTCAAGGATGTCGTCGATTTGCGGTGACCCCGGAACCACGAAAATCACGATCTCCGCCTCGGCGGCCATCGCGTCCGGTTCAAGGATGCGGGCGGTGTCGGAAAACCGGGACCTGGCCTCTTCGGTGGTGTCCCAGGCAATCAGATCGTGGCCCGCTTTGGCGATGTTCCGTGCAATTCCCCGGCCCATGTTGCCCAGGCCGATCACGCCGACGGTTTTGGTCATTTCTGTTTCCATTTCAGTGGTTTGGTGCCATCTGCGAGTGGCGGGTTTCGGGGCAGGGCGGGACCGGATCGGTGCCGTTCCCGTCAAGGCGCAGCTTCTGGCCCTTGCATTTCGCGGCCAGACCTTGAAATCTCTGCATCACTTTCGTTCCTAGACCGATATCATCTCTGAAAGCCCCGCCTTGCCCCGTTCGCAAATCGTACGTTCGTCGCTTTCCGCACAAATCCGCGAGCATCTGATGAAGCAGATCCTGTCCGGCGCCCTGCGTCCGGGGGACAGGCTGGTGGAGTTGCGGATCGCGGCAGAGCTGAACACCAGCCAGGCGCCGGTGCGCGAGGCCGTGCGCGAGCTGGAGGCGATGGGGCTGGTGGAAACCCGCCACAACAAGGGCGCGCGGGTTCGGGTGATCAGCGACGACGAGATCCGCGAGATCTATGACGTACGCGCCCAGCTGGAGGCCTACGCGTCGGAATGTGTCGCCAAGGCCGGCATCGATCTGCGGTCCAAGCTGGAAAAGCAGATGGAACAGATGCGCAAGGCCGCCCATGCCGCGGATTCGTTTCTGTTTGCGCAGCACAACATGCGCTTTCACCGCATCATCCTGGAAGCGGCGGGCAACGACACGCTGCTGTCGGTGTGGGAGGGGCTGAACGTGCGTTCGCGGACCAGCCTGAACGTCATGCGCCACAGCGCCGACCTTTTGCGGGTGACCGATTCGCACCAGGTGCTGGTCGATACGCTGTGCTCGGGCGATCCCGAGGCGGCGCGCCTGGCGGCCCGGGACCACGTGCTTGTCAACAAGCCGTGACGGCCTGCCTATAATTCCCGTTTTTCCTTGAAACCAGGCGATTGCGGCTGACTCTCGGTTGCACAAGTTATCGATAATCGATACTTTAGCCGCAATGCGCCGGTGAATCCAGAGGCATGCGGCCAAGGCCGCCCAACCTGGCGCTCAGGTATGAGGAGAGGACCGCCCGATGTTCGAGAAAATGCCGCATATCAAGGAAGAGGCCTATATCGGCTTTCTCGACCGGACGGTCGAGATCCACTGGAACTACCATGCGATCCTGATGGTCAGCATCTGGTTGTTCCTGGTGCCGCTTCTCGTGACGATCATCCGCTACGGCAAGCCCAAGCCGACCAAGTACGGCCTGCGCCGCAAGGTGCACATCAGGCATATCGAATGGTGGTGGTTCAACGCCCATAAATACGGGCTCTGGACGGCGGTTCTGTTGTCGCTGGCCGGGGTGACGGTGGCCTTTGTCGTCAGCAAGGGATTCAGCGGATCGGTGCATTCGATCCTGGGTATCCTGACCGTCATTCTGGGCGTGATCCAGGTCACCGCGGGGATGCTGCGGGGCACCCACGGCGGCAAATACTACAACAACGCCGACCCCGAAGACCCGTCGACCTGGCATGGCGATCACTACAGCCGCACCACCCGCCGCCGGATCTTCGAGGCGTACCACAAGACAGCCGGTTATTTCACGCTGTTCTGCGCCGCCGGGGCGATCGGATCCGGCCTGATGCAATACCCGATGCCGACCCTTGCGACCATCGCTCTGATCACGCCCTTTGTTTTCCTGGCCTTCTGGGTCCTGATGGAATTCCTCGAGCGGCGCTATGACGGCTACCGCGCTGTGCACGGCTACGGAATGGAACATCCCTACAACAAGGAACGCGAATACCTCTGAGCGGTGCGCCGCATCGGAAATTCGTTTTGGCCCCGGTGGGCCACATATCGGGCCACGGGGCCAGAAAGAGGATCAGAGCATGTCGGATGTCGTCATTTCCGAATTCATGGACAAGGAAACGGCCGAGGGGCTGATCGCAGAGTACGATGTCCACTGGGACCCGAACCTGTGGGACAAGCGGGCGGAACTGCTGGAAAAGATGGCCGACGCGCGTGCCATCGTCGTGCGCAACGCGACGCAGGTGAACCCGGAGCTGCTTGACGCCGCGCCCAACCTCAAGGTGGTTGCGCGGATGGGGGTCGGACTGGACAACATCGACGTCGAGGCCTGCAAGGAACGCGGCGTCGATGTTTGCCCGTCGATCGGGGCGAACGCGGTTTCCGTCGCCGAATACGTCATCACGACCGCGATGGTGCTTTTGCGCGGACCCGCCTATTTCGCGACGCCAGAGGTGGCCGGCGGCGCCTGGGATCGCCCGAAATTCGCCGGTGCGCGCGAAATCGCGGGGCGCACCATCGGCATCGTCGGGTTCGGCTCCATCGGTCAGGTGGTGGGCGAAAAGGCCCGTGGCATGGGCATGAACGTCATCGCCTATGATGCGATGATGCCGGACGACCATCCGGCCTGGACCGATGCCCGCCGGGTCGATCTGGACGATCTGATCGCCGAGGCGGACGTGGTCACGCTGCATTGTCCGAAGCTGCCGCAGACCATCGACCTCATTGATGCGCGACAGTTCGACCGCATGAAGCCGGAGGCCGTCCTGGTCAATTCCGCGCGCGGCGGCATCGTGAACGAGGCCGCCTGCGCCGAAGCCTTGCGTGCGGGCAAGATCGCCGGGGCGGCGCTGGATACGCTGGATGTCGAACCGATCACGCCCGAGGTCTGCAAGATCTTCGAAGGTGTGCCCAACCTGATCCTGACGCCGCATATCGCCGGTGTGACGCGCGAATCCAACCGCCGCATCGCCGAAGTGGCGGCCGAAAACGTGCGTCGGGTTCTGGGCTAGGGTATGGGGGCGGGCGGCTTATGCCAGCCGCTCGCCCAGATCGTCGAGATCGGTGCTGCCGATCAATGCGATGGTCCGGTCGATTTCCGCGGACAGCAGGTTGATCGCGTGATCGATGGCTGGCTGTTCGCCCACCGCCGCGGCGTAGAGGAACGGCCGGCCGACAAAGACGAAATCAGCCCCAAGCGCCAGTGCCTTGACCACGTCGACGCCCCTGCGGACGCCGCTGTCCAGCAGCACGGCCATATTGCCCTTTTCGCGCGCGATCTCTGGCAGCACCTTGATCGGCGGGATGGAGGAATCCAGCATCCGCCCGCCATGGTTGGACACGATGATCCCGTCCACCCCGGCTTCGGAGGCCGCACGCGCATCGTCGGGTGCAAGGATGCCCTTGAGCAGCAGCTTGCCCTGCCACTTGTCGCGCAGCCACTTGATGTCTTCCCAGTTCAGCGCGTCGCGCACATGTTTGCGCTGTGGCGCGCGGGCCGAGATGATCGGGATGCCCCGGCCTTTGCCGTAATTCTCGATATGCGGCATCCCGCTGGTCATCAGGGACCGCAGGAAGGTGCCCGTCAGCCAGCGCGGGTGGCACAGCCCGTCGACCGCGATCCTCATGCTGGGCCGCATCGGGTATTCGAACCCTTGCCGATAGGTCGCGCGGCGATTGCCCGGAACGGGGACATCCACCGTGACCACGAGGGTCGAGATCCCGGCGGCGCGGACACGCTCGATCAGTTCCGCGATGGTGGCGCGGTCCGCCGCGACATAGGCCTGGAACCAGACATCCGGGTTGACCTCTGCGACACGTTCCATCGGGACCAGCGCGCTGCCCGACATGCAGAAGGGAATCCCGGCCTCTTTCGCGGCGCGGGCAAAGTTCAGATCGGCCTGGTAGCCGAACATGGCGCTGGCGCCCATCGGCGCGATGCCGAACGGCGCGGCATAGCTCTTGCCCAGCAAGTCCTGCCGGATCGACCGGTCCGAGACATCCCTCAGGACGCGGGGTTGCAGCCAGATATCCTCGAACGCCTGCCGGTTGCCGTCTCTCGACAGGTTGTTTTCGGCCCCCTGCGCGGCGAATTCCCACAGCGCCCAGGGCAGCAGGGACTTGGCGATGGGTTCGAGGTCCTCCAGGCGTTGAACCTTGCCCTTCCAGCGCGGGCCTAGCATGACGCCGGGCCCGAAAACGTTTGTTCGACTGGCGTCGGCGCCGCGCCGGGCACGGAGCCCCTGTCCATGGTCATGGATGTCACCATAGTTTCCTTTTTCCGAAATTTTCGACCGGGGCGCCCTACAGGAATTCGCGCTGCTTGTTGTAGGGATGTTCCAGGCCATAGCCGTGGGCGACGCGATAGCCGTCATAGGCGCGTCCCCTGAAATCATAGAGCGCCCAGGCCGCCAGCCATCCCAATCCGGTGAGCACGACAACCCCTGTCAGCACGGGCATGGCGTATTGCATCAGCCCGGAGCCCACCGCCGCGAAGGCGCAGATCAGGGTGAAGTAACCGCAGGTCTTGTGCACCGCCTCGAACAGGCGCCGTTTGGGCGTGTGATCGTACTGGTCGCCGCGCCATGTCGCGGGATCGTCGGGGTCGGCCCCCACGCGATATCGCCCGCCGCGGGTGCCGCGCATCTGCGAGGACAGGATCTGGCCCAGCCCCATCGCCACCGTGAGCGCGCCCAGGCAGGCATGAACCGATCCGCTGAACCCGCCGCTCGCCCAGAAGGCCACCGCCGTGCCGGCAAGGACCGCGGCCATGGCCAGAAACAGGCCGTATTTGTGCACGCTGAAGAACCACCATTCGCGGTGCCACAGGCTGACGTCGCGCCGGATGCCCTTTTCGGACGGCGGCGGTTTGTGGAACCGCATGATGGTGACGCAGAGCGGCACAAGGCCCATCCAGACGACGTACATCAGAACCGCGTGGTAGTTCCAATGCACGTCGATCGTACGGCCGAGAATGCCCAGGTAGACCTCGGTGGGGATGTGGCTGGGGTGGTCGATCACGGCGTGCCCATGTGTCCTGTCCAATCGTTCCGGGGGCGCGTGTCAGCCGTTGTATTCCAGGATGTACATCCCGGCGTTGTAGTCGGACACGTAGCAAAGACCCTCTTTCGAGACCCAGATATCGGTCGACTGGATCACCTTCGCCCGGTTCGGGCGGCGGTCCATCAGCCGGGCCGGGGCAGGGGGCACGAAGGCCGCCGTCTCCTTGGGCTGATACTCGTTGGAGATGTCGTAGACCCGCACCCCTGCATTCTGTTGGGTCGCAAAGATCAACTGGTCGCTGACCATTCCGTCGGGGCGGTTCTCGTGGATGTTGTGGGGGCCGAAATGGGCACCCTTGGCACAGTAATCCTCTTCGTTGGGGATCGGCACGGTGGCGATGCTGACCGGGTTGGACGGCTCGCGGATGTCGAAGATCCAGATGTGCTTGATCCCGTCTGCGCAGTTGTCCAGCACGGCCTCGTCGGCGACGACCAGCAGGTTGCGGTCGGGCAGGGGGAGCGCGTTGTGCGTCCCGCCGCCAAAGGGCGGGGACCAGTTGCGATGCACGATCAGTTCCGGGTTGGTCCGGTCCTTGACGTCCATGATGACAAGCCCGCCGTCACGCCAGGCGCCATAGGCAGTGTCGCCGTGGACGATGGCGTGGTGCAGGCCGGCGCGCGCCTGGTCCTGCGACGGATCCTCGCCGGCGGCCACGTTCATGCCGGGCAGCCAGAAGCGGCCAGCCTCTTTCGGGTTGGTCGGATCGGCCATGTCGATGGTGATGAAGATGTAGTCCGTGAACCCGTCCAGCAGCGCCGAGGCATAGGCCCAGCGGCCGCCGGTGTACCACAGCCGGTGAATGCCGCCGCCCTCGATGTCCATGAAGCCGATCTTTTTCGGCTCTGCCGGGTTCTTGATGTCATAGACTGCCATGCCCGCGGTCCAGTCGCGCCCGGTCGAGGCAGTGGCGGCGGTGCCCACCTTGTCGCCCAGCTTGCCCTTGTAATATTCCTCTTCGTTCTGGAATTCCTCCGCCGCGAACATGTTCTTGGCGTTGATCACCAAGAGCAGGTCCTCGTGGGATTGCAGGTGGATGTTCCAGGTGTTGGGAGGGGCCGGGATATAGGCGACCGGCTTTGGTTCGCGCGGGTTGCGGCAATCGATCACGCTGAACCCGTCCGAGAACATGTGACCGACGATGGCGTGGCCCTTGTTGACCATGAGTTGCACGCCATCGGGCCGTCCGCCCTGATCGGAATAGCCGATCAGTTTCATGTTGCGCACGTGGTCGGGTGTGGGCAGGTCCGGTTGTGTCATCTGGGCTGTCTTTCCTTGCTTCGGGCCTTGGTTCGGGCCTTGTTTCTGGCCTTGGGTCCGGCGTCAGGCCGCGCTCAGTTCACGATCGAAGAGATCCCGCAGTTCTGGCGAAAAGGCCTTGCGGGTCTCGTCCACCTCGGGGCGGGTCGCGGCGGCGAAGGCGGCGCGCGTTTCGTCGTCAAGCTCGACCAGTTCGACGCCCTGCTTGCGCATCTCGTCGCCGCAGATCTGATCATCCTCTTCGGCGAAGCGGCGCTGCTCGGCGGTGGCGCGGTCGACGGCGCGCTGCAAACCGGCCCGCAGATCCGGGTCCAGCGTCCCGAGACGTTCGGCGTTGAACAGGACCAGCGCGACGCCCAGCAGGTGCCGGGTCAAAAGAATGTGCCGGTGGGTCTCATGCAGCTTGAAGTTCAGGATGTTGGTCAGCGGATTCTCCTGCGCATCGACCCGTCCCGTGACCACGGCCTCCGGCAGGTCGCGGACGTCTATGCTCTGCGGATCAAAGCCCAGGGCGCGGAACACGCGCTGGTGGGCCTCGTTGGCCAGTGTCCGGATCTTGAGCCCGTCGCAATCGGCCACGTTGCGGATCGGCGGCCCGCTGGAAATATGACGCAGCCCGTTGTCCCAGTAGCCCAGGACCTCGTAGCCGGTTGCCTTGGCGACCTCTGTCCGCAGACGGTCGCCAAGGGCGCCGTCCAGCAGCGCATAGGCGCGGCGCCGGTCGGGCACGACGAAATGCTGATCGAAGAGCCCAAGCTCTGGCACCCGCTTGGCAAGGTAGCTGGACGAGAAATAGCACCCGTCAAGGTCGCCGCTTTCGGTCAGGCTGAGAAGGTCGGCCGCCTTGTGCCCGCGGCTGACGATGTTTTCGTCGAAGACCAGGCGGATCTTGCCGCCTGTCTCTTCCTCGACCGCCTTTGCCAGCACCTGGCCGCCGCGGGTGTGAACGGAATTGGGGCCCTGGTAGCCCCCGAATTTCAACTCGATGCTCATTGCGGCCTCACGTCAGCTCTTTCATCAGCTCTTCGGGATCCGGGGGCAGAGCGACCGGGGCGCCGCGCTTGGCCGAAAGATCCATCGCCATTGTCATCAGCAGGTTGCGGTGCCCGTCAGAGGCAGTCGCGTGCGGGGTGCTGGCCCCGGTGTAAAGCCGTTGGAACCAGGCGTTCGTCTCTTCCCGCATCGGCCCCCAAAGCTGGCCGTCGTGCAGGTCGCCCGGCGGATAGCTGGTCAGGAATTCCACATGCCGGTCCGGGGCCGTGTAGCCCTCGGGCGCATAGCCGGCGCCCTGGGCGAAATTCGTCGCCATGACAAGGTCGCGGTGGGTGTCCTCGATGTCGATCACGCCTTCGGAGCCGACAATGCCGATCTCGATCCCGTAGACCGCGCCCGGCCAGACCTCTGGCAGGCCCCAGGAAATGTTCATCGAGAACACCGAACCGTCATCCATGGTGAAGATGCCGACCGTGGAATCCTTGGTGCCCCATTTGCCCAGGACCGGATCGGTTGATTGCGCAAAGACGGAGACGGGTTTCTTGCCCTCCAGCAGCCACAGCGACATGTCGAGGCTGTGTGTACCGGAGACGACCATCGGGGTCAGCGTGGCGCGTTCCTGCGTGCGCTGGACGGTGGCGATGGGGACCATGCGGTTCATGAAGGCGCGTGTGACCACCGTGTGAACGTCGCCGATCTGGCCGGTGATCAGGCGTTCCTTCACGGTCAGGAACCGGCGGCGGAAGCGGTTGGTGTAACCGATCACCGCGTCCAGCCCCGCCGACTGGATCGCGTCGAGGATCTGCGCCGATTGCCGCGCGTCGGTCGCCAGCGGCTTTTCGATGAACAGGGAATGTCCCTTTTCCACCGCCAGCATAGTGGGGTCGAAATGGAAGTTCTCGTCCGTTGCGATGATCGTCGCGGTCACCTCGGGCCGTTCCAGAAGCTCGCGGTAGTCGTTGGTGAAGAAATCGGCCTGGACGTCCTCGGCCAGTTTCTGGCCGATGTCCGATTTCAGATCGCACAAGCCGATCCAACCGACCCCGGGGTAGGCGCGCGCCAGTTCGGCGCGTATCCGGCCGATAGTACCGCACCCGACAATGGCCAACCCGATCTGATTTCGTTCCTGCATGGTGTCTCCCACTTAACTTGCTGTTCCATCGGCCTGTTCACCGACGGTATCTTTTCCTGAACGCGCCGCCCGGATCATCCGGACAGCACCTTCCACGATCACGAGTCCGACGCAGATCATCAGGAAGGTCCCGATCCACTGCGACAGGACGAACCCGGCGCTTTCGCCTTCGAACACCAGCAGCGACCGGCGCACGTTCTCGTCCGCGAGAGGCGCCAGGATCACGCCCAGCACGACCGGCGCGACCGGGAACTTGAACACCGAGAACAACCAGCCGACGACCCCGGCGGTGAACATCACCCAGACGTCGAACATCGACAGTTTCACCGCGTAGGCGCCGATGATGCAGACCGGCAGGATCATCGGCATGAGGATGCCGCGCGGCAGGCTGAACAGCTTGACGCAGGGGCCGATCAGGGCGAAGGCGGCCAGGTACATCAGGATGTTGGCCACGATCAGCGCCGAGTAGATGAAGTAGATCAGGCCCGGGTGATCGATTTCGATGGTCGGGCCGACGACGACGTTCTTGAGCGTCAGTGCCGCCAGTAGCGCCGCGGCCGCCGCGTTTCCGGGGATCCCCAGCGCCAGGGTGGGCAGCATCGAGCCGCCGATATTGGCGTTGTTGGCGGTTTCGGCGCAGACCAGCGCATGATAGCTGCCCTTGCCCCATTTCGCTCGGTCCTCGGAATTCGCGCGGCGCCGTCCGACGTCATAGGCCAGGAACGAGGCCACGTTGGCCCCGGCGCCCGGAATCGCGCCGATGAAGGTGCCCATGATGCCCGAACGAACGGCCGAGGGCGTATAGCGCGCCAGCAGCCTGAGCGGCGGGAACACCCGGCCCACGTCCGACGGGATCGTAGGCATGTCCTTGGCGGGCAGGGTGCGCAGGATTTCGGCCATGCCGAACAGGCCGATCAGCACTGCAACATAGGAAACGCCGTCGAAGAGCGCGAAGGAATCGAAGGTGAAACGGGGGACCGCGTGGATCGCGTCGAGGCCAATGAAGGCGATCAACATTCCGAGCCACCCGGAGATCCAACCCTTGATGGGCAGCGATCCAGCGGCCATCGTGCCGGACACCATGATCCCGATCACCGCCAACCAGAACATCTCCCACGAGCGGAAGTTCAGCGCGAAGGTTAGGATCACCGGGATGATCAAGACCAGCAAGATGATCCCGATGCCACCGCCGATGAAGGAGGCGGCGATCGACATGCCAAGCGCCTGTCCGCCTTCGCCCCGTTGGGCAAGCTGGTGGCCCTCGATCATGGTCGGCACCGCGTCGGGCGTTCCGGGAATATTGATGAGCACGGCAGAGATGGCGCCACCGAACACGCTGCCGGTGTAGACGCCCAGCATGAAGGAGATGGCGACCTCCTGCGACATGCCGGCCGACAGGCCGATCAGCAGGCCCATGGCCATCGTTGTCGACAAGCCCGGAAGGGCGCCCCAGATGATCCCGAGGCTGACCCCGGCAAGGGTCATCATCAGCAGGTAGGGCGTCAGCGCAAGAAGAAGGCCGTCGATCATCAGAATGTCCCCGGAAGTGGAATTTTGAACACCAGCTGGAAGACCAGCGACAGGACCAGCGTCCAGCAAGTCGCGATGGTTGTCGTGATCCAGATCGGGCCGCGCCAGCTGAGGTGCATGATCACGGCAAGCGTCAGGATCGTGGCCGGTTCGAACGCCGTGAAGGAAAGGTTCAGCCCCAACAGGTCAAGCCGGTATTGGAAGGCCAGGAACTGGAGCGCGGCGATATAGGTCGCGACGCCGCCAGCCAGGATGAGGGTCCGCAGGTCGGTCGCCACATCGCGGCCGTCCAGAAGCGGAACGCGCACGCCGCTGCGATACCGCGAGACCGCGGATGCGCCCAGCCCCAGTGCCATGAGCAGCAGCGAGGCCGACACGATGAAGGGCAGCAGCCCGGGCGCGGTTCTCAGCCCGCCGGGAACCGGCAGGCGCAGCGAGGCGATCATGACGGCAACCGCGATCGTGATCAGGATTGCCGTGGCGACCAGGTCGAGCACGGGCGACGCGTAGCCGGTGCCGGCCTCTTCGCCCTCAAACTCGAACTCGGGGTCTTTGGAATTGGACATGACGTTTTCCGTCGGTTCAGGAGAGGAGCCCGCGCACGCGCGGGCCCCTGCCAGGTGTCAGGTATCAGGTGTTCGACTTGATCGGCGGCGGCACGTAGCCCTGTGGCGGCCACCAGCTGTCGAAATCGGCCGGGGCGGGCAGGCCCAGCTCTTCGGCGGATCTGACCTCGGCACCGATTTGGTCGGCGTTCTTGTTGAAGATGTCGGCGGTGAGCGCCTCCATCAACGCGCCTTCGCGGTCCGCTTCCTCGCCGATCTTGATGTCGGCCTGATAGTACTTGGAGGCCAACAGTTCGAGGAACCCTTCGGAGCTTGCCGCTTCCACGAAGGCATCCGAGATCTCCTGCAGGATTTCCGGCGGCGTGTCCCGCTTCACCATGAAGTTGTAGGTCGAGCCGGCCGGCGTGTTCGTGGCGCCCGGGATCGCGGTGCTGAGGGTCGGCAGCACGGTGCCGTCTTCCAGGGTGATGTCCTTGCCGGTGGTCTGCACCAGGCACCGCATGTCGCCCGAGCGGATGAGGTCGATCTGCTCATGCAGGCCGCCGCCGGAGATGTCGGTTTCACCCTGCAGCCCGGCCAGCGTTGCCGGCTTGCCGCCCTGGTAGGGAACGTACTTGAGCTGGATACCCGCCGCGTCGGCGATGATCAGGGCGGCCTCGTGCCAGACCCCACCGGTGCCCGAGGTCGAGATCGAAAGTCCGCCGGGATCGGCCTTGGCGGCATCGATCACGTCCTGGATCGTCTGATAGGGGCTGTCGGTCCGGACGGCCCAGGCGGCAGGCGCGCTGCCCGCCTTGAACGGCAGCCAGTCTTCCCAGGGGGTGAACTCGGCATGGCCCATGACACGGACAAAGCGGTTGTAATTGGCGGCGCCCAGAATGGTGTAGCCGTCGGCCGGGGCATTCGAGACGAACCGTGTCGCCACGCCGCCAACCGCGCCGGGCCGGTTCTGGACCTGGATCGTCCAGCCCCTTGCGTTGGCCATCTCCTCGGCCAGCTTGCGCATGATCGTGTCGGTGCCGCCGCCCGCCGCGTACATCACGACGATGGTGATCGGACGTTCCGGGTAGCCAGCGGCCAGTGCCGCAGACGGCATGGTGATGTGAAGGGATGCGAAGCCGGCGGCTGCGCCTCCCAGGAATGTCCTTCTGCTAGGACCATTTCCATTGAACTTTGTCATTTCATCCTCCCTTTGGGTGTGACGTTTCTGCTCGGTTCAGGCTCTTGTTTCGGGCAGGTCGCCCGGCACTCGTGACTGCCTGGACCTGCGCCGGGGACGGGTATCCGCATCGGCGCGGGTCGCTGCCCTTTGTCAGGTGTTCGACTTGATCGGCGGCGGCACATAGCCCTGTGGCGGCCACCAGCTGTCGAAATCGGCGGGATCGGGCAGGCCCAGTTCCTCTGCGGTCCGGACCTCGGTACCCAGCTGGTCGGAGTACTTGTTGAAGATCTGGGTCGTCATCGACTCCATCAGAGCGCCTTCGCGGTCGGCCTCTTCACCGATCTTGATGTCGGCAAGCAGGTACTTGGAGGCGAGGAATTCGCGATACTCGTCCGAGCTGGTCGCCTGGAGGAAGGCATCGGCGATTTCCTGGAGCGCGTCCGCAGGCACGTCGCGGGGCACCATCAGGTTCATGGTTGCGGTGACGGGCAGGTTGGCCGCGGAGGGAATGACCGTACCCAGCGTCGGCAGCACGGTGCCGTCGTCCAGCGTCACGTCCTTGCCCGAGGTCTGCAGCAGGCAGCGCAGATCGCCGGAACGGATCAGGTCGATCTGTTCATGCAGGCCGCCACCGGCAATATCGGTTTCGCCCTGCAGGCCGGCCAGCGTTGCGGGTTTGCCGCCCTGGTAGGGGACGTACTTCAGGTCGATCCCGGCCGCGTCGGCGATGATCATCGCCATCTCGTGCCAGTTGCCACCGGTGCCCGAGGTCGACAGTGTCACGGTCCCCGGGTTGGCCTGTGCCGCCTCGATGACGTCGTCCAACGTCTTGAAGGGGCTGTCGGCGCGCACCGCCCAAGAGGCCGAGGCCGCGGCAGCCTTGAACGGCAGCCAGTCTTCCCAGGGCGTGAACTCGGCATGGCCCAGCACCCGGACGAACCTGTTGTAGTTGCCGGCGCCGAGAATGGTGTAGCCGTCGGAGGGGGCATTGGCGACGAACCGTGTCGCCACGCCACCGACCGCGCCGGGCCGGTTCTGCACCTGGATCGTCCAGCCCTTTGCCTTGGCCATCCCGTCGGCCACCTTGCGCATGACCGTGTCGGTGCCGCCTCCCGCGGCATACATCACCACGATATTGACGGGCCGTTCCGGGTAGCCGGCTGCGCGTGCCATGGTGGGCATGGTGATCTGAAGCGTCGCGACGCCAGCGGCCGCCCCCCCCAGGAAAGCCCGTCTGGTCGGAGTCCTTCGATTGAAGTCCGTCATGTCTTCCTCCCTTATGTCGGTTGTCGAGCCTGCTTTGGTCAGGTCTTGTTGCCGGGCAGGTCGCCCGGGCCGTGGTAGTCGCTATTGCCGATGAACGAGGTCACGGAGTCTTCGAGATCGGTCTGCATCAGCGCGTTCCAGCGGTTGTTGAAACCGAACAGCGCGATCACCGCCCCGATCTCGACGATTTGCGCCTCCGAGAAGTGCTCTCGCAGGATAGCCATGTCCTCGGGGGTGGCGTAGGAGGGGCATTGCCCGCCGGTCATCGCCACCCGCAGCGCGGCGCGTTCGCCCTCGGAGAACAGCGGCGAGGTCTCGAATTCCCACAGCGCCTCTAGCTTGTCCTGAGGCACGCCGTTGTCGGCACCGTTCTTGAAGGTATGGGCGGAACAGTATTCGCAGCCATTCGCCAGGCTGGTGACATGGGCCACCATCCAGCGCAGCGCGGGATCGACCGTGCCGTCCGGATTGCGGACCACGGCGCGGATCAGTTCCAGCACGGCCTTGGCAATTTCCGGGCGGTGCGACAGGGCCAGCATGGAGTTGGCGACAAATCCGGTGGCCGAGGCGAGCCATTCGATATCCGCCTTGGCTTCGGAATCGTTCAGGTCGAGCGGGGCTACATATGGCATGATCTTGCTTTCAGCTTTCGTGTGTTTCAGTGGCGGCAATCGTTTGGCGGTCGGCCGTCCGGCTGATCCGCCGGGCGGCTGGGTCCGCGGTCACGGTTTCGGGATGTCGTTCACGAATTTCGGCACGTCGTAGCCGCGCTGCACTGCGGGCCGTTCGGCGATGCGCAGGTACCAGTCCCGGACATTCGGATAGTCGTTCAGTTCGATCTGTTGCCAGTCGAACCGCGAGATCCACGGCCAGCAGGCCATGTCGGTGATCGAGTATTCCCCGCGCCCGGCACCGGCGATGAAATCGCGCCCCTCAAGCCGTTTGTTGAGCACCTCGTAAAGGCGGTTCGCCTCCTTGGAGTAGCGTTCCTCGGCGTATTCGGACTTGCCAGGGTTGTACTTCACGAAATGGTGGACCTGGCCCAGCATCGGGCCCAGCCCGCCCATCTGCCAGTTGAGCCATTCGATCGCGGCCCAGCGATGTTCTGCCTCTTGCGGCAGGAACCGGCCGTGCTTTTCGGCCAGGTACTGCATGATCGCGCCGGTTTCCATCATCTGGACGCCGGTCTCATGGTCGACGATGGCCGGGATCCGGTTGTTCGGTGCGATTGCGAGGAAGTCGGGCGCGAATTGTTCGCCCTTCGAGATGTCGATCGCGTGGACGGTGTAATCCACGCCCAGTTCTTCCAGCAGGATGGAAACCTTGCGGCCGTTCGGCGTGGTCCATGTGTAGAGGTCAATCACGGTGTCAGTCGTCCTTCAGTAGGGTTGCTCGCACGGATTTCAGATGCGTCTTCATCGCCTGGTAAGCGGCGGCGCGGTCGCGTTTTTCAAGCGCTTCCAGGATCTCGTCGTGTTCGGCAAAGGAGTGGTAATCGCGCGTCGGTCCGCCCTGCGGCAGGTCGAGACCCGACCACACGACCGAGACGCGCACAGCGTCCACGATTCGGTGCAGTTCCAGCAGGATCGCGTTGCCCGACGCAATGGCGATGAGCCGGTGAAACCGCGAATCGTGGTGTTCGTATTCCGCCCAGGTCGTGGCCGAGCGCATTGCTTCGCATCGCCGCCTGAGTTCGGCCAGGTGCCGTGGGGCGGCATGGATGGCCGCGTGTCCGGCAAGTTCGGGTTCCAGCGAAAGTCGGGCCATCATCGCGGCGTGCGGGCTGGAGATCTCTGACAGGCGCTGAACGATCGCTTCGCCGGTATCCTCCATGTCCGCCGGTGACTTGAGAAAGGTGCCGCGCCCGACATGCCGTTCGATGATGCCCTCGGCCTCCAGCGCCATCAGAGCCTTGCGCAATTCGCCACGCGAAACGCCGAGCTCCGCGGCCAGCCTGCGCTCCGGCGGAAGCCGGTCGCCGACAGCGGTATCGGAGGACGCCAGCCAATTGGCCAAGACACATCTGGGTTCGGTATGATTGTCGTGCACGTCCATAATGGTTAACCAATCGGGCCTCCTCGGATTGAAGAAAACGGCAGGAGAAGTCACCTGTCAACAGAAGAATCTCATTTACTGCGCCAAAAATTTCGATATTATCGATAATCAGAGAGCGCGATACGGCTTGCCAATATCCAAATTGGTCAACCAATTTGCGCATTGATTTTTGATACAAACGAGGGGGAGCAGGGTGGAGAAAAGACCTGCGATGACCGTCAAGTACGACGACTCGATGCCCGTTCCGGCGAAGATGAAGGCATGGGTTCTCGGGGATCCCGACGAACTCAAGCTGATCGACAAGGAAGTGCCGGCTCCGGGCCGTGCCGAGGCGCTGGTGCGCATCGATGCGGTCGCGATCTGCGCGACCGACCTGGAGATCATCAGCTACGGTACACCGGCGATGTTCGAAGGCGGTCCGCCGTTCAACAAGAACTTCACGCCCGGGCATGAATACATGGGGACGATCGCCGCGCTTGGCCCCGGTGTCGACGAATTCGAGATCGGCGACCGCGTGACCGTCGAGATCCATGCCGGGTGCGGACAGTGCAAGCGGTGCCGGTCGGGCATGTACACGTCATGCCACAATTACGGCCTGAACTACGGCGACCGCGACAAGGGACACCGCGCCAACGGGTTCACCACCAATGGCGGGTTCGCGGAATACGCGGTCAACAACATCAACACGATGATCAAGGTTCCCGACCAGATGTCAGACGCCGAGGCCACGCTAGTCGTGACCGCCGGCACGTCCATGTACGGCCTGACGGAGCTGGGCGGCCTGGTTGCCGGAGAAAGCGTGGTCGTCATCGGGCCGGGGCCCATCGGCCTGCTTGCGGTTGCGGTGGCAAAGTCGCTGGGGGCGGATCCGGTGGTGCTGGTCGGCACGCGCGAGAATCGCAACCGAATCGGCAAGGAGCTGGGCGCGGATGTTACCATCGATGCGCGCAACGAGGACGCGCTTGCCCGGGTCAAGGAGCTGACCGGGGGCAAGGGGGCCGACTATGTCGTCGACTGTGCCGGCAGCGAAACGACAGTGAACCAGGCCATCCACATGACGAATCGCGGCGGCAAGGTCTGCCTCGCCGCCTTCCCGAAAAAGCCCGTGGAATTCGATCTGGGCCATCTCGCGGTGAACAACATCTACCTTTACGGCATCCGTGGAGAGGGCAAGTCCGCCACCCATCGCGCGATGGCGTTCATGGCGGACAAGCGGTTCGACGCGACCAAGGTCCATACCCACACCTTCCCGATGCATGACCTGCCCAACGCGCTGAAACACGCGCGCGAGCGGATCGACGACGCGATCAAGGTGGTGGTTTCGATGCGCGAGAACAGCGCCGAATCCTCTGCCGCAGAATAGGACGAAGACCAGATGACAAAAGCCAAGCGAGGCATCTACGCGGCCGCGATCACCCCTTTCAATGACGACGGATCGGTCGACGTGCCGAAGCTCACCGCCTACTGCAAACACCTGCTGACCGATGGCGGTTGCGATGGTGTTGCGCCGACCGGGACCACGGGTGAGGGCAATTCGATTTCCTACCGCGACCGGATCGCGCTGCCGGGCGCCTTTGCCGAAGCGGGGTTCGATGCCGACCGGGTCATTTTCGGAACCGGGTCCTGTGCCACGCAAGACGCGGTGGACGTGACCAGCGCCGCGGTGAAGGCGGGGTTCTTCAACGTCCTGCTGCTGCCGCCTTTCTACTACAAGAACCCGTCCGATGACGGACTGTATGCCTACTATGCCAGGCTGATCGAGAAAGTCGGCGACGACCGTCTGCGCGTCTATCTCTACCACTTCCCGCAGATGTCGATGACGCCGTTCTCGGTGGATTTGGTCAAGCGCCTGAAGGCCGACTTCGGACCCGTCATTGCCGGTCTGAAGGATTCGAGCGGAGATCTGTCGCAATCGTTGGCTTTTGCCAAAGCGACGGGCGGTGTCGACGGCGATTTCGATGTCTACCCTTCGAGCGAGGCATTCGTCTTTGACGGGCTGGACGGTGGTTGCGCCGGGATCATCTCGGGCTCGACCAATGTCACCGCCAACCTGGTTCAGGCGGCTTTGGCGGCCGAGGGCAAGGCGCGTGAGGACGCGCTGGGGGTCGTCAAGACCGCCCGCGCCACGGCGTCGAAATACCCGCTCATGGCGGCCATGAAACAGCTGGAGGCGTGGCGCACGGGCGACGAGACCTGGACCCGCATGGCGCCGCCGCTGGTTCCGCTGACGGAAGAACAGAAGACCGGGCTGAAAGCCGACGTCAGCGGTCTTGGCGTCGCAGCAAGCGCGGCCTGATCCCGGGGCGCGCAAACGCAATATCCACGGCCGGACCAGGTGGCGCGACGCCACCCGGTTCCGGAACCGCGAAAGGAGATCGAGCGAAACTGCAAGAAGGCCAAGCGGCGGGCACAACGTCGGAATGGCACGCAAAAACATCATTCCGGGAGGGGAATCATGAATAGACTCTTTGCCAGCAGCGCTGCTGCCATTGCCGCGATCGGACTCGGGCACGCCGCCCAGGCCGACAACATCACCTTGCGCATCGGATCCGGCCACCCGCCGGGGGTCGTCTATGCGGGGCTCATGCAGGACTATTTCCAGCCAGAGCTGAAGCGCCGGGTCGAAGAACGCACCGACCATACCATCAGTTTTGTCGAGGGTTATTCTGGTTCCATCGTCAAGGTGACGGAAGTTCTTGAGGGCGTTCAGGACGGGATCATCGACATCGGAGGCTTCTGCTTCTGCTTCGAGCCGTCCAACCTGCCGCTGCATGCGTTCCAGGTGATGATGCCCTTCGGGACCATGGACCCGGAAATGTCGCTTGCGATTGCGCAGGATGTCTATGCCGAGGTGCCCTACCTTGAAAACGTCTTTCCGGACCGATTCAACCAGGTGCTTCTGTCGCGGATCGCGGACGGCGGTTACAACCTTGGCACGTCCTTTCCCTGGGACGACCTGGACGATCTCCAGGATCAGAAGATCGCCGGGGCGGGCCTGAATCTCAACTGGCTCGAATATGCCGGCGTCTCGCCCGTGCAGTCGTCGCTTGCGACCGCCTATACCGAGATGACCACCAACGTCTACGAGGGCTGGATCATGTTCCCCTCGGCCTGGGTGAACCTCAAGCTGTACGAGCCGGGGCCGTACTACACGCTGATCGGCTTTGGCTCGATGACTTGGCACGGGCTGACCATCAACCAGCAGACCTACGACGCACTTCCCGACGATGTGCGGGAAATCCTGCTGGAGGTCGCGGCGGACTACGAGGAACAGACGGGTATCGTGAATGCCGCGGAGTACGACCGCCTCGTCGGCGAATTGCGTGACCTGATCACCGTCTCGGAGATCGATCCCGAGGTCCGCAAGGCTTGGGCCCAGAGCCTTGCCGATTGGCCGCAATCCTTGGCCGACGATCTGGAACAGCAGGGGCTGCCGGCCAAGCAGGTGTTGAACCTGGTGCTCGACAAGGCGGAAGAGCGCGGTCACGAATGGCCGGTCCGTTACGTGATCGAGTAACTGGGCCCGATCCGGAGGCGCCGCCGGACTCCCCCGGCGGCGCTGCATTCCGCGGGCAATCCTGCCGTTCCGTCGAATTTATGGATTTGATGCCATGTTCCTGATCAAGGTCGCGGATGGTCTGACCAGATCGCTATTGGTCCTCGCCGCCGCCTGGGCATTTGCCCTGTGTTTCTTCATCATGGCCGATATCATCGCGCGGGCCGCGAACATGCCCCTGCAGGGCACCAAGGAGATCGTGGCCAACTCGGTCGTGATGATCGTCTTTCTCCAGGTCGGTTTCGCGGTGCGCTCGGGTTCCATGCTGAGGACCGACTTCCTGACCAGTTTTCTGAGCCCGCGCGCTGCCCGCGCGCTGGCGATCCTCGGGTTCCTCCTGGGTGCCGCGTTTTTCCTGCTGCTCGCCAAGGCCGGAATAACCCCCGCCCTCAGGTCCTTTGCCAACGGTGAATTCGACGGCGAAGGCGCGTTGCGCGTTCCTGTCTGGCCAGCACGTTTCATGATCATCTTCGGCAGCGCGCTGGCGGCCCTCAACTACGTCATCCTGGCGATCGTGGAGCTGACCGGAAAATCCGAGGAGCTCTGGTTCCGATGACCTTCACAAATCGAGGTATGGACCGTGTTTGACGCCAGCACTGCCATATTGATGGCCGGAGTCCTGATGGGACTGGTGGTCATCGGAGTCCATGTGGCTGTGGCGCTGGGTGTGACCAGCGTGCTGGGGATCTACCTGGTCACCGGCAACATGCGCATCGTCGAGGCGATGGTCGCCTCGACCGCGGCCGAGGCCCTCAGGAGCTTCACCTTTGCCGTCATCCCGCTATTCATGCTGATGGGCGAGTTCATGGGGCGATCCGGCTCCGTGACCGACATATTCTACGGCATCAACCGGGGGTTGCGGCGATTGCCGGCGCGGCTGGGGATCGCGACTGTTCTGGGCAATACGGTGTTCTCTTTTGTCACTGGCGTGTCCATCGCATCGGCGGCGACGTTTTCGCGGATTGCTTACCCTGAGATGCGTACCTTCGGTTATCACCGGGGCTTTGCCCTGGGGGCCATTGCCGGGTCGAGTTGCCTCGGGATGCTGATACCGCCTTCCGTGCTGATGATCGTCTGGGGTATCCTGACAGAGCAGTCCATCGGCCGGATCTTCCTGGCCGGCGTGTTCCCCGGGCTGCTGCTGGCGTCGATGTTCATTTTTTACATCGTTGCCATGGCCATCGCGAAACCCGAGGTCGTGGGGGAGGGCGCCGAGCCGGAGGCGCGCGAAACAGAAGGCGACAAGACCGAATTGCCGGCGCGGCAACTCTGGACCAGCGTTCTGGGCGTCTGCGGCATAGTCGCGGCCGTTCTGGGCGGGATCTGGTTCGGCGTCTTCACCCCGACAGAGGGCGCGGGCGCGGGGGCCGCGCTGGCGCTGATCTTTGCATTTTTCAAGGGCATGAACCTGCGAGAGTTCCTGGACGCGGTCTATTCGGTCGGCAAGACCGCCGCGCCCATCCTGATCCTGCTCTTTGCCGCGGCGCTCTATTCCCGAACGCTGGCGATGACTGGCGTCACCAGCGCGATCCGCGAGTTTTTCCTGAATTCCGGCCTTGAGGCATGGCATGTGCTGGGGATCATCATCCTGATCTGGTTCGTTCTGGGCATGGTGATCGACAGCATCTCGATCATGTTGCTGACGGTGCCGATCGTGGAGCCGATCGCCGTAGCCTTCGGGTTCGACCAGCTGACCTTCGCCATCGTCGGAATCGTCGCGATCGAGGCCGGCCTGCTGACCCCGCCGTTCGGCCTGCTGGTCTACACGGTGAAGGCGGCGATCAACGATCCCGAGGTGCGCGTCGGGGACATTTTCAAAAGCTCGATTCCCTATTGGGGCATCATGTTGGTGGCAGCAACGCTGCTCGTGCTGTTCCCGCAGTTCGCCAACTGGTTGCCCAACAGGGTGATGTAGAAACAAACGGAGAAATCGCATGCCCGCTTACTGGATAGCACGCGCAAGGATCAACGATCCTGTCGAATACAAGCGTTATACCGATCTGGTTCCCGAGATCATCGAGAAACACGGTGGCAAGGTCCTGGCGCGGGGTGGCAAGTACCAGATCATGGAAGGCCCCGAGCATTTCCATCGGTTCGTGGTCATCGAATTTCCCACGCTTGAACAGGGGGTCACCTGTTTCGAGTCGCAGGAATATCAGGACGCCGCCGCGTTCCGTCGCGCCAATGGCGCCGGAGAGGTGCAGACGGTTGTCGTCGAAAGCGGCGACGCCACGGATTGAGGTCGAAACATGAAAGTATCCAAAGTCATCATCGAAGAGCAGGGCGGGCCGGAGGTCATGAAACTGACCGATGCCGAACTGCCGGACCCCGGTGAAGGGGAAGTGCAGATCGAGCAGGGCGCGATCGGCCTGAACTATATGGACGTGTACCAGCGCTCGGGCCTGTACGCGCTGGACCTGCCAAGCCCGCTGGGCCTCGAAGCGGCGGGAACGGTGCGCGCTGTCGGGGCCGGAGTCGAGGGTCTCGCGGTGGGCGACCGGGTGGCCTATGGCGGTGTGCTGGGGGCCTATGCCACAAGGCGCAACGCCCCCGCCGCGCGTATGGTCCGCATCCCGGGCGGCGTATCGGACGAGTTGGCCGCTGCTTCCCTGATGAAGGGCATGACAGTCGAATACCTGCTGGAGCGCACCTACAAGGTGAAGCCCGGCGACAAGGTCCTGTTTTTCGCGGCGTCCGGCGGCGTCGGGCAGATCGCGGGGCAATGGGGCAGGCACCTGGGCGCAGAGATGATCGCCGTCACCTCGGGGCCGGAGAATTGCGCCCGTGCGCTGGACCTGGGCTATGCCCATGCCATCGACCGCAAATCCGAGGACATCGTCGCGCGGGTCAAGGAGATCACCGGCGGCGAAGGTGTGCCGGTGGTCTATGACAGCATCGGCAAGGCCACCTTCGAGACCTCAATCGCCTGCCTCGCGACCTACGGGCTGTTCGTTTCTTACGGCGCCACGACCGGAGAGGCCCCGCCGGTGCCGCCCAGCCTGCTGCAGAAATCCGGATCGCTTTACTTTACCCGGCCGACGCTGGCGAACTACGTCGGTCCCCGTGCGGACCTGGAGCATTCGGCCGGACGGGTCTTCGAGATGATCCAGGCCGGGCATGTCTCGGTCAATATCGGCCGGCGCCTGCCCTTGGCAGAGGTGGTCGACGCGCATCGCGCGCTGGAGGCAGGCGAGACGACCGGATCCACGATCCTGATCCCCTGAGGCGGCCACATGCGACGTGTCTCTCCCCTGGCGGTGGCCGGCTTCGGCGTGGCCACCGGCGCAGGCCTGATTGCCTATGGCTTGGTCCTGGGCGCGTCCGGTGCCCTATGGACGGCCGCCGGGCTGGGCTTGGCGGGGATCACATTGTTCGCGACCCGCGCGGTGCCCGAGGTCGTGGCCGCCATTGCCATTTTCCTGGTGGCTCTGGGGTTGGGTACGGCCCCGCGCGACATCATCTTTTCCGGGTTCATGTCCGGCGGGTTCTGGTTGATCGTGTCGGGGATCATCCTGGGAACGGCGATCACCGCGACGGGGCTGGCGGCCCGGATATCCGGCCGGCTGTTCGCGCTGGCGGGCCCGTCCTATGGGCGTGCGACGCTGGTGATTGCGACGACCGGGCTGCTGCTGGGCATCCTGGTGCCGTCGACCATGCCACGGGTCATCGTGATGGTCCCGGTTGCGGCCGCCTTTGCCGAGCGGCTGGGGCTCGACCCCAAGGGGCGGGGGGGCATCGGCCTGATCGCAACCGCCGTCACCGCGACGTTGCTGCCGACCTACACGATCCTGACAGCAAACCTTCCTACCATCGTGCATGTCGGCGCGATGCAGCAAAGCTATGGTATCGCCAGCACCTATTCCGAATACATGATCCAGCAATGGCCGGTGAATGCGCTGCGGTTCCTGCTGATCGTGATCCTGATGATGCGCTTCACCACGGAAACGCCCGTGTGCGCTGCTGACGACGCAGCGGGGGCGGCGCCGCATCGCCCGGAACAGCGGCGGCTTCTGATCGTCCTGGGGGTCGCCATCCTTGGCTGGATGACGGATTTCCTGCACGGGATTGAACCCGCCTGGATCGCCATGGCGGCGGCGGCCATCGTGATCTGGCCCCGTTTCGGGATGCTTGATGGCAATGCGATGCGCGAGAGGATCGATTTCTCGCCGCCGATCTTTTTTGCCGCCCTCGTGACCGTTGTGGCCGTTGCCCGCGAGGCCGGGCTGGACCAGGTTCTGGCGGATTTGTTCATCGCTCGCCTGCCGTTGTCGCCCGCCGGTGACCTATCATCGGTCTACGCGGTCTACGGGTTCTCTGTCGTCATCTCTCACCTGACGACGGCGCCCGCGGCTCCGGCGGTGCTGGTGCCCTTCGCCGCCTCGTTGTCCGAGGCGACGGGCCTGTCGCTCAAGGCGGTTTCCATGGTGCAGATGATCGGGATCGCAACACCGGTCCTGGCCTACCAAGCGCCACCTTTGATCGTGGCGATGTCGATTTCCACGGTGCCCAACGCCGTGTTCGTCAGGCTCTGTGTCTGGCTGGCGCTGGCGGTATCCCTGATCGGTTTGCCGCTGACCTACCTGTGGTGGCAAGTGATCGGTTTCGTTTGAGAACGGGCAGCGGAGATCATCAGAAGACCCGAAACCGGGCAAAGGAGGAAACATGAAAATGACAATCGGCATCTTCGGGCTTGGCCTGATCGGAATGGCGCTGGCGGAACGCCTGCTCGCCGCGGGCCACACCGTGCTTGGAACCGATGTCGACCAGGGGCGGCTGGACCTCTTGGAATCGAAAGGGGGACGCAGGGCAGAGCCTTCGGCGCTATGGCAGACGGACGTTCTTCTGTCCGCCGTTTTCAGCACCGACCAGCTGGCCGATATCATCGAGGCCGCCCCGGACGGCACGGGCAGGGTGCTGGTCACCATGAGCACCTGCGATCCCGAACAGGTCGCCGCGTTGGAAGGCCGTGCTGCAGCCAAGGGCATCACCTTGGTGGAATCGCCGATTTCCGGCACTAGCCTTCAGGTGCAGCAGGGCACCGCGCTGCTGCTGCTGGCCGGGAATGACGCCGGACTGGACGAGTTCGAGGAATTCGCGGACGCGATTTCGACCCAGCGGGAGCGGGTGGGCGCCATCGGCAATGGCAACCGGACAAAGCTGGCGATCAACTGCGTGCTGGGGCTGACCCGCGCCGCGGTGGCCGAGGGGCTGGTCTTTGCCGAGGCCGTGGGGCTGGATCCCGAAACGTTCCTGCAGACAGCACTGCGGTCCGCCGCGCGGTCGGACGTGATGGCCGCCAAGGGGCCGTTGATGGTGAAGCGGGACTTCACCCCGTTGGGACGAATTGCCCAATCGCAGAAGGATTTCAAGCTGATCCACGAAATGGCCGGCCGTTTCGGTCACGGCGGCATGCCGATGGTCAACCGCTATCTCGAAGTCATGGAGAATGCCGAGGCCGCGGGCGACAGCGATCTCGACAATTCCGCGGTGTTCCGGGCCGTTCTGCGGATGGCAAAGGCCTAGGCGTCACAGCGCTGCGATATGCAGGGCGGCGGCGATCAGGACGGGCAGGCACAAGAAGTTCAGCACCGTCGAGCTGACAACAAACGCCGCCACCCGTTCTGGCTCGCGCCCGTAGTGCTGGGAAATCACGTAGGTGACCAGCGCAGAGGGCATGGCGGACATGAGAAAGACGGCACCCGCCTCGATTCCGTCCAGACCGAACAGAAAGACCATCGACAATCCGGTCGCGAGGCCGATTGCCAGTCTCAACATCGCCAGCAGGATCGACGTCGCGATATCCTTGACGCGCAAACGGGCCAGCGCGCCGCCCAAAAGGATCAGCATCACCGGGATCATCATCCCTCCCAGCAGGGCGGTGGTGTCGGCGATGATCTTGGGGGGCGCCACATCGGCCACGCGGAACCCGATGACAGCCAACACTGTCCAGATCAGCGGTTCCTTCAACAGTTTCCGCAGGCCCAGTTCACCGGAAACCACCATAGGCACAACCGTGTACTGAACCAGTGCGATGACGAAAAAGAACGCGGCGCCAATCGCCAATCCCGCATCCGAGAATGTGAAGAAGACAACCGGAAGCCCGGCATTGCCAGCATTGGGAAGCGCCAGAGGGGACAGAAACGTGCGTTGAGGCAGGCGGAACAGGGCCAGCGCCAGAAACGCAAGCGCACCACCCAGAACGGCCACCGCAAAGGTTATTCCGATCATGCGGGCAAGGGCCTCGTCCGGCAAGGCGGTGTTTGTCAGAGAGGAAAACACCAGGCAGGGTGTGCCGATCCAAAGCGCAAGGCGGCTAAGCGTGGTGGAATCGAAGCTGGGTCCGCGTTTTTCGAAAAGGAAACCAAGCGCCGCCACGACAAAGATGGGCGCGATTATCTCAAAGATTTCAAATACCAAGTTGCCCCCGATCATATGGAGCCCGAGACAATAAATCGTACCGCCACTCCGGTCTTGCCGGCCTCCGGCAAGACGGGCGGCGACCGCCGTGACGGTTCGGTGTCAACGGCGGCACAAGGGGGCCAGGCCCTCGATGACGCGAAAGGTCACTCCGCCGCCTTCATGTCCGCGAGGGTTGCCATCGCGTGGTTGGACAGCGGCAGGCCCACAGGCTCGCCAATCTCGGCCGAGATATCGGCGGCAAGGTAGCTTTCCATCACCATCCGCGCATGTTCCGGCGCCACCAGCGGCTGGCGATCAAGCAACACTGATTCGAGGAAATGCAGCGTCTCCGGCCCCATCTGACCTGCATACATGTGGTCCACATGCTCGCCCGGCATGGTCGACATGGGGAAGCGCGTGCCACCCTCGACGGTGTTGAACCAGTTGTCGCGCGAGGTGTCGTCAAGCACCAGGGAACCTTCGGTACCGGTGATCTCGATCCAGGTCGCGCAGTAGTTTGGATAGGACGGGGGCAGGTTCCAGCCACCGCCGATCACGACCAGCGCGCCATTGTCCATGTTCACCGTGTTCCACATGCAGTCGTAAGAGCCGTTCAGCTCTTTCATGTAGCCATAGGCGCCTTGCGAATAGACCTTGGTGGGTTTGGCATCGAGCAGCCAGTAGACAAAATCGAGGTCATGCGTGCTTTCCATCGCCGCCGGCGACAGCTTGACCCGGCCGGCAATGCGCGACCCGAGGCTGCGCGACAGGTGGCGCGACACCATGACATTGACGATCTTGCCCAGTTTGCCCTCGGCGATCGCCTTCTTGGCCCAGGCGATTTTCGGGTTGAAACGCTGCGAGTAGCCGATGGTGAACTTGACGCCCTTTTCCTTTGAAATGTTGATCAGGTCGTCGGCCTCGGCCAGTTCCATCGCGATGGGCTTTTCCAGCAGGACGTGCTTGCCCGCCTTCAGGCAATCGCGCGCGATGGGATAATGCGTCGGTTCCGGCGTGGTGGAGATGTAGACCACCTCGATCGCGGGATTGCGGACGATGTCCTGGTAATCATCCGTTGCCGTCGCGGGGTTGGTCAGCTCTTTCACTTCCTGCAACCGTTCGGGCCGGATTTCGCAGATGTGAAGCTTGTCGACCAAGGCCGACTTCGCCAGCGACTCCGCTCGCATTCCGCCACACCAGCCAGTGCCGATCACGGCCACTTCAACCTGTCTCATTCTCGCTCCCAACGTGTCTATGTTGCTGATCAGTTTCGCAAATGGAAAATGCCGCTACAAACAAGCATTCCTGATACCCGGTATGCATTCTTCTGAAGCCGCTTTTCAGGCCCGCGAAGCGGCGGTCATCTGCGAAAGGGTGCTTTCCAGATGGGCGCGCATCGCCTCTCCGGCCGCGGTCGGATCGCGGCTTTCCAGCGCCGCGAGGATGGCGTCATGTTCATCGAAAGAGTGATAATCCGGGTGCGGACCGCGATCCGAGGTGTTGAGCCTGCGCCAGACCACGGCCAACCTGACACCGTTCAGAATGCGGTGCAGTGATTGCAGCAATCCATTGCCGGAGGCGGCTGCGATGGCCTCGTGAAAGTCGCTGTCGAGCTGTTCGTAGTTGCTCCAGTTCGTGGCCTCGCGCATGGCCAGGGCCATTCTGCGCAAGTCCCGCAACTGTTTCGGCGTGGCGTGCAGTGCCGCCAGCTGACAAAGCTGCGGTTCAAAGGCCAGGCGGGCATTCATCGCTTCGACCGGGCCGGTGCTTTCGGACAGTGTCGCGATGGATCGATCGATCCTGTCGCCGCCGCGCGTGGTGCGGGGGGGCTTTGCCAGGAACGTGCCGCGCCCGACGTTGCGATCCAGGATACCTTCGGTCTCCAGCACCAGCAAGGCCTTGCGCAGTTCGGCCCGGCTGACGCCAAGCGTTTCGCAGAGCGTGCGTTCGGGCGGCATACGATCCCCGCGGGACAGGCCGGAGCCAGAGATCCAGTTGCGTAATCGCGTCAGGACGGTGTCATGCATTGGTTCACCAAATCGAGTTGATTTCGGGGCCATTCACAGCCATAAGGCTTTCGCATCGGAGCGCCTATGGCTATTGTGGAAAAGGGTTTCTTCCCTTCTGGCACGGCCCTGACAAATTGGTCAACCAATTTCGCACCTACACCTGATCGCGAGGCGACATATGCGCCACCGTTTCCCCGGTTTCGACAAACGTCCGCGTGACCTCGCGGGCACCGTAGATCCACAGGATCGTCAGCGGCCCGTCTCCAGTGTTGCGAAAATAATGCGGCACATCGGCGGGCACGAAACTGGTGTCCATCGGGCCAAGCTGCATCACCTCGCCGCCGACCATGGCCTCTGCTTGGCCTGCGAGGATGGTGACCTGTTCGGCGCAGTTGTGCGTGTGCAAAGGCGCGGCGCAGCCTGCCGGAAAGGTCGTCGTCCCGGTGGTGAAGGGGGCCGCCGGGTCGGTCTCACGACCAACCATCAACCGGGTCTCGACGCCGTCGCCCCGGGCGAAGGGCGTGATCTCTTCGTGGCGCACGATGGTGCCCTGGGGTGTTTCGGAATCCATATCCTGTCCTTTCAAAGTTTGAGGAAATCTTCATGACCGACAAGACCACGCATGCCGATCTGACTGCTTTCATCGCCCGCTGCCTCGAGGCTTGCGGAATGCCGGCCCCGGATGCTGCCAGGGTCGGCGGGTTGATGGCCAAGGCTGACCTGATGGGGCAGGACGGCCACGGGGTGTTTCGGCTGCCGATGTATGTCAGGCGCATTCGTGCCGGCGGCATGAACATGACGCCGGAATTCCGCCGACTCAAGGAACGGCCCGCGACGGCGCTGATCGATGGCGACAATGGCATGGGCCATCTGGTGATGCATCACGCCACCGAATTGGCGATGGAAAAGGCGCGGACCACCGGTGTTGCCTGGGTTGGGGCGCGACATTCGAACCACGCGGGGCCCGCGTCTCTTTATGCGATGATGCCGGCGGCCGAAAACATGATCGGGCTTTACCTGGCGGTGGGTAGCGCCAATCACATGCCGCCTTGGGGCGGAACGGATATGCTGCTCTCGACCAATCCGATTGCGGTGGCGCTGCCGTCGAAGGATTTTCCGCCCATCGTGCTCGACATGGCAACGACGGTCGCGGCCTATGGCAAGGTCAAGACCGCCGCGCAGAGAGGCGAAACCATGCCCGAGGGCTGGATGATCGACCGCGACGGCAAGCCGCTGACAGATCCTCGCCGAGCGGCCGAAGGTTTCCTTCTGCCGATCGGCGGCCCCAAGGGCTATGGGCTGTCGCTGATCTTCGGTATCCTGGCGGGTGTGCTGAACGGGGCGGCTTTTGGCCGCGATGTGGTGGATTTCAACGCGGACCCCAAGACGGTGACCAATACCGGACAGGTCATCCTTGCGCTTGATATCGCCGCGTTTGCCGATCCCGATGAATTCCGCGCCGGGATCGATGATGTCTGGCGGCAGATGAAATCCTCGGAAAAAATGCCCGGTGTCGACGAGATCCGCCTGCCGGGCGAGCGGCTTGACCGGGTGATGCACGACAGGTCCGAAGCTGGAATCCCGATCCCGCCGGCGCTCCGCGAGACGCTGGACGACCTGGCCAGGGACCTTGGTGTCGCCGCGCTCTGACGCGGACAAAAAAGCGCCGGGCACAGGGCCCGGCGCGATCGGTTTCGTCCGACAGTGCATTACTGCGAGGTCAGCTCGTCGACCAGGACCTCGTAGGCCTTCGACTGCTCGGCGCGCATCTTGTCGTATTCATCACCGGAGATGATGTTGATGTTCTCGCCGAGACGACCCATCATGCGGTTGAAGGTGGAGTCCTCTTCCAGCTTCTTGAAGGCTTCGGAAAGCTTGGTCAGCGCTTCCTCGGGCGTGCCTTTCGGGGCCAGAACGACCCGGTGCATGAAGCCGACGTCGCCTTCGACACCCACTTCGGCAAAGGTCGGCACACCTTCGTAGATGCGCTCTTCGCCCGCGGTGGCCAGCACGCGAACGGTGCCTGCATCAAGATGGCTGGACAGCGAGGACGGGAAGCCCATGGTCACGTCCGCATCCCCCGACAGCAGCGCCTGCAGGGCGGGTCCGCCACCCGGGTAGGGCACCAGGTTCCACTGCATGTCCAGCGCCTGCATCATCTGTGCTGCGGGCACGAACAGTGCGCCCCAGTTGCCGGAATGGGCCATCTGGATGCCACCGGGATTCTCCTTTGAGGCGGCAATCAGTTCGTCCATCGTCTGGTAAGGGCTGTCTGCACGGACGGCGACCGCGATGGGCGCATAGTTCACCCGTGCCACCGTGACGAAATCCTCCAGCGGATCATAGGGCAGGTTCTCGACGTGCTGTTGCAGCATGTCGATGTAGTTGTGGGTGAACAGAAGCGTGTAACCGTCTGCCGGAGCACGGGCGACCTCATGCGTGCCTTTCTGGCCGCCGGCGCCGGGGGACAACTGCACGATCATCGCCTGGTTCAGGTAGCTGGGGATGATCGAGGTGATGACCCGGGCATTCAGGTCGTGCGAACCGCCCGCACCCAGCGGGATCACCATCGTGACCGGTTTCTCGGGGAATTCCGCCTGGGCCGGCGCCGCGAAGGACGCGATCGCGGCCCCCGTCACGGCCAGCGCGGCCAGCGATTTCTTTGCGAAGTCTTTGAACATGGGTCTCTCCCTTGGTTTGGTCTTGTTTCGGCGCGGCGCCGGGCGGCGCCGCACCTGTCCTTGCAGTCAGGCTGCAACCGGTGAGCTGTAGAGACGTTTCCACAGCAGGTATCCGATGATGGGGGTGGACAGCAGGACACAAAGTGCGCCGATGCGGTCGGTGAAGAAGAACCCCAGCGGGTTGCCCTGCGACATAGCGACAGTCTGTCCGAAGGCATATTCCATCGACGGTCCGAGGATGAAGCCCATCACCATGGGCATGACGTCGAACCTTGCCGCCTTGGCAATGATGCCAAAGATACCGAAGGCCACCAGGATCATCAGGTCGTTGATGTCGGAACGGAACACGTAGGTTCCGGCAAAGGCGAACATGATCACCACGGGGATCAGGATCGATGTCTTGATCGTGACCAGCCGCGAGAACATGGGGATCGACAGGTAACCGATGACCAGAAACAGCAGGTTGGCGATCACCATGGCGACCAGGATGGCAAAGACGGTCGCGCCCTGCTGCTCGAAGAGTTCCGGGCCGGGACGCAGGCCCTGGGCCACGAAGGCGCCCAGCAGGATGGCTGTCACGTTGTCGCCGGGAATGCCCAGCGTCAGCAGCGGCACCATCGTCGGACCGTTGACCGCGTTGTTTGCGGCCTCTGCGGCGGCAACGCCTTCGATTTCGCCCTCACCGAAGGTTTCCGGGTGCTTCGATGCGTTCTTTGCTGCGGAATAGCCCATCATGGCCGCAACGATCTGGCCCAGTCCGGGAACCATCCCGACCCCGGCGCCGATGGCCGTCGAGCGGCAGATCGTGGGCAGGCAGCGACGGAACTCCACGCGGCTCAGTCGTTCGCCGACCAGAGCAGCAAGTTTCTTGCCCTTTTCATTGCGGATGATCACGTTGGCGACCTCTGGCAGGGCAAAGACGCCGATCAGCATCGGCAAGAGCGGAATGCCGGACTTCAACTCGAACAGGCCAAAGGTAAAGCGCTCTACCCCACCCAGCGGATCAGTCCCGATAAAGGACAGCCACAGCCCGAGCATCATCATGATCAGGCTCTTGAGCGGGTTGGCCCCGGAGGTCGCCGCGATGATCACCAGGCTCATCAGCAGAACCGCGAACAGCTCGGGTGGACCGAATTGCATGACGAGGAAGGCGATCGGAAAGATCATCATGATGGTGAAGATGTCGCTGGCCGTGTCGCCGAAGACCGACGAGAACAGGGCGATGTCCAGGGCCTTTCGCGACTTCCCCTTCTGCGTCAGCTTGTACCCGTCGCGCGATGTCGCCACAGCGGCGCCCGTGCCGGGCATGGAGATCAGGATCGCCGGAACCGAACCGCCGAAGATCCCGCCCTTGTAGATGCCCAGCAGGAACGGGATGCCCACGATGGGATCGAGGAAGAATGAGATCGGCAGCAGGATCGCCATCGCCATCAGGGTGGTGAACCCCGGCAGCGACCCGACAAGCATCCCGGCGAAGAGGCCGACGCTCATCAGTGCCATGGTGTCGAAACGCATGGCCATGGCGAAGCCTTCGGTGAATTGGTCTAGCATGGTTCTGGCCTCAGAGTTGGATACGTTTCATTCGGCAACTGTCGGATCGACTGCCTCGGCAGGTCCGGCGGATCCGGCTGAAAGAATGCTGGAATAGGTCTTTTCGACCACGTCGAGCTCAGGGAGCGACACCGCTAGAAGCTGGGTTGCGGCGAGGTACAGCGCGACCGGCCCGATCAGCGCCACGGCAGCGATCTGGATCACGTTCCTGGCGCCCATGTGCAGAGAGATCAGGGATGTCGCGATGGCCGTGGAAATCAGGAATCCGAACGGTTTCATCGTCAGCGCATACAGGATCATGATCCCGAACAGCGTGATTGCACGCACCCATTCGGTCCATGTCATCCGCGTTGACTGCTCGGCCACCACGCCCGAGCGGATCATCCAGAGCGCGCCGGCGCACATCACCGCCATGAGCGCCAACACGATGGTCGGGAACAGGCTGGGCGCGATGGGCGAGAGGGAGCGACCGAACAACACTTTCGGGGCTGCAACCAGGTATTGCATGAAAATCAACGACAGCACCGCCGCCAGCAGCAGCGCGACAAGCGTCAGCGTTTCGGGTGAGCTGAGGACTCTCTTGCGGGTCACGGTGATCCTCCCTTGTTGTGTGGAGCGCGCCTCGGCGTTGGCCGTCGGCAGCTCGTCATTGGTGATTACGGGGCTGTCGGTCATGCAGGAGACTTCCTTCGCTACGGGATCCTATGCCGCACGGGGCGCGCGGGTCGGCTGACTTGTGGCCTGTTGCGCCCGATTTGGCGAGATCCGGAACCAAGGTGCGATGCCGGGACGGCCGGTGCGGGGCATCACGCCGTCCCTCGGGACATGCGCGCTGCATCGGACAGCACAACGCTGTGAATCCGGACGGATCTGTTCTGCATGGTGTCCTCCCTTTTTTGCGGGCGCTCCGCTCGCCCTGATTGTCCTGTCGCACCCGGGCCGGTTCTCCCTTCCGGCGGGCGGGTCGTTTTCGGTTGCGCGCGGTCGATCTACTGGGTCAACCAACGGCATCCTTCGCTGTCCCGGCAGGTTCCGGCGAGATGCCGTCCGACCCCGAGATCGCGAGAGCCAGCCAGACGAGGCCCGGCAGGCAGATGAATGTCAGCAGGGTCGAAACCACGACCGTTCCCGCGACCTGGCGGGCATTGTGCTGATAGCGTTCGGCGAACACGTAGCTGACGATCGCAGTCGGCATCGTGGCCAGCAGGAACACGGTTCCCGCTGTGACGCCGTGAAGATCCAGTGCCCAGATCACCACGCAAGCCGAGACAAGGCCCAGCACCAGCCGCCCGACGGCCACCATCAGTGCCGGTCCCAGATCCGCGACCTTCAGTGTCGCCAGGGACACGCCAAGCAGCATCAGCATTGCCGGGATCATCATGCCGCCGAGGATCTCGGTCGTGGTCAGCAGGATCTTCGGCACCGGCAGCCCGGTCCAGGTGACCAGCAGCACGGCCGACACCGAATAGATCAGCGGTTGCCGCAACAGCATCGACAGCCGCAAAGACCCCGCGTAGATCGACAGGCCCAGCGAATATTGCACCAGAGCCACCACGAAGAAGTACGCGACGCCCAGTTGCAGCCCGTCTTGACCGAAGGCCAGCACCACCAAAGGCAGCCCCATGTTGCCCGAGTTCGGCAGCATGAGCGGCGGCAGAAAGCTGCGCACGGACCCATGAGCAAGCTTCAGCCCCACCAGGCCGAGAACCCCGGCGATGGTGACGCACATAAGCGCGGCCCCGGCCATGGTCTGGATTGTTTCGGGCGTGACCCGCAAGGATGTCAGCGTGTGGAAGATCAGCGCCGGCGTCGCGACGTTGATCACCACGGTCGAGAGCGAGCGCGTTTCCAGCCCGACCTTGGACCGCCCCATCAGGTAGCCGATCAAGGTGATCGCGATGATGGGACCGAGTATGTCGACCATCTGCATCAGCATGTCGTGATGTCCTCGGGGTCACGGGATCGCTCCGGTCCAGGTCTCGGCCTCAGACGGCTTCGCCGTTGAGGGTCCAGTTCTCGTTCACTTCGGTGCCGGATTCCTGCAGCATCTTGGACACCGCACAGTATTCCCGCAGCGTCCTGCTGACCTCGATGGCGCCTTCGCGGGGGCCTTCGTAGTCGGCCTTGATGTTCAGCGTGACCGAAGGGAAGGGCACGTCGATCGGGTTGATCAAGCGGGTGCCGTGGCTGTCCATTGTCACGTTGATGTCGATGTCCATCGCCGTGAACTTGATGCCGTTCGCAGCCGCCAGCTTGTTCGAGATCACATGCGTGCAGCCGGCCAGTCCCATGAACACGTATTCAACCGGCATCGGACCTTCGTCGGTGCCGCCGCGCTGGACCGGTTCGTCGATGATGACGCTTTTGCCCCGCGCCTCGGCCACGGATTGCGTTTTGGTGTTCTGGCGCCCGTTTACACTGAATTTCCAGATCGGTTTTTCCTTGACGGCCATTTCGGGTCCTTCTTGCATTTGTCGGTTCTGCAGGGTGGGAGAGGCTGCAGGCGCGCAGAAAGGCCGGTAGATCGCCTCTCAAGTTGCTGCCTGATCTCGCGGCCCCCTCCCCTGGAACGCGGTTCTGATGACAAAAACAATGCCTGCTCTCAATGTTCAATGGAAATGGTGTTTACTCCTAGCTGCCTTCAGAAAACCTGATAGAAAGAGGCCTGCTGCGCTATCAGTTTTCATGGAGCGTATCATCAAATTACATCGTTGGTTCCGATGGCAGACGCTTTGTAGATTCGGCGGGTACGCGCCGGGCGGAGCCTGTGCGCCGTGTGACGACTTTATCTGACAGGGAGACATCAATGACCGAGGCAACCGAGACCTTTACCGTTGCCATCGCCGGCTTTGGCTGGTGGGGCAAACACATCGCGACCCGGTTGCAGGGCCATCCATGGTTGCGCGTGGCGGGTATCATTGAACCGGTCACGGCCAACCACGCGGCAATCGGTGACATGGGGCTGACGGCCTGGGCGGATTTCGACGCCCCGCTGGCGATGGATGAGGTCGACGCGGTCATTCTGACCACGCCCAATACCCTGCACGAAGAGCAGATCGCCCTTGTCGCCGCGGCGGGCAAGCATGTCTTTTGCGAAAAACCATTGGGGTTGAACGCGGACTCCGCACGCCGTTCGGTCAAGGCCTGCGAAGACGCCGGGGTGCAGCTGGGGATCGGGCACGAGCGGCGCTTCGAACCGGCGATGTTGGCGCTGCGTTCCGCGTTGGACAAGGGTGAGCTTGGCACCGTGATGCATGCCGAGGCGGCCTTCAGCCATGACAAGCTGATCAACGTCCCCGCCAACGACTGGCGCACCCGCAAGGATGTCGCGCCCGCGGCGGGTATGACGGCGATGGGGATTCACCTGAGCGACCTGCTGATTTCCTTCTTTGGTCCGGTGGAGACCCTGCACGCCTTTACCGCGGACCGCTCTCTGGGTTGGGAAACCGGCGACGTTGTGACGGTGCAGATGAAATTCGAGGCCGGCATGACGGCCACCTTCAGCGCGGTCCTGCATACGCCGCATTTCATCCGGATGCATGTCTTCGGCACCGACAAATGGGTCGAGGTCCTGAACGACAGCCATCCCGACACGCCGGACGGAATCGTGCGCGTCCTGACCGCGGAATCCGGCAAGGACGTGAGCCAGGCAGAGTACAACTGGGAGGATGCGGTAACGGCCAATATCGAGGCCTTCGCCCATGCGGCCAAGGGCCGTGCGCCCTATCCGTTCACCAACGCGGAAATGGTCCACAACATCCAGGTGCTGGAGGCCATCGCGCGCTCCGCGGAAACGGGACAGTCGGTCAAGCTGGCGGACGTCTAAGGCGGGCCAAACGATTTGCGCCGCGCATCCCCTTGACGGGATGCGCGGCGCTTTCATTTCTGTCCGGGGCCAAGTCAGGCCTTCTGGTAGCCTCGTTCCAGACCCAGCGTATCAAGGACGGCCACGTTGAAGTCACAGGGGCTGTCGATGTTCACGATATGCTTGGCCCCCGGCACGACGGCCAGTTCGGATCCGGGGCAGGCCTCTTTCATGGCGCGCATGGCATCCGGCGGCGCGGCCATGTCGTTTTCGCCTGCAATAAAGAGTGTCGGCACCTTCATGTCACCAAGGTGGCGCAGGTAGTCCAGCCCCATCAGCGCATGAGCGCAACCACGATAGCCGTCGTCGGTCGTTTTCAGGAAGCTTTCGCGCAGGGCGGCCTCCCGCTCAGGATGATCGCGGCGGGTGTCTTCTCCCAGCCACATGCCGACGGTGTTGTTCCACACTTCTTCGACCCCGCCGCGCTCCAGCATGCCCAGGCGGTTGTGCCAGTTCTGCACGAAGGGGTCTGGCGCGTCAGCCCGCGCTGCGCAGCAAACCAGGCTGTTGATCCGTTCCGGCGCGGCCAGGGCCATGCCCAGTCCCGTCATGCCGCCAAGCGACAGGCCCATGACGGTTGCGGTTTCCACGTTGTGCCGATCGAGCACGGCAAAGGCGTCGGCCACGAGATCGTCAAAGGAATAGGGCGGCGTGGGTGTCGGGCTTTCGCCGTGGCCACGGGTATCGCACCGGATCAAGCGATAATGCGATTCCAGCAGCGACATCTGCGGATCCCACATCCTGTGCGTGGCGCCGAAGCTGTTCAGCAACAGCAGGACGGGCGCGTTTTCACGCCCTGAAACGATGGAATGAAGAGTTACTGCGGTCATGCGTATCCAAGCTTTCTGAATTTATGGCGCAAACGTGAGAGTCGGCGCGCAGGTCCGTGACTGGGCATCCGTGGC
Source organism: Mameliella sp. MMSF_3455 (assembly GCF_030733205.1). GTDB lineage: Bacteria > Pseudomonadota > Alphaproteobacteria > Rhodobacterales > Rhodobacteraceae > Antarctobacter. Next base: position 41,422 of record NZ_JASHJL010000006.1, read on the forward strand.
GCGGCCACAGCCAATTGCCCGGGCATCGGGCCTCCTCCACAAGGCGAAGGCGAGAGCCGCCTTCCTTGCGCCAGCTTAGGGCGGCGGGACCATACACAGAAATAATATATGGTCAGGGCAGGTATCGACAAATCCGATAGCCGTCGGCCCCAACTATGTCCGGCTTGTCGGATCGATTTCCAGGGCGGAGTTCAGCTCTTCCTGCAAGACATCGGCAAAGACCTGAGCGGCGGGGTTCAGCGGGCGCTGGCGCGTTTCGATCCGCATGTAATCGACATACAGCGGCGGATCGGCCAGTGGCACCACTTTGCGGCGGCTGCCATCCAGGTCAGGCAGGCACAGGATGCCGGGCAGGATCGTTACCCAGTCCGAATTCGCCACAAGACTCAGCGTTCCGTGCATCGTGTCCAGCTCCAGCAGTTCGGCCACTTCGATCTGGTTCACGTTCAGGTAGTTCTCGATCCTGTTGCGGCGCGCGTTGCCCGGCCCCGGCAGCGCCACGCGCAGCGGTGCCATATCGCGAAGCTGGACCCCGCCCTCTGTCAATGGGACGTCGCGGCCGGGGCTGCAGACGAGGCATTCACGGTCTTCTCCCATCGGCTTGGAGATCAGCAGGTCGTCCACTTCGAAGGACGATGGCACCACGCCGAAGTCCAGCCGCCCCTCTGCCACACCATCGGCAAGCACGCCGGAATAGGCCTCGGAAATCGAGACGCGCACCTCGGGGTATTCCTTTGCGATGCGCAGCAGCACCGAGGTCAGCACCGCACGGGTAAAGGTTGGCATAAGTCCCACGTGAACATGGCCGACGACCGCCCCGGACAACGCTTGCAGGCGATCCTCTGCATGGCGGGCCGCGGCCAGCACCTTCACGGCTTCCAGGTAAAAGTTTCGCCCCGTTTCGGTGGGCGTCACCCCGGAAGAGCTGCGCACGAACAGGGACACGCCATAGCGTTTTTCGATCTGGCTGACGTGCATCGACAGTCCGGACTGCGTTGCATTCACCTTTTCCGCAGCGGCAGAGAAGGATCCTTGCTCGTAGACCGCAGCGAAGTATCGCAGTTGTTGCAGTTTCATTTGGCCATCCGTTTCTCTTGTAGGTGATATCCGGTATTATTAGTAGTTGTGAAGGCCCCGGCGACCTATTCTGGGCAGGAAGAATAGGATCGAAGGACATCGCCATGACTGGGACCTGCAGCCCAAGCAGCATTTCCCCGAGGCATTCAGGTTCATTGACGCCGCTGCCACGCCTGATGGTTGCGCCCAATGGCGCAAGACGCGGCAAGGCAGATCACCCGGCGCTGCCGGTGACCGACGACGAGCTTGTGGAAACTGCGCGTGCGTGCCAGTTGGCCGGTGCGGACGGGTTGCATATGCATATCCGCGATGCTTCGGGTCGGCACCTGCTTGATGCTGGCCGCTACGCAGCGCTGGTCGAAAGACTGGCCGACCAGGTTCCGGGAATGTACCTTCAGGTCACCTCAGAGGCCGCCGGACGCTACGAGGCCGAAGAGCAACGCGCGATGATGCGCGGCCTGCGGCCGAAATACGTCTCGGTCGCCCTGCGAGAGATGGTGCGGCGTCCGGATGACTGGCCCGCGGCCCGCGATTTCTATCTCTGGGCCTTGGACAACGGGATCGAGATTCAGCATATTCTGTATTCCCCGCACGAAGTGCGCGCCTTTGCAGATGCCTGGGTGGCCGGTCTGATCCCGGGCACGATGCAACTATTGCTCTTCGTGCAAGGCAGTTATGCCAACGGGTCGCGCGACAGTATCCCCCTGGAAACCTACCTGCAGCAGCTGGACCGGGCCAGCGGGATGTCCTTTGACTGGATGTCCTGCGCTTTTGGCGCCGATGAAACAGCTAGCCTTGTGCGTGCTGCGGAACTGGGCGGCAAGGCGCGTGTCGGGTTCGAGAACTCGCTCCAGAACCGGGACGGCACGACCGCGACCGACAACGCCGAGCGCGTGCGCGAGGTTGATGCCGCCATTCGGGACGTCACCGGGGCGGCCCAACACGCAGACACGGCCTGACGGCGGCTGCCCCCGGGTCGGCAACCCGACCGTATCACACGCGGATAGCGGCCTTTCATGTCTCAGACAGATCAACCCGTCCTCTACGTCATCGTCCGAAGGTTCCGCCCGGAATTTTCGGGCGACATAGAGAAGGCCATCGAAAGCATCCAGAAAACCGTCGCCGACCAGCCGGGATTCATCGGTTTGCAAAACCGCATCACGCCGAAACATGACGGTCGCGAGCTTGTCACGATCGTCACCTTCGACACGCAGAAAAACCTGGAGCGATGGGAAAATTCACCGGTCCGGCGGCGCTATGCGGAAGAGCTGGACAGGCTGTCACAGGACTGCGCGACCAACACCCGTTTCGACGACCTGTCGCGACTTGTCGCCCCGACGGCGCGGATCAGCAAGCTGGAAACGGTCCTCATCCTGATTGCGTGGATCCTGGTTCTGGGCCACCTGCTTCGCCATCCTGTCGAGATCCTCGTGCCCGATTCAGTCGGTCAATTCTGGCAGAGTGCGTTGACGACCGCGATCATTGTCGTGCTCATCAGTTACGTTCTCTTGCCCGTCTCCAGCCTGGTGCTGACACGGATCAAGGCGCGATTGTCGGGACGGCGTCGGACCTGACACCGCCCTGACAAAGAGCCGTTTACTGCCGGATGAGTTGCCGCAGGACTTCGGTGAAGGTATCGACCTGTTCCTGGCTGAAGTCCCGGAAGGTCTCTTCGGCGTGGGCTTCGGCAAGGCCCCAGCACTGATCGGCTTTTGCCTGGCCCGGTTCGGTCAGAACGTATCCGCCATCCCGACGTGTCACCAGGTCCCGGTCGCTCAGGTTCAGCAGCGCGGCCCGCGCCTCGTCGATCTGGGTGTGCAGATGCACGACCAGTTCTTCGACGTCCAATCCTGACAGATCGTTGAGAACAAGCAGGATACGCGCCTCGATCAGGTTCAGGCCCAGGGTCTCGAGCTTGGGGTGATAGCGGTCCTGATAGGCGCGCACGGCCCGCAGCATCAGGAAGAACGCGTGATTGCCCATCCGGCCCTCGTCAGCACCTGCCGAGGCAACGCCCCCGGCCTTCGGCAAACTGCCGGGGTGGTTGAAGATCATGGCATAAGAGCCTTGGTGGAAACACAAGGGTGTGCGCCCGAAGTCGTCGAAGGCAACGACCCGTCCAACAAAAATCCAGTGATCGCCGCCGTCGAGCTTGTCATAGGTTTCGCACTGGAACCGGCCGGCGCAATTCGGAAAGATGGGGGCCCCGCCTATGCCTTCCTCGTATTCGATCCCCGCGAACTTGTCTTCCTGTTGCCGCGCGAAATGGTTCGACATCTCCATCTGGTCGGAGGCAAGGATGTTGACCGCAAAATGCGTCGCGCTTTCGAACACGGCACAGCTGCGGGCGTCCTTCATGCTGCTCCACAGGATCAGCGGCGGGTCCATCGACAGGGAATTGAAGCTGCTCGCGGTGACGCCGACCGTCGTGCCGTCGGGCGCGCGCGCAGTGATGATCGTCACCCCTGTCGCAAAGTTGCCAAGTGCCCGGCGGAATGCCTTGGGATCGATTTCGGCCTGTTTCGTCATCGTCGTCAATTTGGATCTCCCGGTTCGAACAGTGGCAACTTTGGACAGGGTGACAGCGCGTCAGGCGGCCGCGGCGGCGGGTTCCGACTTGGTCGCTTCGGTCAGGATCGGCATGACCTTCTCGGCCATCAGGATCATGCTCTTGCGGCCCAGGTCGTAGTCGGCCCAGTCATGGCCGGCATAGACCACGTGCTTGAACGGACCGGTTTCCTCGCGCAGCTCCAGGATCTGATCGGCCACCGACTGCGGGTCGCCGTGGATCACGAGGCGATCCATGACATAGTCCAGGGTGACCTCGTCGTCGGCCATGTTCTGGTCTTCCTTGAACAGGTTCAGGCGGCCACCGGCGCGCAACTTGGTCAGCAGTTGCGAGTAGTAGAGGACATAAGGGCTGTTCGGATCGCGGGCATAGGCGCGCGCGGTTTCCATGTCGTCGGCGACGCAGATGTTCTTGGCCACGCGCCAGTCGGAATAGTCCGGCACATAGCCGCCTGCCTCACAACCCTCCACGTACTTCGGCCAATGCGTGGCGACCCACCTGGGCAGCAGAAAGTTGGCCGAGATCGGTTGCCAGCCGCGCGCGGCCATGGCCGAAACCCCCTTGGAGAATGGGGCGACGGCGGTGCCGACGATCGGCGGGTGCGGATCCTGGTAGGGCTTCATGATCTCGCCCTGGCCGATTTCGGGCATCATCATGCGCTCGGTCGAAACCTCCCAGAAATCCCCCTTGAGGTTGTAGGGCGCCTCTCCGGACCAGATTTCCAGCACCATGTTGATGCATTCCAGGAACATGGCGTTCCTGTCCTTGTCGAGGTTTCCGAACACCTCCGCATCCGACATCAGCCCGCCCGGCGAGATGCCGAAGTTCAATCGGCCTTCGAGCATGTGATCCAGCATCGCCACTTCGGCGGCCACCCGTGCGGGGTGCGAGTTCGGCATGTTTACCGTGCCGGTGCCCAGGCGGATGTTCTTGGTCTCGTAGGCGAGGCTGGCCAGAAAGGCGACGCAGGATGTGATGATCTCTGCCTGATCCGTGGTGTGCTCACCGCAATAAGCTTCGGAAAAACCCAGCTTGTCGGCCAGAATGAAGGCTTCCCGATCTTCGACAAGACTCTTGGCAAAGGGCTTGCCCAGCGGATGGATCGGCATCGTGAAGAACGAAAGTTTCATGAGGGTGCTCCTTGAATTGGTGACAGTCTGAAGCACCGGGGACAGCGGAAAAATTGAAACTTTCTGAAGTGAGCCATCGGGTTTTCCGATACTGCGCGCGGACCGCGACCGGAACAGGGTCAAGGATATTCCACACGCGGCCACGGATAGGCGCGAGATGCTGAAATCGATCCGCCAAGTTCCCTCCACGCCGATCGCGATTGGCGAGGTCTTCAATTCAGAGTTGTGGATGCAACATGTTCATCAAGAACGAAACGATCGACTCCATGCGCCTTACCGCGACTTGCTCCGGTGGCATCACTTCGCTGAAACGCAACACCGACCGCGCGGGAATGCGAGGTGCTTGGTCCGGGCGTCGGGGACAAAGATCCTTGAGCGTGTTCGCGGGACTTCTGAATGTGGCACTTCAAGCCTCTGAAAAAATTATGGTTTGTGAGTTTCTGTGCCTTTGGTCGGGGATTTCATGTGGTGATCCGCAAAAGGCGTGGGGAACGCGGATGGACCAGTGCGCTCAGCCATTCGAATCGCGGTGTCACGGCGCGTCATAGGTATGGCCCTTGGCCGTCAGCCTGGCGTGCAGGGTCTGGTAGGGCGCCAACGCGCGGGGCAGCGTGGTGATGCCAAGGCCGGGGGACCGGGGCAAGTGCAAGTGACTGCGGGGCTGGGTCGGCGCAAACAGGTCGAAGGCCTCGCGCAGCGGGTTGGGGTTCACGTCCACCTCCAGCAGGCCGGGACCGCCCACCGCGGCCAGCAGCGCGGCAGAGGCCACAAGGCCGATCCCGCCGCCGAGGAAATGCGGGCAATAGGTGGCGCCGCTGGCGAGGGCGCGGCGGGCGACCGTCTCGCAGCCGGTGATGCCGCCCCACTTGGCAAGATCCGGTTGCAGGTAGGAAAATGTCCCTGCCGCGATACTGCGGTCAAAGGCCTCAAACCCGGCGAGGTTTTCACCGCCCGCAAGAGGGATGTCGCTGTCCTGGCCCACGCGCGCCCAGTCCTCTGCCGAGGCAGTGGCGATGATCGGTTCCTCTAGCCAACCAAGCGGCACTTCCGCGATCCCCTGCAGGTAGGAGGTGGCCTGATCCCTGTCCCATCCCTGGTTGGCGTCGGCAAAGAGGCGTTCGGCAGAGGCAAGGCTTGCGGCGATCCGGCGGGTGTCCGCGATGTCACGGGGCAGGTCAAAGCCGGTCTTGATCTTGAAGGCATCGTGCCCGGCATCGCGGCAGCGAGCAATGACCTTGTCGGCGTCGCGGATGTGGATGCCGCTGGCATAGGTGGGGACACGGGCCAGCGCTTCGGGGTTGAGGAACTGCGCAAGGCTTTGCCCCGCTTTGCGCGCCATGAGGTCATGGCAGGCCACGTCCAGCCCTGCGATGGCCTGATCGAAAGGCCCCCATTCACGGCATTGCAGGGCGCGGATGCGCGTCTGTTCGGTCAGCCGGTGGAACAGGTCCGAGCGGTGGGCAAACCGCTGCCCGATCAGCAGGTCGCCCATATCCTCGACCAGCAGGCGTGCGCGGTGTTCGGCCCCGGCGGCGGGCCAGTTGGAAAAGACCTCTCCCCAGCCAAAGGCGCCGTCCGAGTCCTCGAGTCGCAGGAACACTGCGGGACGGTCACGCATGGCGCCGAAACTGGTCACGACGGGCTGATCCAGAGGTACGCGAAACACCTGCACGTCAAGGCGGGTGAGGGTGATCGGGGCGGGAAACCGGGGCATGCGGCGATCCAGTGCTGTTGGGGAAGGAAAGAAAGTTTTTATTCATGGCAGGGGTTTAGTCGGTATATTTTGGTATGACCAAAATTGATAGTCGACAGGAGGCTAAAAATAATCGACGATTTTGGCAACATCATTGGTTGAAATATACCCGCGACCAATCCGAGTTTGGGAGGACTTCATGGGATCGGGACAGGCACCCACAGGCGCACTGGGACTTGGGGCATGAGCCGCGCGCCGGATATCCTGTTGATCACCACGGACCAGCAGCGCGGCGACTGCATCGGCGGGGCAGGGCGGGGCGTAAGAACGCCCAACATCCAGCGCATCGCCGACCGGGGCGCGCGGTTCGACACCTGCATCACGCCGCACCCCATGTGCCAGCCGGCGCGCGCCTCTATCCTGACGGGCAAGCTGCCCTATTCGCACGGTGTGCGGGACAATGGCCGCAACCTTGATCCGGCGATTGCCGAAGAGGGGATCGGCGGCGTCTTCGGTCGCGCGGGCTATGACACGCGGTTCATCGGCAAGGCGCATCTGTCCACGCATGAGACGTTCGAGCCCACCGGCGCGCCGGAGTGCTACAATTCGGTTGCCGATTACCCCGAGGACTGGACCGGACCCTACATGGGGTTCGACAAGGTCGAGTTGATGCTGCGGCCGCACCATCACTGCGGCTGGAAAGAGCGGCCGCACACCCTGCACTATGAACATTTCCTCGACTGGGACGGGCAGGGCGGCACCCGCTGGGCGCGCGCCAAGGAGGCGGTGCCGCCGCTGACCCATCACAAGCAGGTCTGGCGCTCGGCGCTGGAGGATGAGTGGCAGTCCACATCGTGGATCGGGGATCAGGCGATGGCGATGCTGGACGAGGACCGGGATCAGCCGCTGATGGCCTGGGTGTCCTTTCCCGACCCGCATCCGCCCTTCCTTGCCTCTGATCCGTGGTCGCGGCTGTACGACCCCACAGAGGTCGACCTGCCGCCGCATCGCGCGCTGGACCTGGACCGACGCCCCTGGTGGCACCGGGAATTCCTGGAAAGCCCGGTGCGTCGGAACCAGAAGCGCGACCACGCAGGCGATCAGCCGTTCTGGGGCTGGGACGGGGCGCTGGAGGACCGCGACCTGCGCGACGTGATCGCGGTGTACTACGGCATGATCGCGGCCATCGACTTTCAAATCGGACGCATCCTCGACGCGCTGGAGGCGCAAGGGCGGCTGGAGAACACCATCGTGATCTTCACCTCTGACCACGGCGAGTGGCTGGGCGATCACGGGCTGCTGCTGAAGGGACCGATGCTGTACGATGGCCTGCTGCGGGTGCCGCTGGTGATGGCGGGGCCGGGGGTGACACGCGGGCGGTTCGATGCGCCGGTGTCCACGCTGGACCTGCGGGCAACCATGGTAGAGCTGGCCGGCCTGAGCGTCAGCGCAGATGACGGCACCTCGCTTACCGATGTCATGGCCGGGGCGACCCGCGATGTGGCCCACAACGAATGGGAGGTCGACCCCCTGCGCAGCGGCGTCGACCTTGACCTGCGGACGGTGCGCTCTGCCACGCACCGGCTGTCCATCGACCTGAAGAGCGGGGCAGGGGAACTGTATGACCTCACCACTGACCCGCATGAAATGACCAACCTCTGGGACGATGCCGGGTCCGCGGGAATCCGCGACCGGCTGACCGCGAACATCGCGGCAGAGCGTCCCGGCATGATCCCCGCCGCGCCGCGCGTCGGCTGGCACTGAAAGGCCCTGTTTCCATGTCAAAGATTACCGCTATCGAACCGCTGCTGGCCCGCGTGGGCATCCGCAACCAACTGCTTGTGAAGGTCAGCACCGACGACGGGCTGATCGGCTGGGGCGAATCCGGGCTGTCGGCGCGCGAGGAGTCGGTCGCCGCCACGATCCGGCACTTTGCCGAGTTCCTTGTGGGCAAGGATTCCAACCAGATCGGGCGCATCTGGCAGGAAAGCTATCGCAGCCAGTATTTCGAGGGCGGGCGCGTGCTGACCGCCGCCATGTCGGCCATCGATATCGCGCTGTATGACATCCTGGGCAAACGTCTGGGCGTGCCGGTTTACCAGCTGCTGGGTGGCAAGCAGCGCGATGAGATTCCGACCTTCCCCAGCGCGCAGTCGACCGATCTGGATACGCTGATTTCCAAGGCGCGGGTGCTGGTGGATGCGGGGTGGGATTGCTTGCGCATCTACACGGGCGAATTCAACGGCAACGGTGTCTTTGACCCGCGCAAGAACCTGAACCGTGCCTCGAAAGAGCTGATCGCGCTGCGCGAGGAATTTGGTCCGGACCTGTGCCTTGGCATCGACCTGCACCACCGCCTGTCGATCGCCGAGACCGCGGATTTCTGCAACCGACTGCCTACCGGGACGCTGGATTTCCTTGAGGAACCGATCCGCTGCGAGACGCCCGAGGCCTATCGCACCCTGCGGGCCATGACCAACATTCCCTTCGCGGTGGGCGAGGAGTTCGCCAGCAAATGGCAGGCCGCGCCGTATATCGAGCAGGGCCTGACCCAGTACATGCGTCTGGACATCTGCAATATCGGCGGCTTCACCGAGGCGATGAAGGTCGCGGGCTGGTGCGAGCGGCATTACATCGACCTGATGCCGCACAATCCGCTGGGCCCTGTCTGCACGGCGGCGACGATCCACATGGCCGCAGCAGTGCCGAATTTCAGCTGGGCCGAGACCCGGCAGGGCCCGACCGAGGACCTGGGTTTCCACGATCCCGAGCTGTTCCCGGTGCAGATCCCGCTGGAGGGCATCACCTACACCGTCCCCGACCGGCCCGGTCTGGGCGTCGAGGTGGACGAGGACAGGATCCGCGCCACCACACCACAACATGTCGAACCGCCGCACCTGTGGCGGCCGGATGGGTCTGTCACCAACTGGTGACGCCGCCCTTGCCGCTACCCGGCGGCCAATACGTTCAGCAAGGAGGAGGAAACCAATGCTGAGAACGAGGAGAATGACGACGCTGGCCAGTGTCATCGCGCTTGCGGTGGGGGCACCGGCGTTCGCCTGGGAAGAGGCGCCGGACCTGGCGCAGAAGGTTGCCGACGGCACGCTGCCCCCCGTCGAGGAACGCCTGCCGGCGGACCCGCTGGTCATGGACGTGATCGAGGGGCCGGGCGAATACGGCGGCACCCTGCGCCGCGCCATCCTGGGCGGTGGCGATCAGCACAACATGGTGCGCACCATCGGCAGCGACAACATGGTGCGCTGGTCCCCGGACTGGAAAGAGGTGCGTCCGAACATCGCGAAATCCTGGACCGTGTCCGAAGACGCCTCCAAGTTCACCTTTACCCTGCGTGAGGGGATGAAATGGTCGGACGGGGCGCCCTTTACGGCCGATGACATCATGTTCTGGTACGAGGATGTCTTCAGCGACCCGACCCTGACGCCGAACAAGGACGCCACATTCGTTGGCCCGAACGGCCCGGTGAAGGTGACCAAGATCGACGACGTGACTGTCGAGTTCGATTTCGGCGCGCCGAACGGTCTGTTCCTGCAGGGTCTGGCCTATGGCTTTGGCTATCACCCGACGGCCTATCCGAAACACTACCTCAGCCAGTTCATGCCCAAGTACAACGACGATGTGCAGGCGTTGGTGGACGCGGAGCCGGCGGCGGGCGACTGGGTGCAGCTGTTCAACCTCAAGGCCGGGCCGATGGACACGCCGCTGTTCTGGCAGAACCCGGACCGCCCCACGCTGCACGCCTGGCACCTGACCAACGCCTATGGATCCACGGATCGGGTCGTGGCGGTGCGCAACCCCTATTACTACAAGGTCGACAGCGAGGGGCAGCAGCTGCCCTATATCGACCGCATCACCTATGACCAGGTCGAGGATGTGGAAACCATCCTGCTCAAGGCTTTCAACGGTGAGATCGACTACATGCTGCGCCACATCGGGCGGCCGTCGAACAAGGCTGCGCTGACCGACAACATGGACCGTGGCAAGTACCGGTTCTTCGACGTGGCCGACCTGCCGGGCAACAGCATGATCCCGATGATGAACCTCAACCACACCGACCCGGTGAAGCGAGAGGTGATCCAGAACAAGGATTTCCGCATCGGTGTCAGCCATGCCATGAACCGGCAGGAGATCATCGACCTGCTGTATTTCGGGGCGGGGGAGCCGGCGCAGGTGTCGCCACGCCGCGGCAGCACCTTCTACCGCGAAGAATACCAGAAACAGTACACCGAGTACGATCCGGAGCTGGCGAACGAGTACCTCGACAAGGTGCTGCCCGAAAAGGACGACGAGGGCTATCGCCTTGGCCCGGATGGCGAACGGTTCACCCTGATCTTCCTGGTCGCCGACGTCTTCGGGATGCAGTTTCCCGACGCGATGGAGCTGATCCAGGGCTATGCCGCCGACGTCGGCCTGGATTTCCAGATCCGCGCCACCGACCGGTCGCGCCTGATCGAGCTGCACACCTCGAACAACTTCGACGCCTACCTGTGGAATTGCTCGGGCGGACAGGCCGACATCTACACCTCGCCGATGTGCTACATGCCGATGATCTCGAACTCGGTCAGCTGGGCGCGGGAATGGGCGGCCTGGGGTCTGGACCCGACCACGGGTGAGGAACCGCCGCAGGCGGTCAAGGATATCTTTGACAAGTACAAGGAAATCCGCGCAGCCGCGTCGCCGGAACGGCAGGAAGAGCTGATGTTCGAAATGCTGGACATGCAGGCCGAGCAGTTCTTTACCGTCGGCATGATCCACACCGACCCGGTGTTCGGCATCGCGCGGAACAACGTGCGCAACGTGCCGGACCCGCTGCCGATCTCCGGCCAGCTGTGGTTCCCGGCGCCCTACACCGCGCAGATGTACTTCGAAGGCGGTGCCAACCTGCCCTGATCCGAAGTACCCTTGGGGCGCCGGGCCTCTCCTCCCGTCCGGCGCCCCGACCATCCCTGCAATGCAACGGAGAAGACATGGGCGGCTTTATCCTGCGGCGGGTTCTCTACATGATCCCGACCGTCTTCCTGGTCTCCATCGTGACCTTCATCATCATCCAGCTGCCGCCGGGCGACTACCTGGACACGCTGGCCGCAGAGATGGGCGAGGCCGGTGTCGACAACACCGCCGTCGTCGAGCAGCTGCGCGAGCAGTACGGGCTGGGTGAGCCCATGTACCTGCAATACTGGAAATGGATGACCGGCATCCTGTTCGAGGGCGACTTCGGCATTTCCTTTGAAAAGAACGTGCCGGTGACGGATGTGATCTGGGACCGGCTGGGCTGGACCTTTGCCATCTCGATCCTGACGCTGTTCTTCATCTGGATCGTGGCGCTGCCGATCGGCATCTACTCGGCGGTGCGCAAGTATTCGGTGGGCGACTACATCGCCACCCTGCTGGGGTTCATCGGCCTGGCGATCCCGAACTTCCTGCTGGCGCTGGTGATGATGTACGTGGCCTTCAAGTATTTTGGCCAGTCGGTCGGCGGGCTGGTCAGTCCGGAGTATCTGGATCAGCCGTGGTCATGGGCCAAGTTCGGCAACCTGCTGCAGCATATCTGGATGCCGGTTTTCGTGGTCGGCACTTCAGGGGCGGCGGCCTTGATCCGCATCATGCGCGCCAACCTGCTGGATGAACTGTACCGGCCTTATGTCGTGACTGCCCGGGCCAAGGGCATGCCCGAATTCCAACTGCTGATGCGTTACCCCGTGCGCGTCGCGCTGAACCCCTTCATCTCGACCATCGGGTGGATCCTGCCGACGCTGGTATCGGGGGAAATCATCGTGGCCGTGGTCATGAACCTGCCCACCACCGGGCCGCTCCTGCTGCGCGCGCTCCTGGTGCAGGACATGTACCTGGCCGGATCGCTGATCCTGATCGTCAGCCTGCTGACGGTGATCGGCACGCTTCTCTCCGACGTCCTGCTTGCCTGGGTCGACCCGAGGATACGTTACCAATGACAGCCATCGATTCCGCATCCGAGGTGCAGGCGGCCGAGTCCGTCAAGACACCTGCCCTGCTTGGCCCCTGGGCGCTGATGTGGCGGCAGTTCCGCCGGCACAAGATCGCCTACTTCAGCCTGTTCATCGTGGGGTTCATCTATTTCGTCGCTCTGTTCGGCGAGTTCCTCAGCCCCGCCGACCACCTGAAAACCAACACCCGCGCGCCCTTTGCGCCGCCGCAGGGCATCCATTTCTTCGCCCCCGCCGAGGACGGCGAAAGCCGGTTCATCCTGCACGCACGCGGCCTGAAGATGGAGATCGACCGCGAGGCGATGCGCCGCCATTTTGTCGAGGACCCGGAAAAGGTGATCCCGCTGGGGTTCTTCGTGAAGGGGTATGAATACAAGCTCTTGTGGCTGATCCCGACCAACCGGCATTTCTTCGGCCCCAAGAACCCGCGCGACACGGTGTATTTCCTGGGCGCCGACCGGCTGGGCCGCGATATCCTCAGCCGGATCATCATGGGCACGCGGATTTCCATGTCCATCGGTCTTGTGGGCGTCGCGGTGTCGCTGATCGTGGGGGTCAGCCTTGGCGGGATTTCCGGCTACTACGGCGGCTGGATCGACAACGCCATCCAGCGCCTGATCGAATTCCTGCGCTCTATCCCGACCATCCCGCTGTGGATGGGGCTGGCCGCCGCGATCCCGCTGGATTGGCCGCCGCTGCGGACCTACTTCGTGGTCACGCTGATCGTGTCGATGATCGGCTGGACGACCTTGGCGCGCGAGGTGCGGGGCAAGTTCCTGTCGCTGCGGCACGAGGATTTCGTCACCGCCGCGCGGCTGGACGGGCTGTCCGACTGGGAGGTGATCCGCAAGCACCTGGTTCCCAGTTTTGCCAGCCACATCATCGCTTCGCTGACCTTGGCGGTGCCGCTGATGATCCTTGCCGAAACCTCGCTGAGCTTTCTCGGCATCGGGTTGCAGCCGCCGATCGTGTCCTGGGGCACCCTGCTGAAGGAGGCACAGAACATCCGCACCATCATCGAAGCCCCCTGGCTTTTGATCGCGCCCGGCACGGTCATCGTGACCGCCGTGCTTGCCCTCAACTTCCTCGGAGACGGCCTTCGCGATGCCGCAGATCCCTATGCAAACTGACAACACAGACCAGCCGATGATTGAGATCCGCGGGCTGAAGACCCACTTTTTCACCGATGACGGTTTGGTGAAGGCGGTCGAAGGCGTCGATCTGGACATCATGCCCAACCGCACGCTCTGCCTGTTGGGGGAGAGCGGCTGCGGCAAGTCGATCCTCGCCCGGTCCATCCTGCGCATCGTCGATGCGCCGGGGCGGATCACCGGGGGCAGCATCCTGTACCACGCCGCAGACGGGCGCACCGTGGATCTTGCCCGCGCGCGGCCCGGGTCGCGGGAACTGCGGTCGATCCGGGGCAGCGATATCTCGATGATCTTCCAGGAGCCGATGAGCTCGCTTGGGCCGATCCAGAAGATCGGCAAGCAGATCACCGAGACCATCCGCCTGCACCGCGACGTGACCAGGGCCGAGGCCAAGGCAGAGGCCATCGACATGCTGGCCCGCGTCGGCATCCCGCGCCCGGCCGAACGGTTCGAAAGCTACCCGTTCGAGCTGTCAGGCGGGATGCGGCAACGGGCGATGATCGCCATGGCGCTGTCGTGTCAGCCGCGTCTGCTGATCGCGGATGAGCCGACGACCGCGCTGGACGTGACCACGCAGGCGCAGATCCTCGACCTGATCGCCGAGCTGAAGGAAGAGTTCCAGATGGCGGTGATGCTGATCACCCATGACCTGGGCGTGGTGGCCGAGGTCGCCGATGACGTGGCGGTGATGTACATGGGAAAGATCGTCGAGAAATCCGACGTCTACGGGCTGTTCGAAAATCCGCGCCATCCCTACACCCGCGCGCTTCTGAATTCGGTGCCGCGTATCGGGATGACGTCCAAGGACCGCCTGCCTGCCATTCGCGGGATGGTGCCGCATCCGCTGGCGCGGCCCTCGGGCTGTACGTTCCGCACCCGCTGCGACCAGTTCATGCAGGGCACCTGTGACCTGCGCGAACCTCGGCTGAAGCCGGTGGAGGGCGGCGAAGTCGCCTGTTTCCTGCATGAGGGGGAGACGACCAATGTCTGACGCCATTCTGGAGGTGCGCGACCTGACCATGTCCTTTGGCGGCAGCAAGGGCGGATGGCTGTCCAAACCCGCCAAGGGCTTCGTCGCGGTGGACGCGGTGTCGTTTGACGTGAAACGCGGAGAAACCTTTGGCATTGTGGGCGAAAGCGGCAGCGGCAAGACCACGCTGGGCCGTTGCATCCTGCGAGTGCTGGATCCATCGGACGGCAGCATCCGGTTCCGCCCGCAATCGGGGGCGGAGGTCGAACTGGCCGATGCGCCCATCGACCAGCTGCGGCAGGTCTGGCGCAAGCTTCGGATGATCTTTCAGGATCCGCAGGCCTCGCTCAACCCGCGCCTGCGGGTGATCGACATCGTCGGGCAGGCCTTGCAGAAATCCGAGGGGCTGAAGGGCAAGGAACTGGCCGAACGGGTCGGCGACCTGCTGGAGAACGTCGGGCTGCGCAAGGAATTCATGCAGCGCTATCCCAATGCCTTTTCCGGCGGTCAGCGGCAGCGGCTGGGCATCGCCCGCGCGCTTTCAACGGGTCCAGAACTGGTGGTCGCGGATGAGGCGGTTTCCGCGCTGGACGTGTCCATTCAGGCGCAGACGCTAAACCTGTTGCAGGACCTGCAACAGGAGTTCTCGCTGACCTTTCTGTTCATCGCGCATGACCTTGCGGTGGTGGAGCATATCTGCGACCGGGTGGCGGTGATGTACCGGGGCCAGTTCGTCGAGGTGGCCGATACCGAAACCCTGTTCCGCAACCCCCAGCACCCCTACACCCGCGCGCTGTTGCAGGCCGTGCCCGTGGCCGATCCGCGCCAGCGCCGCCGCAAGGCCGGGGCAGGGGCCGAACCGGTGGACGTGACCGCGCCGATGCGGGGCTGCCGCTTTGCCCCGCGCTGTCCCCATGCCACGGACCTGTGCCGCAGCACCCGTCCGCCCGCGCGCAACATCAGCGGCGCGGATGTGCTGTGCCACTATGCGGGAGAGATATGACCATGCGCGTCATGGCTATTTCCCAACAAGGGGGGCGTGGTTATAGTGGCTGCTGATCCGAAAAAACGGGCTTGGCGTATGGCAAAGGACGACGGCACCGAGGATACCTCTCTTTACGAGGCGATCCTTGACGACATCTACGAGGGCCGCCTGACCGGGGGTCAGCGGCTGAAGGTGTCGGAACTGGCCGAACGCTTTGGCACCTCGACCAGCCCGGTGCGCGAGGTGCTGCGCCGGATGCAGGGGGAGGGCTTCGTTCAGATCCATCCCAACAAGGGCGCCACGATCCGCCCCACGGACACCGGGTTCCTGCAGAACGTGTTCGAGGTGCTCCAGATGCTGGAGCCTTATTTCGTCACCTGGTTTGCCGATTATGCCTCTCCCGAAATGGTGGATGAGCTGGCGGCGATCCAGGAAAAGATCAAGGCGACGCCGCATGCCGAACAGCGTGCCTTTCGCAAGCTGGACTTTGAATTCCACGACGTGTTCAGCCGCCATCATTACAACCAGACCGCCGCCGAGATCTGGCACAACCTGCGCACGTCTTTGAACGTGCAAGCCGCGCGGTTGCGGATTTCGCCCGCGCGGTTCGAGACGATCAAGGAAGAACACGACGAGATCGTCGCCGCCTGCCGCGCCCATGACGCGGCGCGCGCGCACCTGGTGATCTGCAAGCATGTGGACGGGTCTTTTGTCCAGATGTCGCAGCAGATCCGCGCGCTTGGCCTGTCGGCCAACACCAGCTTCTGATCGCCACGCCGGGCATTGCCCGCGCTGTACCGGGCGCGCGTGCCCCCGGCTGATCGCCGCCATCCGCCTTCCCTGAACTTGGCCGACCGTGGCCTTGCCCCCGCGCTGCGGGACTGGGCCGCTTTGCCGAAAAATCATGCGTCTTTTCCAAGCGCAGGCAGCTTCGGGGCCGCCTGTCCGCAGAAAATTGTTGACTCGTTGTTACATGCTTCACATGCTGCATAGCAATACACATGTTCTGATATACAACACATGGAGATGACTCATGCATAGGGTTCTGGCCGCCAGCGCGATGGTTGCGGCGTCACTAATGGCGCCGCAGATCGCCCTCGCCGAAAGCGCGACGGTAAAGCAGATCGAGGAACGGGGAACGCTGCTGTGCTCGGGTCACAACGGCAGCTACTTTGGCTTTGTCGAGGTGAACGACAACAACGAGTGGAAAGGCCTGGACATCGACCTGTGCCGCGCCCTGACCACCGCGATTCTTGGCGATCCGGACAAGAACCAGATCGTGCCGCTCAGCTGGGCGCAGCGGTTCCCGGCGCTGCAATCGGGCGATGTGGACGTGATCATCAAGGCCACAGGCTGGACGATGGGCCGCGACACGGAACAGGGTCTGCAGTTCAGCCTGCCCTATTTCTTTGGCGGCGCGCAGCTGATGGCGCATGGCGATCTGGGTGTGACGGACGTCGCGGGCCTCGAGGGCGGCGTGATCTGCGTCGAGGCGGGCACCACGATCGAGCGCCTGGTGGCCAACTACCTGTCCACAGAGGGCATCGAACATGACATGGTGTCCTATGAAAGCGCGGCGGAACTGCGGTCGGCCTATCTTGCCAACCGCTGCGATGCCTTTGCGGCCTGGGGCCCGTTCCTGGCCGTGCTGCGCGCCACCGAAATCGGCGATCCCGACGCCCATGTGATCCTGTCCGACCAGCTATCTGCCGAACCCATCGCCGCTGCGATGCGCCAGGGCGACGAAGGCTTTGTCGATGTGGTGAACTGGATGCTGTCGGCGCTGCTGATCGCCGAGGAAGAAGGCGTGACCTCTGAAAACGTCAATGACATGGCGGCCAACCCGGCCAACCCGCGCGTCGCGCGCCTGCTGGGTGTCGAGCCGGGCATGGGCGAGCGTCTGGGTCTGCGCGATACCTGGGCGCGCGACATGATCGCCGCCGTCGGCAACTTTGGCGAGATCTACGACCGCAACCTTGGCAAGGACAGCCCCTACAAGCTGGACCGCGGGCTGAATAACCTGTGGAGCCACGGCGGCGTGCTGTACGCGCCGATCCTTGATTGATGACGTGACCATCCCGGGCCGCGCCCTGTCGGGGGCGGCCCGTTTTCCGAACAGGACGCAAGGGACGTATCATGCAATCGGCAGAACAGCTGCGCACACGGGTCAAACGGCGCAAACTGATCGTTCAGGGAACGATCCTCATCATCACGGTCCTGGCCGTCTGGGGTGCGGTATCCAACGCCCAATACAACCTGACGCGCCTGAACATGACCAGCGGGTTTGCCTTTCTGGAACGGGGCACCGGCTGGAACTACTCGTTCTCGCTGGTCGAGCGGTCGATCAACGATCCCTATGCCTACACCCTGTTCATCGGTCTGCTGAATACGCTGTTCGTGGGGTTCACCTGTATCGTCACCACCACCATCTTTGGCTTTGTCGTGGGGACGATGCGCGATGCGCGACACCCGGCGCTGAATTTCATTGCGAATGTCTATGTGCAGATCTTTCGCAACATCCCGCTGATCCTGCAGGCGGTTTTTCTCTACGCGCTGCTGATCCACATCGGCGGACCGAGGCAGGCCATCAGCCTTGGCGACGTGGCCTTTCTGTCCGGACGGGGGCTGATGCTGCCGGGGCTGAACGTCAGCCCTTGGGTGGCGGTTGCGATGCTGGGCGCATGTCTTGCGCTGGCCATAGGACTGATCCTGGCCAAGGTGACGCTCTGGCGCGGACTGGCGGGCTGGCTTGGCGGCAGTGTCGCGATGATAATGGTTATGGCCGTTTCCTTCCGGCCTGAGGGGGCAAACCTGCTTTCGCTCCCCGAATTGCAGGGGCTGCGGTTTCGCGGCGGTGTCTCTGTCCCGATCGAGCTGTTCGCGCTGGTGGCCTCGATCACCCTTTACGGCAGCGCCTATATCGCCGAGATCGTACGTGGCGGGCTGGCGCAGGTGCCGCGCGGGCTGGTCGAGGCGGGGCAGGCGCTTGGCCTGACGCGGGCCGCGATCTGGGCGCGGATCAAGGTGCCCATGGCGCTGCGCAGCATCATCCCGCCCTTGGGCAACCAGTGGATCTTCATGATGAAGGCCACAACCATCGGCATCGCCATCGGCTTCAGCGACCTGTTCTACATCACCGTCAACTCGATCAGCCAGTCGGGCCAGACGCTGGAATTGATCCTGCTGCTGATGCTGACCTTTCTCGCCATCAACTATTCCATCGCGATTTTCACCAACTGGCTGAACGCGCGCCTGCAACTTAAGGAGCACTGAGGATGGCACTGACAGAGATTGCCGCGCCCGCACCGATGGGCCTCACACCGCCCAGCCGGGTGCAGATCGCGCGGACAAAGTTCTTGAAATACGGCTTCGGCTCGCCGCTGGCGGCGGCGGTGTCGGTGCTGGTCTTTGCGCTGCTGGCCTATATCCTGTGGCGCTTTGTGGACTGGGCCGTGGTGCATGCGGTCTGGTCCAGGGACAACGTCGATCAATGCGGCCACGGCGGTGCCTGCTGGGCGGTGATCGACGCGCGTCACCGGCTGATCCTGTTCGGCACCTACCCGTTCGAGGAACATTGGCGATCGACACTGGCCGCCATAGCCATCGTCGCCACGGTGCTGCTGTCCTGCATTCCGGCCATGTGGCAGCCCGCCCGCCTGGCGGTTCTGTGGGTTGTGGGCTTTGCCGCCTATTACCTGCTGATGGAGGGCAGCCTGCTGGGCCTGCAACAGGTGACGACGGACGGCTGGGGCGGGCTGTCGCTGACGCTGTTCCTGTTTGCGGCGGTGGTGCTCTTGGGGATGCCGATGGGGCTGGGCCTGGCGCTGATGCGGCGGTCGGACATGCCGGTGGTCAAGTGGTTTGCCTTGATCATCATCGACACCATCCGGTCGCTGCCTCTGGTCACGACGCTGTTCACGGCGGCGGTGGTGGTGCCGCTGTTCCTGCCCGGCTGGCTGGACGGGGACAAGATCTGGCGCGTGATCCTGGCTTTTGCGCTGTTCTTTGCCTGCTACCAGGCAGAGGTCTTTCGCGGTGGATTCCAGGCGATCCCCAAGGGCCAGGTCGAGGCGGGCAAGGCGCTTGGCCTTGGGTATTGGAACATCATGGGGCGCATCGTGCTGCCGCAGGTGTTCCGCCACGCCCTGCCCAGCACGATCAACATGGTGGTTGTGACCTTCAAGGAAACGGCGATTGTGACCATCATCGGCTTCTTCGACATTCTCGCCTCTGGCAAGACGGCCTTCGGCACGGCAGACTGGGCGCCCTACTATATCGAGGTCTACCTCTTCGTGGCGGCGATCTACTGGGTCTTCATCTACTCGCTGGGTCAGTACGGCGAGTACCTGAAAGGTCGGATGGCCCTGTCCGAACGCTAGACGCGGCTTCAGGTCACCGAGGCGGCGATGATCCCTGATATGAGGTCTCGCAGCCAGACGTGGCCCTGATCCCGGCGCAGGTGCGGGTGCCAGGCGATCTGGCTGGGGAAGGTGCCCAGGTCCACCGGCACCTCCATGTTGCGCAGACCGTAGGGCCGGGCGGTCATCGTGGCCACCCGCGCCGGAACCGTGGCAATGCCGCCAAGGCGCAGGACAGTTGGCGCGGCGGTCAGGAAATGTGAGACCACGACAGCGGTGTTGCGTCTCAACCCGGTCGCCTCTGTGCGTTTGTGGACCCCGGTGCGCCAGTTTCCCGGGGGCGCCACGACCACATGCGGCAGCCGTTCGTACAGGTCCCGGTCCAGCGCGGCGCCCTCTGGCAGGGCTTGCGGGGCCACGATGCAGCGAAAGCCGTCGCGAAACAGTTCCGACACCACCAGGTCCTGTGGCGGGGTGGCGAAGCGCCCGATGGCCAGGTCAAAGGCGCGCCCGGCCAGATGGCGCGGATCCAGGTCTGGTCCGATGGGCGCGATCTCCAGCCGGGCGGATGGAGCCTTTGCCGCAAAGGCCGCCGCCAGTTCAGGCGCAAGCACAATTTCGGCATAGGGGCCGAGCAGCAGCCGGAACCGGCGCGTGGTACGGGCGGGATCAAAGGGCTCGGCGCTGCGAAAGGCCTGTTCCAGCCGCTCCAGCCCGGCGGCGATGTCCGGCGCGATTTCAAGCGCCTTTTCGGTCGGCTCCACGCCGTAGCGCGCCCGCAGGAACAGCTCATCCCCCAGCGCCTCGCGCAGACGGGAGAGCGCCGCGCTGACGGTGCTTTGGGACTGGCCCAGTCGTTGCGCGGCGGCGGTGACGTTGCGTTCCTCCATGATCGCATGGAAGACCCGCAAGAGAGAAATGTCCGGTGTCATATCTCCGAAATATCGATTTCTGACGTTGCCTGCATCAATTTCTTGATCGGCCATGGGCAACCTAAATCTGCGTCGACGCGTTCACGGCAAATATGCCAACGCGCTGACACGCATACATCAAGGAGACCCTCCACATGGCACGCATTCTGATCCTTTCCACCGCATCCGACGTTCTGGGCGAGACAGGCAAACCCACCGGCGTCTGGTACGAGGAACTGGCGACCCCCTATTACGCCTTCCTCGACGCGGGCCATCAAGTGAAACTGGTCACGCTTGGCGGCAAGGCCGTCCCGATCGACCCGAATTCGGACGTGACCGGCGATGATGCCCCGGCCTCTGTCACCCGGTTCCGGGCCGATCCAGAGGCCACCGCGTTGCTGGAAAATCCCGGCAAGCTGGAGGACGAGGACGTGACCACCTACGACGCGCTCTACATCCCCGGTGGGCATGGCGCGATGTACGACCTGGCGACCAGCGACTTGGTGGCCAAAGTCATCGGCACCGCCTGGGACAACGGCAAGGTCGTCGCCTCGGTCTGTCACGGACCTGCGGCCTTTGCCAAGGCGGTGGACGCAAACGGCGATCCCATCGTGAAGGGCCGCAAAGTGTCCGCATTTACCGACAGCGAGGAACATGGCGTGGGCCTTGCCGATGCGGTGCCCTTCCTGCTGGAAACCCGCCTGCGCGAGCTGGGCGCGAATTTCGAGAGCGTCGCGGACTGGCAGCCGCACGCCGTTGCCGACGGGCGACTGGTGACGGGCCAGAACCCGGCCTCGTCCGAGGCGGCAGCAGAGAAGGTGCTGGCGTTGCTTTGATGCCATGCTGCGCCACCCCCGCCGGGGTGGCGCAGCAGCGCCGAGGATCCGAATAACGTCTTGGTGATCACGGGCGGGGTGGGGAACGCCTTGTGCCTTGCGCCGTTGGCCCTGCAACGAAGACAGGAGATACCATGTCCACGATCACCACGAGGAACCCGGCAACGGGTGAGACGATCCAGACCTATCCGATGATGAGCGAACAGGAGGCCGTACAAAAGTTGGAGGCCGCCCATGCCGCCTTTCTGGAGTGGCGGCAGCTGTCCCATGCCGAACGCGCGCCCTACCTGACGAAAATCGCCGAGGTGCTGCGCGCCCATACCGATGAGCTGGCCGAACTGATGACGCGCGAGACCGGCAAGCTGTTGCGCGACGGCAAGATGGAGGTCGAAATCTGCGCTGCGATCTTCGAGTATTCCGCAGAGAACGGGCCCGACGTCCTGGCCGATGAAGAGCGCACGCATGGCCGAAAGGGGTCGCGCGGCATCGTCACGCATCAGCCGATCGGGGTGATCTATTCGATCCAGCCGTGGAATTTTCCGCTGTACCAGCCGGTCCGCGTGTTGGCCGCCAATCTGATGGCGGGCAATGCCTGCGTGCTGAAACATGCCAGCATCTGCACCGGGTCCGGCCTGCGTCTGCGCGAGTTATGCATCGAGGCTGGCCTGCCCAAGGATCTGTTCCAGGTCATCCTGATCGACCATGACACCAGCGACAACCTGATCCAGCACCCGCTAGTGCGCGGCGTGACATTGACCGGCAGCGATGGCGCGGGCCGCCACGTGGGCAGCGTTGCATCGAAGGCGCTGAAGAAAACCGTGCTGGAGCTGGGATCTAACGACGCCTACCTCGTGCTTGAGGATGCCGATATCGAGACGGCCGTGAAATACTCGGTCATGGGGCGGCTGTACAACAACGGCGAAACCTGCGTGTCGGCCAAGCGCTTTGTCGTGGCGGACAAGGTCTATGATGCCTTCGTGTCGGCCTTTGTCGACCAGATGAAGTCGATCAAGATGGGCGATCCCATGGACGAGGACGTCCAGCTTGGCCCGCTGTCCAGCGAGGACCAGTTCGAGACCGTCGAGGAACAGGTGAAACAGAGCGTCGCCAAGGGCGCCAAGGTGCTGTGCGGCGGCGAGGCGCCCGACCGGACCGGCGCCTATTACCCGGCGACCGTGCTGGCGGAGGTGGCGCCGGGGATGCCAGCCTATGATGACGAGATCTTTGGCCCGGTCGCCGCCGTGATCCGCGCCAAGGACGACGAGGACGCCATGCGCCTTGCCAATGACAGCCGCTATGGACTTGGCGGCGGTATCTTCTGCAAGGACGAACAGCACGCGCTGAAACTGGCGCGCGACCACTTCGACACCGGCATGGTGCGGATCAACTCCTTCGGTGCGGCCGATCCGAACATGCCCTTCGGCGGGGTCAAGGATTCGGGCTACGGGCGTGAACATGGCGGCTTTGGCATGAAGGAATTCACCAACGCAAAGGCGATCTTCCTGCCATGATCACGCTACATGCCCTGCAATATTCCCGCGCGACCCGCGTGTTGTGGTTGCTGGCCGACCTCGGCCAGCCCTGCAATCGGGTGGATTATGACCGCACCGATGCCTTTCGCGCCCCCGAGGCGCTGGCCAATGTGCATCCGCTGGGCAAATCCCCGGTGATCGAGGACGGCGGTGAGACGATCGCCGAATCCGCCACGATCCTGCGCTACCTCGCGGCGAAATACGGCGACGACAGCCATGCGCCTGCGCCCGGCACGGCAGAGTTCTGGCGCCACGAAGCGCTGCTGGACTATGTCGAAGCCTCGCTGGCCCCGGTGGCCTTGCAGGTGATCCTGCCGGCGTTCCAAGGTCAACCCGTGCCGGAGGAGGCGCGCGCCGCGCTGACCCGGCACCTCGACTACATCGCGCAGGCCATCGGCGACGGACCCCTGCTGTTCGGCGATACCGCGACACTGGCGGACATCCAGATCTCGTACATCATCGCGCTTTTGGCGCGGTTCGACCTGCTGGCCGACCATCCGACCGTCGCCGCCTACTGGACCGCCCTACAGGCACAGCCCGGCTACATCGCCGCCACGCAGGCCACGGGGCCGATGGCACCGCCTGCCTGACATCGAAAGGATCCGACATGCCCAAGAGCATTCTCATCGCCGGCGCGACCGGCAAAACCGGACGTATTCTGACCCGTGACCTGTTGGACCAGGGCCATGAGGTGACGGCACTTGTCCGCGATAGTTCCGACACGGGCGCGTTGCCCGAAGGAGCGAAGCTGCGGCAGGGCGACCTGACGAACCTGCAACCGGGCGTCTGTGACGGCGCAGATGTGGTTGTTTTCGCGGCGGGCTCTGGCGGGTCGACAGGCCCCGAGATGACAGAGAAGGTCGACCGCCAAGGGGCGATCCGGCTGGTCGATCTGGCCAGGGACGCGGGCGTCGAACGGTTCGTCATGCTCAGTTCCATCGGCGCGGACCAGACTGACCCGTCGGGGAAGCTGGCGCATTATCTGAAGGCCAAACATGACGCGGACGAACATCTGAAATCATCCGGATTAACCTACGCCATTCTGCGCCCCGTTGCCCTGACGGATGCGGGCCGCAGCGCCGAGGTCGTTCTCGGCGACGAGGTGAACGTGTCCGCCGAGGCGACCCGCGCCGACGTGGCCGCGGTTCTGTGCACGGCAGCGACCAGCGGAACGCTGGACGGCCAGGCGGTGAACATGCAATCGGCCTGAGGGGGCCGACCGTCAAGGTCGCGCAGGGCGCAAGTCCCTGTCCCGAGACCGGGGCAGGCCCCTGCGTTCACGCAACCTGCGGGCGCGGGCGCAGATACCAGTACCAGAGGCGATAGGCCTCTAGCAGGGTCAGCGGGACAAAGTGGACAAGCGACGGGCCAAGTCCGCCCCAGTCATGCTGCGCCGCCCAGTGCAGCAGGGTCAGGACGGCGGCGGCATAGGTCCAGCGTTGCAGCGTCTTCCAATTGCGGCCCATCTTGCGCACGAAATAGTCCGACGAGGTGACGGCCAGCGGCACGAAGATCACGAAGGCGGTCCAACCGGTCCAGATGTAGAATTTCGGCAGGTCGGTCAGGACCTTCTGCATGGAGGAAAGGTCGACCAGGTAGAGCACCGTATGCGCCAGCGCGTAGCCGAAGGCCGCAACGCCGAAGTAACGGCGGTTCTTCTTCAGCCAGCGCGGCCCGCGCCACCCCTTGAACACCAGCGCCAGCGGCGAGGCCAGCATGGCGATGATCATAAAGCGCGCGGCGAATTTGCCGGTGGGATGCAGCGCCTCGTGAATGGCGGCCGCAGTGGCGGTGGCGTCGGTCACGCCGAGGATGCCGGCGCTGATGGCAAAGCCCGGCAGTGCCATCAGCGCCCAGAGCCAATAGGGAGAGAGTCGAGACAGCATGTCGGTTGCCTTTCCTGTAGGGACCGACCGCCTGGCCGGAAGGATGGGTCTGGACTGTCACGCTGCGGCGCAGCGTTTCCGTCGCGCTCCGTTGCGCAGCGCGCAGAAATAATCGGTCCAGGTATGATGCGGGCGGCGGAAGAACCGGCCCGTCGCCCGGTCTGTGCCTAGCGGCCGTGATAGGCCTGGCTGACGGCAAAGCTGTCCTCGAACCAGTGCCACAGCACGACCTGACCATCGCGGACCTTGGCGCGCAGGGCGAACGTGAACTCACCGATTTCCTGGCCGGAATGGGGCGTGATGCCGTTCATCTTGCCAAAGACGGCAACCGTTTCGCCCGAAGCAAAGGCGTCGGTGTTTTCCCACTTGGTCGTCTGCAGGTTCTCGGAGAACACGGCAAGGAAGGCAAAGATGTTTTCCTTGCCTTTCGCACCGCCGATCCAGGGCAGGCTGGCGTCGCCCTCGTTGTGCCAGACCATGTCATCGGCCATCAGGCGGCCCATCGCTTCCATGTCGCCCGATCCCATCGCGCCCATGAAGGCCATGACCGTGTCAAAGCTGGCTTGTGTCCGGTCGTCCATTGTCTGTGCGCCTGCGTGTTGTGCGAGAAGGGCGGCGAGCGTCGCGCCCAGCGAGGTGGTCAAAAGGGTTCTGCGGTTCATGTTATGCTCCTTGGTTGATGGGGGTCTTGAATTTCCGGCTTCGTTGTGCGGGGCATCGTCGCCAGGCATGGGCGGGCATCAGGCCCCGGCGCTCTCGGTAATTGTCCAGGTCAGCTCCGGAGTTTCGCGAAAGGCAAAGCGGTCAAGATGGCTGGAGATGACGTCGATCGCCCTGTCGAGGGCGGGCCGATCCCTGGTCGAGATGGCCAGGTGCAGGCCGGTGGCATCCGCGCGCAGATCGCACTGGCCAAATGGCAGCTCGATCCGGCCCGCGCTGGTATCGAAGGTGACCGGAACCTTGTGGCCGAAATGCTTGCAGAGCGTGCCCAGGTAGCGGTGGGCGTTTTCCGTGGTGAAGAAGCCGTTGGCGTTCATGTCGATGCTCCGTCCTGTTGCACGAACCATCTATCCCCAGTGCATTGATCCGGGTATTCCTTGCCTCCAGACCACATAGTTCGGGCAAGCAGAACAATGATCGAGCATCTGCGCCACATGGCGATCTTTGCACGGGTCGTCGACGAAGGATCGTTCCGCGCCGCGGCCAAGGCCATCGGTCTTGCCCCCTCGCGGGTCAGCGAGACCGTGTCCGAGCTGGAAGAGTTCCTAGGCGTGACGCTGCTTTACCGGACGACGCGCAAGATCGCGCTGACCAACGAAGGGCGCATGTTTTACGCCCGCGTGGCCGAGATGCTGCGCAGCGCCGAGAACGGGTTGAACGAGCTGAACGCCCTGTCACTGGAGCCGGTGGGCGCGTTGCGGGTGTCCATGCCGGCCTTCATGTCCTCGTCCGCGCTGGCCACGGCCTTCGCGGAATTCGTGCGCCGCCACCCGCAGGTCGCGCTGTCGGTCAGTTTCACCGACGGGCGCACCGATCTGCTGGAGGACGGATTCGACGTGAACATCCGCGCCGGATGGCTGGACGACAGTTCGATGATGTCGCGCAAGCTGGGGGAAAGCGACCGGGCGCTGGTGGCCGGAACAGGCTATGCCGCCACACGCCCGCGCCCGGCACATCCGTCAGAGATGGAGGACTGGGACTGGCTGCGTTACAAGCATCGTTCCGACCATACAACGCTTTACGGGCCGGAGGGCGAGACGGTAAAGGTTCTGGGCCAGTCGCGGCTGGAGGTGGACAGCGTCGATGCGCTTTATCACTTTACCTGCCAGAACCTCGGCGCGACGGTCCTGCCCGAACACCTCGCCGCCCGGGGCGAGGCCGAGGGCAGGCTGGTGCGCCTGCTGCCGGACTGGCGTCTGATCCCGCTGGGCTTCTTTGCCGTCTGGCCGGATACCTCGCGCCGCGAAAGCCTGACGCTGCTGTTCGTGCGCTTTGTCGTGGAGTGGTATCAAGAGCTTGTTCAGAACGCCTGATCACGCTGCCGTCAGTCCAGGACCACGGGGCCGTTGGGCGATGTCATGGCAAAGGACAAGGCGGGGTCACCTGCGCTGACCTGCGCCAGGTGATCCACCTGCAGCGCCTTCAGAATGCCCCGCAGGTGATCCGGGTCCGGGTGCGACAGGTGCACCGATTCCAGGTGCACGCCTAGATCCTGCTGGCCGGTGCTGGGGTGCGGGCCGGGGGACCATTCAATGAAGGCGGGCAAGAGGCCGCCCATCGGCAGGCTGCCGTCCTTTGGCACCGTCAGCCGCCACGACCGGTCGCCGCGCGTGAACAGGACGACCTCGCCCAGGTCTACCGGGCTGGCAGCGATCACCGCGTCCAGATCATCGGTGCTCACCACCCAGCACAGGGCGCGCGGGCGTTCGGCCAGCCGGGCCTTTGTCGCCGGATCGTCCAGCGTGAACCAGCGGGTCCGGCCGGGATCGGCGGGGGCGTCGGGATCAATGGCGATCAGTTCGAAAAAGCTTTCGTTGCCGGACTGCATGACGCAGTTGTGCGTGCTCATGGCGTCATGCTTGCCGCCGCGCGGCACGGTCACGCCCAGCTTGGCCTCCATCGCGGCAACGCCTTGATCCAGAGTGTCCGCGCCGATGGCGAAATGGTCGATCTTGTTGTGCATGGGTCTACTCCGATGCGGTGTTGAGAAGGGGCAGGGCGGCGGCAAGGTCGGCCTTCAGGCTGTCGGTGTCCTCCAGCCCGATGTTGAAACGGACAAGCTGGCCCTCTTCGGTCCAGGTGCCCGCGCTGCGCTGAGGTGTGACCGGCAGGACGAGGCTTTCGTAGCCGCCCCAGCTGACGCCGATGCCGAAGTGATGCAGCGCATCGACAAAGGCGCGGATCCGGTCGTCGCCGCAGGGGTGAAAGACCACGCCGAACAGTCCCGCCGCACCGCTGAAATCGCGCTGCCAGAAGGCATGACCGGGGCAGGAGGGCAGGGCCGGATGCAAAACACGCTTGACCTGTGGCTGCCGGGCGAACCATTCGGCCATCTCACGCCCGGCCTTGTCGAAATGCTCCATCCGGATCTTGAGCGTGCGCAGGCCGCGCAGGGCAAGGGCGACCTCCTGTCCGCCGGTCTTGTCGCCCACGGCCATCACGGTTTTGCGGATGGGCATGGCGTGCTCGGCCGTGCTGGCGATCATGCCCATCATGCAATCCGAATGCCCGCTGAGGTATTTCGACATGGAGGCCACCGCCACATCCACACCCAGCGTCAGCGGCTGGCAGAAGACCGGCGTCGCCCATGTGCCGTCGAGGATCGACGGAATGCCCGCCGCGCGGGCGGCACCGGCAATGGCGGGGATGTCTGGCACCTCGAAGGTGCCCGAGCCCGGCGCCTCGAACATGACTGCGCAGGTGTCGGGGCGGATCAGGCCGGCGATCCCGGCGCCGATCATCGGGTCGAAAAAGGTGATTTCGACCCCCATGCGGGTCAGCACCGTGTCGCAGAAGGCGCGCGTGTTGCCATAGACATGATCGGCCACCAGCAGGTGGGAACCCGGTCGGGCATATGTCAGCAGGGTCAGCGTGATCGCGGCCACCCCCGAAGAAGTCAGCGTCACCCCCTGCGCCCCTTCCAGCCGCGCCAGCATCTGTTCCAGCTTGGTGGTCGCTGCATTGCCGTATCGGCCGTAGTACGGTGTTCCGCCTTGGTAACGGGCGTCGCGCGCGGCCTCGAAGGCGGCCAGCGTGTCGAACACCATGGTCGAGCCAAGCTCGATCGGCATGTTGACGTGTCGGCCCTCGGCACGGTCCGGGCGGCCCCACCGGACCAGCCCGTCAGCGATTGGTGGATCTGAAAGCGGCATCGTTTTGACTCTTGTGACGGATTGATTTCAGGATGACAGTGACGGCACGCTGTGTCAATATTCGGAAAACTTGTTTTCTATGCTGGCACAAAAGGTGAGCCATGAGCGAACATCAAAGGAAACTGACCGCAAGCCACTGGGGCGTCGGGCTGGCCACCGTCGAAGGTGGCAAGGTCACTGCCGTTGCCGGGCATCCGGGGGATCCGGCGGCTTCGCCGATCAACCAGAACATTCCCGGCAGCCTGCATGGCCGCGCCCGCGTCCGGCGGCCGGCCGTCCGCAAAAGCTGGCTGGAAGGCAGGCCGGGGGCCGTGCCGCGCGGACAGGACAGCTTTGTCGAGGTGGACTGGGACCGCGCGCTGGACCTGATCGCGGCAGAACTGACGCGGGTGCGCGAGACGCACGGGAATACCGGCATTTTTGCGGGGTCTTACGGATGGTCCAGCGCCGGGCGCTTTCACCATGCGCAGTCACAGCTGAAACGCTTTCTGAACACCATCGGTGGCTTTGTCCGATCCGAGGGCAACTACAGCTACAATGCCGCGCTGGGTCTGATGCCGCATATCGTCGGGCCGTATCGGTCTCATGTGGCTCGGGCCACGCGGTGGCGCGTGATCGCTGAACACAGCGACCTTGTAGTGATGTTCGGCGGCATGGCACTGCGCAACACGCAGGTCAGCGACGGCGGCGTGGCCCGCCACCGGATGAGCGACAACCTGGCCGCCTGCGCCAAGGCCGGGGTGTCCTTTGTCAACATCAGCCCGCTGCGCACCGATGCTGAGGAGGTGCTGAACGCCGAGTGGATGCCGGTCCGCCCAGGCAGCGACACCGCGCTGATGATGGGATTGGCGCATACCCTACTGGTCGAGAACCTGCATGACCCGGAGTTCCTGAACACCTACGCCGTCGGCTTCGACAAGGTGGAAACCTACCTGCTGGGCCACGAGGACGGCGCACCCAAGGACGCCGACTGGGCCGCGGAACAGACAGGGATCGAGGCCGAGGCGATCCGAGCGCTGGCACGGCGCATGGCGGCGGGCCGTACGATGATTAGCGTGGCCGCCGGGGTGCAGCGCACGGACCATGGCGAACAGCCGATGTGGATGGCGATCACCCTGGCCGCAATGCTGGGCCAGGTCGGACTGCCCGGCGGCGGCTATACCGTGGGCTACGGCGTGAACGCCAATATCGGCAACATCGAACGACTGTTCCGCTGGGGGACGCTGCCCCAGGGCCAGAACCCGGTGCAGGACTTCATCCCCGTGGCGATGATCAGCGAGATGCTGCTGAACCCCGGCGGCACCTATCATTACCAGGGGCAAGAGAGGGTCTTCCCGCACGCGCGCCTTGTCTGGTGGGCCGGAGGCAATCCGTTCCATCACCACCAGGACCTCAACCGCCTGCACGCCGCGTTCCAGACGCCGGAAACGATCATCGTCAACGAGGTGAACTGGACCGCCACCGCCCGGCACGCCGATATCGTGCTGCCGGTCGCCGCCGCGCAGGAGAGGACGGATTTCGGGGCCGGCAAGTCCGACAACGGGCTGGTTCCCATGCCCCGGCTTGTCCCACCCGAGGGTGAGGCGCGCATCGAATACGATATCTACGCCGAGCTGTCGGCACGCCTGGGCACGGCGGAGGCCTTTACCGAAGGCAAGTCCGCCGATGACTGGCTGCGCGAGATCTGGGAGATCACGCGCCACCGCGCGCAGGAGGCGGGATGCGACCTGCCCGATTGGGAGACCTTTCTGAGCGGTGATGTGATCACCCTGCCGGACCCCAGCCCGCAGCAGGTGTTCCTGGCCGACTATCGCGCCGATCCCGTGGCCAACAGCCTGCCGACACCCAGCGGCCGGATCGAGTTGTACTCGGAGACAATCGCCGGGTTCGACCTGCCGGACTGCAAGGGGCACGCCGCGTGGTTCGTGCCGCGCGATCAGGCGGCGGGGCAGGGGGCGCGGTATCCGCTTGCGCTGCTGTCCGGTCAGCCAAAAACCCGGCTGCACAGCCAGCTGGACAACGGCGCCTACAGCCTCAGCCACAAGGTGCAGGGGCGGGAACCGGTTCTGATCCATCCCGATGACGCGGCCAGTCGGGGGATCACGGATGGCGACGTGGTGGAACTGTTCAATGGACGGGGCCGCTGCCTTGCCGGCGCGCGGGTGACGCCAGAGATCCAGCAGGGCTGCGTCTTTCTCTGGACCGGGGCGTGGTACGATCCCGATTTCAGCGCGCCGCAGGCCCGCGACCGGCACGGCAACCCCAACGTCCTGACCCATGACCTGCGGACCTCGGCCCTGACGCAAAGCCCGGCAGCGCATTCCGCTCTGGTGGACCTGCGTCGCTTTGACGACGACCTGCCCCCGGTCGAGGCGCACCAACCGCCACCTTTCGAAGCCGGAGCGTAGGTGCTACCAAGTCCAAAATGGAACGGGAAACAATATGAGCCAGGCCCCAGCGAAAGAACCCAAGGTCGATTCCACGCTGTCCAAGGGGCTTGCCATCCTCGAAAACCTCGTCGGGTCGCAGCAGGGCAAGGGCGTCACGGAACTGTCCAAGGAATTGGGCCTGACCAAGTCCAACACCTTTCGGCTTTTGCAAACGCTGGCGACGCTGGGCTATGTTCAGCATCTGCCGGATAAGACCTATGCCGCCACGTTGAAGACGTGGCGCGTCGGGCGTGCGTCTGTCGAGAACCTGAACCTGCGCGAACTGGCGGCGCCGGAACTGGCCTACCTGTCGAAGGAAACCGGTGAGGCGGTCTATCTCGCGGTGCGTGAAAGCCTGTCCATCGTCTATATCGACAAGATCGACAGCCAGAAACCGATCCGGTCCTGGAACACGATCGGCGGCACCGCACCGCTGCATTGCGTGGGCACCGGCAAGGCGATCCTGGCCGCCGAGTATGACAAGCTGCGCGATCAGGTCGGCGCGGAACTGGTGGCGCATACAGACCGGACGATCACCGATCTTGCCGGGTTGGATGCCGATATCGAGGCAACGCTGAAGCGCGGCTATGCCTATGACACCGGTGAGTTCCGCGACCGCATCCTGAGCTTTGGCGCACCGATCACGCTGCCCGGGGGCGAGCCGGTCGGTGCGCTGGGGATCTCCCTGCCGGACATCAACCTGCCCGAGGGCGGCGTCGATCGCTACGGGGCGCTGGTGTCGCACGCGGCCCGCTCTGTCTCGCAAAAGCTGGGCCGCGGCTGAGGGACGTCAGTCCTTCTATTCGGGGAGTTCCACCGGGCCGCCGTGCCTTTCCCAGGTGGAAAAACCCTCTTTCAGGTGCGCGGCCTCGAATCCCATGTCCTGAAGCGTTGCGGTCGTCAGGGCCGAGCGCCAGCCCGAGGCGCAATGAAAGACGAATGTCTTGCCCTCCTGGCCGAAGATCTCCTTGAAATAGGGACTGTCGGGATCGACCCAGAATTCGATCATCCCGCGCGGCGCGTGAAAGCTGCCGGGGATGTATCCGCTGCGCTGTCGTTCGCGCACGTCCCGGATATCGACAATCACCACATCGGGATCGTCCACCATGGCGATCAAGTCCGGCGTCTCGATCTCTTTGATCCGGGCGCGGGCGTCTTTCACCATCTGGGCTGAGGAAATTTTAAGCGGCATCTTGGCGTCACCTGTATTGCTATGCAGAACATGTATTTCGTATGTTGACACGTTTCGGGGCACTGTGCAAGCTTTCGGACAAGGCTGCCACAGCATTTCGAATTGGAGAATCGACCCATGACACCTTCCGATGCCATTTCGCTTTGGGATGCGTCCGCGCAGGAACCGGACTATCGCGCGCCCTTGGATACGGGTGAGGAGATCCTTGACGTCGCCGTGGTCGGCGGCGGTTTTACCGGGCTGTCCACGGCCCTGCATTGCGCGGAAAAGGGACTGTCCGCCCATGTCATCGAGGCCGAGCAGATCGGCTATGGCGGGTCAGGCCGCAACGTCGGGCTGGTGAATGCCGCCCTTTGGCTTCCACCCCAGAAAGTGCGCGAACAGCTGGGCCAGACCTACGGGCCACGTTTCATCAAGCGGTTCGGGCAGGGGCCGGAATACGTGTTTTCGCTGATCGAAAGGCACCAGATCCGCTGCGAGGTCACGCGCACCGGCACAATCCACGCCGCCCACGGCCCCAGCGGCGTCAAAGACCTGCAGGACCGGCACAGGGAATGGCAGCGCCTGGGCGAACCGGTGGACCTGCTGACCCGGGAGGACGTGTCCGACCTGATCGGCACCACACATTTTCACGGCGGCCTGGTGGATCGCCGCTGTGGCACGATCAACCCGATGGGATATTGCCGGGGGCTGGCCCGCGCCGCGCTTGGCGCCGGGGCCAAGATCAGCACGGGCGTCCGCGCGACCGGCCTGAAACGGGATGGCGGCATCTGGACCGTGACCACCGATCAAGGCGAGATCCGGGCGCGGGCGGTCGTGCTCGGCACCAATGCCTACACCGACACGCTCTGGCCGGACCTGAACCGCACCTTCACGATGATCCATTACTTTCAGCTGGCGACCAAGCCGCTGGGGCCGGAGGCCGCTCACATCCTGCCGGGGCGGCAGGGGCTGTGGGACACGGGGCAGATCATGTTCAACGTCCGCCGCGACGCCTACAACCGTCTGCTGGTCGGCTCGATGGGCAAGGTGATCGGCACTAAGGATCGCGGGCTGTCGCACCGCTGGGCAAAAAAGCAGATCGCGCGCATCTTTCCGACGCTGGGACCGGTCGAGTTCGAAGAGGCCTGGCACGGCCAGATCGCCATGACACCCGATCACCTGCCGCGCGTGCATGAGCTGGACCAGAACCTGTTCACCGCGATCGGTTACAACGGGCGCGGGATCACCACCGGGACCATGTTCGGCGAAACCATGGCCGGGCTGATGACCGGCATGGACCGCGCCGATCTGCCCTTGCCGATGACCGAACTGTCGACGGTCTCCAGCGCGCCCTTCGTGTCGCGCATCTATCAATCCGCATTCACCGCCAAACAAATCATGAAGGCGATCTGATCATGGCCATTCCAAAGACTCGCGTCGGCGTCGATATCGGCGGCACGTTCACCGATGTCGCGCTTGCCCATCCCGGCGGGCTGTCCACCTGCAAGGTCCTGACCAACTACACACAACCCGAACAGGCCATCCTGGACGGGATCACCATCGCGGCGGAGAAGGCCGGGATCGCGCTGGCCGAGATCGGCCAGGTGATCCATGGAACCACGCTGGTCACCAATGCGCTGATTGAACGGCGGGGGGCGCGGCTGGCCTTTATCACCACCGAAGGGTTCCGGGACGTGATCGAGATGCGGTCCGAGAACCGCTTTGAACAATACGACCTGAACCTGACCCTGCCGGTGCCGCTGGTGTCCCGCGAAGACCGGTTCACCCTGAAGGAACGCATGGGTCCGAACGGTGAGGTCCTGTTGCCGCTGGACCCGGTCGAGGTGCAGACCATGGTGCAGCGGGTGCTGGACGGCGGCTATGACGCCGTCGCCATCGGCCTGATGCATTCTTACGCCAACGACGCGCATGAGGTGCAGATGGCAGAGGCCCTGCGCGCCGCCGTGCCCGACCTGTCGATCTCGATTTCCTCGGTCATTTCTCCGCAGATGCGTGAACTGCCGCGCTTCAACACCGTGATCGCCAATGCCTACGTCCAGCCACAGGTGGCCGATTACCTGGGGCGGCTGGTGGCGCGCCTGCAAGAGGCGGGGGTCTCTGCGCCGGTCTTCATGCTGCATTCCGGCGGCGGCCTGATCTCTGTCGACGTGGCCGCCGAACAACCGGTGCGCCTGCTGGAATCCGGCCCGGCGGGGGGCGCGATCTTTGCCGCCGATTTCGCGCGCGGTCACGGGCTGGACAGCGTGCTGTCCTTTGACATGGGCGGCACCACGGCCAAGATCTGCCTGATCGAAGGCGCGGAACCGAAAACGGCCAACACCTTCGAGGTTGCCCGGACCTACCGCTTCAAGAAGGGGTCGGGCATGACGGTTTCGACCCCGGTGGTCGAGATGGTCGAGATCGGGGCAGGGGGTGGGTCCATCGCATCCATCGACAGCCTTGGCCGGATCCAGGTTGGCCCCCGGTCGGCGGCCTCGGAACCCGGCCCGGCCTGTTACGGGCGCGGCGGCACGGAACCCACCGTCACCGATGCCAACCTGCTGCTGGGCCGGCTGGACCCCGAGAACTTTGCCGGTGGCGCGATCCCCCTGTCGCCCGACGCCTCGGACAAGGCGGTTGCGGACAGGCTGGCGGCCAAGCTGGACATAGGTGTTTCCGACGCGGCCTTTGGCGTGACGGAGATGGTCGATGAGAACATGGCCAACGCCGCGCGGGTGCACACGGTGGAGAATGGCCGCGACATCGAACATTTCACCATGATCGGGTTCGGCGGCGGCGCACCGCTGCACGCCTGCCGCCTGTGCGAAAAGCTGGGCATCCGCGAGTTGATCATTCCGCCGGGCGCGGGCGTGGGGTCCGCCATCGGGTTCCTCAAGGCGCCGTTCAGCTATGAGGCCACGCGCG
Source organism: Mameliella sp. MMSF_3455 (assembly GCF_030733205.1). Taxonomy (GTDB): domain Bacteria; phylum Pseudomonadota; class Alphaproteobacteria; order Rhodobacterales; family Rhodobacteraceae; genus Antarctobacter. The sequence continues at coordinate 76,901 of NZ_JASHJL010000006.1, forward strand.
GCTTGTTCCAGCGGGTCGAAAGTTTCGACGCCGAGGCGGTCAACGCCGCCCTCAAGGAGCTGGAGGCCGAGGCGGCCGCGTTCGTGAACGCCGGCGCCAACGGCGAGGCCACCACGACACGGCTGACCGCCTTCATGCGCTATTCCGGCCAAGGCTGGGAAATCCCGGTGCCGCTGCCCTACAAGACCTTTGTCGATGCGGACCGGACGCAGATCCTCGAGGCTTTCGAAGCCGCCTATCGCACCCTCTTTGGCCGGGTGATCGACGGGCTGGGGGTGGAGGTCACCAACTGGTCGCTCGTCGTCGCCTCTGTCCTGCCGGAGACGACACCGGTTGTCCGCCACGACAGCGGCACCGTCGTCACACCGCTGCGCACCCGGCAGTTCTATGACGCCGCACGCCGACAGGCCGTGGATGCCGTCGAGGTCGACCGTAAGGACATGACCCCCGGCCGCGCGGTCGATGGACCGGCCATCATCGTCGAGGCCGAGACCACCACCATCGTCACCTCGGCCTATCGGGCCGTGGGGCAGGGCGATGGCAGCCTTCGCCTTACCGCCAAGGGAGACACCCAATGACCCCCACTGCGATTGACTACCAGATCATGTGGAACCGCCTGATCGCCGTCGTCGAGGAACAGGCGACAACGCTGATCCGCACGGCCTTTTCCACTTCGGTGCGCGAGGCGGGCGACCTGTCGGCGGGCCTGTTCGACCGGCAGGGGCGGATGATGGCGCAGGCTGTCACCGGCACGCCCGGCCACGTCAACGCCATGGCCGAAAGCGTCACCCATTTCGTGCGCGAGATCGGCGCGCAGAACATATTCGAGGGTGATGTCTTCATCACCAACGATCCCTGGCTGGGCACCGGGCACCTGCACGACATCACGGTGGTGTCTCCCAGTTTCCGGAACGGCCAGCACATCGGGTTTTTTGCCTGCACCGCGCATGTGGTCGACATCGGCGGTCGCGGGTTCGGCCCGGACGGCAACGAGGTCTACGAAGAGGGCCTGCTCATCCCGATCATGAAATTCGCCGAACGCGGCGAGGTGGCCCGAGACCTGATCCGGCTGGTCCGCGCCAATGTGCGTGAACCCGACCAGGTCGTGGGGGACATGTATTCGCTGGCCGCCTGTAACGAGGCCGGGGATCGTCGCCTTCAGGCCATGATGGGCGAATTCGGTATCGACGATCTGCAGGGTCTGTCGGATTTCATTATCGACAGCAGCCGCAAAGCCACGCGAGAGGCCATCGCCAAGGTGCCGAACGGGACGTTCCGGCATTCGATGCAGGTGGATGGCTATGACGTGCCGGTGCAGATGGTGGTCAGGCTGGACGTCGAAGGCGACCACCTGCGCGCCGATTTCGACGGCACATCCGGGATGAGCCGTTTCGGCGTCAACGTGCCAGAGGTCTATACCCGCGCTTATGCCTGCTACGGCCTGAAATGCGCGATCGCGCCGCAGGTGCCCAACAACACCGGCTCTCTGGAGCCGTTCGAGATCACCGCGCCGGAGGGCTGTATCCTTGCGGCCAAGCGCCCTGCGCCGGTCTCGGTGCGCCACGTCCTGGGCCACCTTGTGCCGGACGTGGTGCTGGGCGCACTGCACCAGGCGCTGCCCGGAACGGTCCCGGCAGAGGGGGCAAGCGCGCTCTGGAACATCCAGATTTCTGCGCGGCCCAGCGACCCGGACAGCGGGCTGCCGAACCGCGAGGTGCTGATGTTCAACTCTGGCGGCACCGGCGCACGGCCTCAATTCGACGGGTTGTCCGCCACGGCCTTCCCCTCGGGCGTGTCCACCATGAGCGTCGAGGCCACGGAACACGTGGGTCCCATCACGATCTGGCGCAAGGATCTGCGTGCGGGATCAGGCGGCGCCGGTGCCCTGCGCGGCGGGTTGGGCCAAATCATCGAGATCGAGCCGCGCGAGGGCTATGACTTCTACTTCAACGCCATGTTCGACCGGGTCGAGAACCCCGCGCGTGGGCGCGACGGCGGCAGCAGCGGCGCGCCCGGTCGGGTCGAACTGGCCGATGGCACGCCCTTGCGCAGCAAGGGACGCCAGCAGGTGAAGAACGGAAAGCGGCTGAAGCTCAGCCTGCCGGGGGGCGGCGGTTACGGCGCCCCGGCAAACCGCGACCGCGCAAGCGTCGAGGACGATCTGAAGACCGGATTGATCACGCCGGAACAGGCGAAAGCAGACTATGGATACGAAGGGTAAGACGATGACAGGGAAACCTCTTGCACTGGTCACGGGCGCGGCCCAGGGGATCGGCTATGCCTGCGCCGAGGCGCTGATCGAAGACGGCTTTGACGTGATCCTGTCCGACATCCAGGCGGATGGCGTGGCCGAGGCGGCCAGGACGCTGGGTGCCGTTGCGGGGCTGGTTTGCGATATAGGCGACGTGGCCCAGATCGAGGCGATGTTCGCCCGGATCGCGGCAGATCACGGCCCGCTGCACGCATTAGTCAACAACGCGGGTATCGCGATGCCCGGCGATTTCCTGACCTATGACCTGAAAGCCTTTGAAAAGGTGATCGACGTGAACCTGCGCGGGGTCTTTGTGGCCACGCAACTGGCCGCGCGTGTCATGGTCGAGCACAAGATCGAAGGCGCCATCGTCAACATGTCCTCAATCAATGCGCAGGTGGCGATCCCGGCGATCCCGGCCTATTGCGCGTCCAAGGGTGGCGTGATGCAGCTGACCAAGGCTGCCGCTCTGGCGCTGGCTAAGGACAATATCCGCGTGAACGCGGTTGGCCCCGGTTCCATCGACACGGAAATGATGGCGGGCGTCAACGCCAACCCCGAGGCCTTTCGCGTGGCCATGTCGCGCACGCCGCTGGGCCGGTCGGGCAGCGCGCGGGAAATCGGTGACGTGGTGGCGTTCCTCTGCTCGAAGAAGGCCAGCTACATCACCGGCGAGACGATCTATGTCGACGGTGGCCGCCTTGGCCTGAACTACACCTGCTGAGGCTGCGCAAGATGTCGAGATATTCCGAGACTTACGCCGCCTGGCAGGCCGATCCGGTCGGATTCTGGAAGCAGGCAGCGCAGAACATCGACTGGTTCTCCCCGGCGACACAGGTGTTCAACCCCGACGCCGGGGCCTATGGGCGCTGGTTCGACGGGGCGATCTGCAACACCTGTTACAACTGCGTGGACCGGCACGTGGCGGCAGGGCGGGGCGATCAACCGGCCGTGATCCACGACAGCCCGATCACCGGCCATGTGGCGCGCTACACCTTTGCCGAATTGCAGGAACAGGTCAGCGCGCTGGCCCATGTCTTGCGCGGGCTGGGCGTGGCCAAGGGCGACCGGGTGGTGATCTACATGCCGATGGTGCCGCAGGCGATCTTTGCCATGCTGGCCTGTGCGCGGCTGGGGGCGGTGCATTCCGTTGTGTTCGGCGGTTTCGCCGCGCAGGAACTGGCCACGCGGATCGACGATGCCGCGCCCAAGGTGGTGATCTCGGCTTCTTGCGGGATCGAGCCGGGCCGCGTGATCGCCTACAAGCCGTTGCTGGACCAGGCGATCGACCAATCGCAGCACAAGCCCGAACACTGCGTGATCCTGCAACGCGACACCCTGACCTGTGACCTGATCGCGGGCCGGGACCTGGATTATGCGCAGGCGGTGGACGCTGCCATCGCGGCAGGCGCATGGACGGATTGCGTGCCCGTCGCCGCCACCGATCCACTCTACATCCTTTATACATCCGGCACCACGGGCCAGCCCAAGGGCGTCGTGCGTGACAACGGCGGTCACATGGTGGCGCTGCGCTGGACCATGGAACACCACTACGGCATCCAGCCGGGAGAGGTATTCTGGGCCGCATCGGACGTGGGCTGGGTCGTTGGGCACTCCTACATCTGTTATGGCCCCCTGCTGCACGGTGCGACGACCATCCTGTTCGAGGGCAAGCCGGTGGGCACCCCGGACGCAGGCGTGTTCTGGAAGGTGATCCAGGATCACGGTGTCTCGGCCCTGTTCGCCGCCCCGACAGCCCTGCGCGCGATCCGCAAGGAAGACCCGAGCGGTGCCCTGATCGGCGATTATGACCTCAGCAGTTTCCGCACGCTGTTCCTTGCCGGGGAGCGGTCCGACCCGGCGACGGTAGACTGGGCGCAGGCCAAACTGTCGCGCCCGATCATCGACCATTGGTGGCAGACCGAAACCGGCTGGCCCATGTCGGGCAACCCGGTGGGCCTGGGCGCATTTCCGGTCAAGCCGGGATCGCCGGGCAAGCCGATGCCGGGGTATGACATCCGTGTGTTGGACGACGAGGGCCACCCGGTGCCGCCCGGAACGCTGGGCAATATCGTCTGCAAACTGCCGCTGCCGCCCTCGGGCTTTCCGACGCTGTGGAATGCGCCGGAGCGCTTCGTGAAATCCTACTTGGCAGAGTTCCCGGGCTATTACGCGACCTCGGACGCCGGGATCATCGACGAGGACGGCTATGTCTTCATCATGGCGCGCACCGATGACATCATCAACGTGGCCGGGCACCGCCTGTCGACCGGCGCGATGGAAGAGGTCATCGCCAGCCATCCCGACATTGCCGAATGCGCGGTGGTGGGCAAATCGGACGCGCTGAAAGGGCAGAAGCCGCTGGGCCTGTTCGTGACCAATGACGGCAGCGACCGCGATCTTGTCGAGTTGGAGCGCGAACTGGTGACGCTGGTCCGGTCCAAGATCGGTGCCGTCGCCGCCTTCAGGACCGCGATCGAGGTCAAGCGCCTGCCCAAGACGCGGTCCGGCAAGGTGCTGCGCGGAACGGTCCAGAAGATTGCCGACGGAGCCGATTACAAGATGCCGGCCGCCATCGACGACCCCGCGATCCTTGATGAAATCACCGCCGCGCTGCGGGCCCGGCACCTGATCGGAGAACCAGCATGATCGAACGACTGCACACAGGTCCACGCATGAGCAAGATCGTCAAGCACAACGGCACCATTTACCTTTGTGGGCAGGTTGGTGCCGGGGACACCGTGGCCGACCAGACCCGCGATTGCCTGTCGCGCATCGACGCCCTGCTGCAAGAGGCCGGATCGGACCGCAACCACATCCTGCAGGCCATCGTGTGGTTGGCAGACATGGCCGATTTCGCCGAGATGAACGCGGTCTGGGACGCCTGGGTGCCCGAGGGCAAGGCCCCCGCGCGCGCCTGCGGCGAGGCGCGACTGGCCCGCGACGCGCTGAAGGTCGAAATCATCGTCACCGCCGCCGAGAAACCCAGCCCTGAGGGAGACCGCCCATGACCCCGGCCGTCGAAATGCGCAACGTCAACAAGTGGTACGGTACCTACCACGCGCTGAGGAATGTGAATCTTTCTGTTGCCAAGGGCGAAAGGATCGTGGTCTGCGGTCCGTCCGGCTCCGGCAAGTCCACCATGATCCGCACCATCAACCAGCTGGAGGAACACCAGTCCGGCGATATCCTGATCAAGGGTGAACCGATCAACGCCGACGCCCCCAACATAGAGGCGATGCGCCGAGAGGTCGGGATGTGCTTTCAGCACTTCAACCTGTTTCCGCACCTCAGCATCCTGGAAAACTGCACCCTTGCGCCGATGCTGGCCCGCAAGATGCCGCAGGGCGAGGCCGAGGATACGGCGATGAAATTCCTCAACAAGGTCCAGATCGGAAACCAGGCGCACAAGTTCCCTGGCCAACTGTCGGGCGGACAACAGCAGCGCGTCGCCATCGCCCGCGCCCTGTGCATGAAGCCGGAAATCCTGCTGTTCGACGAACCGACCAGCGCGCTGGACCCCGAGATGATCGGCGAGGTTCTGGACGTGATGGTGACGCTGGCACAGGAAGGTATGACCATGATCTGCGTGACGCATGAGATGGGGTTCGCCCGCAAGGTCGCGGATCGGGTCCTGTTCATGGACGCCGGTGAGATCATCGAGGAAAACGACCCCGAGACCTTTTTCACCGCGCAGTCGAACGAACGCACCCGCGCATTTCTGGACCAGGTCCTGACGCATTGACCCTGTCGGTTGGCGTGCCGGGGCAGATCGTGACCCCGGCTCCCTTCTGCGCGCAAAAATTACATAACACGCATTATTGGCCGGCGCGCGGGCGCCATCCGATCAGCGCACGCTGAAAGCAGATGTGATCCGGGCAACTCTTCTAAGTGGCCCGGATCGACCTTGACGATAATCAGGCTTTCACGTCGACCACGACCCGGCCCTTGACCTGGCCCTTGAGGATGTCACGCCCAAGACCCGGCAAGTCGGCAAGCGTGGCGGGCTGTACCATCGCCTCAAGTTTGTCCATCGGCAGATCGCGTGCGATGCGCTTCCACGCGCGGACGCGGTTGTCGTAGGGCTGCATGACCGAGTCGATGCCCAGCAGGTTCACACCGCGCAGGATGAAAGGCGTGATAAGGGCCCCTTCGATTGCCGCCCCGCCCGCAAGGCCGATGGCCGCGACCGAAGACCCGTATTGCATCTGCTTGAGCACCCGTCCCAGCATGGCCCCGGCAACGGCATCGACACAGCCGCCCCATTGCTCGGCTTCCAGCGGCTTCTTCGTGACTTCGGTCAGGTCCTCGCGCGCCACGATCTGTGCCGCGCCAAGGCCCTTGAGGTAATCCGCCTGATCCGGGCGCCCCGTGACGGCCGCCACCTCGTGGCCCAGCCTGGCCAGGATCGCCGTCGCCACCGAGCCAACGCCCCCGGCGGCGCCGGTCACCAGAACCGGGCCGTCCTTGATGCCCTGATCCTCCAGCGCCATCACGGCCAGCATCGCGGTCAGTCCAGCGGTGCCCACCGCCATCGCCTGGCGGGTGTCCAGCCCGTCGGGCAACGGCACCAGCATGTCGGCCTTCACGCGCGCCTTCTCGGCATAGCCGCCCCAGCGGTTTTCACCGACGCGCCAGCCGGTCAGAACCACCTTGTCGCCGGGCTTGTAGCGGTCGTCATCGGAACTCTCGACCGTCCCGGCAAAGTCGATCCCCGGCACATGCGGATAGCTGCGGACAAGCCCGCCGCCCGGCCCGATGCAAAGCCCGTCCTTGTAGTTCACGGTGGAATATTCCACCGCCACGGTCACGTCACCCTCGGGCAGTTGGTCTTCGCTGACCTCGGTGACGCTGGCGGATGTCTTGCCCTCGTCGTTTTTCTCGACGAGCAGTGCCTTGAACATGTCGTTTCTCCTTAGTTCCAGAATTCGCGAATGGTGACGGCGCACGGGCCGACGGATACCGGCGACAACGGCACGAAACTTGCCGAACCGGGGGCCAAAGCGCCGAAGGTCTGGTGCATGGCTGGCGCCTTTCCTTAGCGAGGGCCGTGCCAGTCGATCTGGCAGATCTCGGCCGAGCGGCCTTCGAAATCCCAAACCCGGCCAAAGGCACGCACGCGGCCCTTCTTGGCGGTGCCCACCGTCACGTCCGATCCCATCCAGTAGTCGGTGTTGGTGATCGTGGTCTCGCGCCCCTTGGCATCCTTGACGGGAACGACCTCGCCCTGGATCTTCTTGCCGACCATCAGGCGACGGGTGTCGCCGTCGTTCTCATAAGAGACCGGCGCGCTTTCGGCACCGAGGAACTCGCTGACCAGGATGCCGAATAGCCCCGTTGTGCCCCGCGCCGCGCCGCTGAAGATATTCACCAGGGCCTCATGCGCCGCCGCGCTGGCCCGGTCGTCGATGAAGACGGCGGCCTTCCAGTTGCCGCGCGCCATCTGTCCGGGAATCTCGATCAGAAGGCCGATGTTCAGCCCCGAGAGATCCTCTTCCCCAAAGCTGCCCTCGTCGATGCGCACCCCGCCCCAGGTCTGGCAATAGCCCTCGGTTGGCGGGTGCTTGCCCAGGCTGACAACGCAGGGGCAGAAGACCGTGCAGTTGCAGTTCAGGATCAGCTCACCCTTGATTATCCAGTCCGGAATGGCGGTCGCATCCAGTGCCATTTGATATCTCCTCCCTATGAGATCAGCGGCAGTGCTAGACCGGATGCGATCAGCATCCCGCCCAGCGGTTTTGTCAGGTGGCGCCCGATGTCGGGCAGTTTTTCCAGCGTCATCAGCAGCATGGCCAGCCCCATGAACCCCAGGTTCATCGTGCCCCCCACGAAGGCCAGCGCCATCAGCGCCCAGCAGCACCCGACGCAATCAAGACCCATCCGCAGCCCGTTGCGGAAAGGGCCTTCTTCCCAATGCTGGATGAAAAAGGTCAGCGGCGCGCGGCAGCGCGACAGGCAGGCCTCTTTCATGGCGCTGAACTGGTAGAGCCCGGCGCCGATCAGCAGGGCGACGGTCAGCGGCAGCGACAGGCTTTGGCCAAGCCCGCCGATCAGCCCGGCCCTGTACAACCCGACCTGCGCCAGCGCTGCCACGCCAGACAAGCCAACCCACACGGCGATGTATCCGCCAAGCAATTGCCAGAACGCGGTCTTGGTGACCTGTCCAAGATCATCATAGGTGGCCAGTGCGGGCACGGCGGTCGGCGCCATCATTGCCGCGCTCATCAGGACCCACATCGCAAAGGCAGAGGCAAAGCTCGATGTCCCCAGCAACCCGGTGCAGAGGAACTCCACCACCGACGTACCATATGTGGCCTCCAGCGCGCGCAACTCGGCGGGCACGGCCATCGCAAAAAGCACGCACCAGCACAGCAGAAGCCCGGCAAAAAAGGCGATCCAGTGCGCGCGCCGCAGCGATCTGATAGTCAGTGCAAACAAGACCGTTTCCTCCCTCACGGTGTGCGCGCCAAAGCATTGACCAGAAAATGCCTGACAATTAAATGTAAGACAAATGAAATCAGCCAAGCAAAAACAAGGACCTGACCTGCCGGCACAAATTGCCAAGGCGCTCCGGGATGCGATTCTCGCTGGTGAATTGACCGCTGACGACCGTCTGCCGTCCGAATCAGACCTTGCCGAACGCTTTGACGTGTCCCGCCCGACGGTGCGCGAAGCGCTCAAACGGCTGGCCGCGCAATCGTTGATCCGGACCGAACGGGGGGCCTTTGGCGGGGCTTTTGTCCGTCGCTTGTCCTACAAGGAGGCGCAGGCGCTCCACGCGACGTCGTCGACTCTTCTGCTTTCGATCAACCAGGTCGACTTCGACATTGCCTGCGAAGCGCGTTTCGCGCTGGAACGGTCCTGTACGGCGCTGGCCTCGGAACGGAGGACGGCAGAGGATCTCGCGGCGATGCGCGCCGAAATCCGACGCCAGGGCGAACCGGGGCTGAGCGACGAGACCTTCTGCGCCTCGGACGTCGCGCTGCACCGGGCACTGGTGGATGCGGCCAAGAACCCGATCCTGTCCTATCAACTGGCCGGAGCCGTCGAGGCAATGCAGCCGCTGATGAACATGATCACCTACTCGGCACGATCTCGGGAACAGATCGTGCATCTGCACACCGCCCTGACAGATGCGATCGAAAACCGCGAACCATCCCGGGCCGACGAGGTCCTGAGCGAACTCGCCCTCTATACGCTGGAGCTCGGCAAAGGCGTCATCGTGTCCAGGGCAGAGCGGAAACAGCGTGATCTCCGCGAGGAGATGTTCAGGTCGTGAGATCTGGCGCGACCTTGTCGCAGACAAGGCACGCTCGGATCCCAGCGGGCCGCGCGACCGCAGGGCCCGCTGCATGCGCGTCGTTGGGGCAGGACAAGGCCCTGCCCCAGTCCCCTCAGAACGGGCTGTCGGGGTAGTAGAAGTTTTCGGCATTTTCCGGCGTGACCAGAACCGAACCGATGGTAAAGGTGCCGGAGACAGGCGCTGTCGAGGTCATGGCAATCGCGGTCAGTTCGATTGCCGTGGCGATCATCGACGGCGGATAGGTCACGTCGGCGGGGATCATCTTGTCGCCGTCCATGACGCGCTTGACCATCTCTTTCATGCCTGCACCGCCCAGCACGAACTGGATGTCTTCGCGGCCCGCCGCGTCGATGGCGGCGAGGACGCCCACGGCCATGTCGTCGTCCGAGGCCCAGACCGCGTCGATCTGATCGTGCTTGGACAGGAAATCCTGCATCACGTCAAAGCTGTCGTCGCGGTTCCAGTTGCCGTGCTCCATGTCGATGATCTCGATGCCGGAGCCCTCGATCGCCGCCTTGAAGCCGTCGACGCGTTCGTTGTCGATGGTGGTCGGGATGCCACGCAGGACGACGATCTTGCCGCCTTCGGGCATCTTCGACACCATGTATTCACCCGATACGCGGCCAAAGCCCGGGTTGTCGCCGGCAACGTACAGATCCTCGATCCCTTCCACCGACAAGCCACGGTCCACCACGGTCACCCATGCGCCGCCTTCGGCGACCGCATGCACGGGCGAGGTCAGCGGCTCGGATTCGAAGGGCAGAACGACAAGCGCGTCGATGTTGCGGGTGGCGACCATGTCTTCGATGTCGTTCACCTGCTTGCCCGGATCCGAGGCCGTCGCCAGAACGAAGTCCAGTTGCGGATAGACGCCTTCCAGCCGTTCCACGGCCTCGCGCGCGTGAAAGTTCATGCCGCCGGCCCAGCCGTGGGTTGCCGCAGGGATCGAGACGCCGATCACCTTGGTGTCCTGCGCCATGGCGACGCTTGCGGTCAGGGCGGCCGCAACCAGTCCCGTTGCGAAAGTCTTTAGATAGGTCATGGAGTTCCTCCCGTTGGTTGGCAAAGGTTTCATCCCTTTGCCTTGGCTTCGCGCTGCAGAATGACAGCGAGAATGATGATGACCCCCTGGATCGCGCCGTTGAGATAGGGCGAAACAAGGTCTGTCAGATTCAGGATGTTGTCGATCAGGGACAGGATCAGAACGCCGATCACCGTGCCCCAGACCCGGCCGAAACCGCCCTTGAGCACCGTGCCGCCGATGATCACCGCGGCAATGGCCTCCAGCTCCCAGAGGACCCCGGTCGAGGCCGAGGCGGACCCCAGCCGCGGGACGTACATGATCGTCGCCACGCCCACCAGGATGCCCAGCATGGCGTAGGTGGTCATTCGGGTACGGTTGACGTTGACGTTGGAATAATGCGCGACCTCCTCGCTCGATCCGGTGGCGGCGCAGTGACGACCGAAACGGGCGCGGCTCATGACCACCTCGCCGATGATCACGACCAGCGCAAAGACGATGATCGGCCAGGAAATGCCAAGGATGCCGTCGAAATAGACCGGGCGGTAGAAGGTGCGCAGCCCGAAATCGAGACTAAGCGTGCCGCCGTCCGCCAGCCATGTGACAAGGCTGCGGTAGATCCCCATGGTGCCAAGCGTGACGATAAAGGCCTCGATCCCCAGCGTGGTGATGAGAAAGCCGTTCAGCAGCCCCGCCAGCAGCCCGGCGATCAGCGCGGTCGCCATGCCCAGCAGGATGATCGGCACCCCCACGCCCAAGGTCGGCAGCGCCGCGTTCATGACAAGGATCATCAACCCGGCGATGAAGGCCGCCATCGATCCCACCGACAGGTCCAGCCCGCCCGCGGTTATGACAAACGTCATGCCGACGGCGATGATTCCGATAAAGGCCGACCGGGCCAGAACGTTGGTGATGTTGCCCACCCCCAGGAAATTCTGGTTCAGGAAGGCACCGATGGCGATCAAGGCCAGCAGCGCAATGATCGGGCCAAGGACGCTCATCGAAGGGAGCGCGCGGCGCGGCGGAGTGTTCACGGTTTCACTGGTCATCAGGCGACCCTTTCCTCGGGATCGGCGCCCACGCCCATGGCGTGCCGCACGATGGCCTCTTCGTTGATGTCTGAGCCGGACAGTGTCCCGGCGATCCGGCCACGGTGCATGACCAGAACCCGGTCCGACAGGCCGATGATTTCCTGCATCTCGGACGAGATGACGACGATGCCGTGCCCCGCCGCGGCCAGCGTGCGAAGATAGGCATAGATTTGCTGCTTGGTTCCAATGTCGATGCCGCGCGTTGGTTCATCGACGATCAGGATGCGCGGTTCGGATTGCATGACCTTGGCCAGCAACAGCTTTTGCTGGTTGCCCCCGGACAGGTTGCCAACCCGCACGTCGCGGCGCCCGGCGCGGATATCGAATTCCCGGATCGCCTCGTCCAGCGCCGCATCCTCGGCTTTCTGGTCGATCAGGACACGGCCGAACTTGCGCAAGGCCTGCAAGGTCAGGTTCTCGCGCATCCCCTTGCCCAAGAGCAGACCGCGCAGCTTGCGGTCCTCGGTCAGGTAGCACAGGCCGTGCTGCAGGGCGTCCGCCGGGCGGCGGATCGTCACCTCGGTCCCGCCGATTTCCACCCGCATCGCGGTGGCCGGGCGCAGGCCGCACAGGCCTTCCATCGCCTCAGTCCGCCCGGCCCCCACCAGCCCGGCTATGCCCAGCAATTCCCCCGCCCGCAGCTCAAAGCTCAGCCCCGCGGCATGGCCCGGCACATCCAGCCCCTCGACCCGCATCATGACGGCTGCATCCGATCCGATGCCGGGCTTGGCCGGATAAAGGTCCGACACGTCACGCCCGACCATCGCGGTGGCCATGTCGTCCTCGCTGAGGTCGCCCGCCTTTGCGGTCAGCACGACCTTGCCATCCCGCATGACCGCCACGCGATCCGCGATCTGCTTTACCTCGCCCAGCTTGTGCGAGGTAAAAACGACGGCGGTGCCAGCCGAGCGCAGCGCCTCGACCTGGTCGAACAGGATGCTGGCCTCGGCATTGGTGAGGACGGCGGTCGGTTCGTCCATGATCAGAACCCGGGCATCGCGGCTGAGCGCCTTGGCGATCTCGACCATCTGCTTTTCAGAGTTCGACAGGCGCGACACCGGCGTATCCGGATCGACATGACACTTGACCTTGGCCAGGTACTCACGCGTCAGCGCACGCATCCGCGCCTTGTCCAGCAACAGACCGCGCCGCAATTCGCGGCCCAGAAAGATGTTCTGCTCGACGGTCAGCTGTTCGGCCAGGTTGAATTCCTGGTGGATCAGGACGACGCCCGCCGCCTCGCCGTCATGCAGCGAGGCGAACCGGGTGTCCGCCCCGTCCAGCAGGACCTGCCCCGAGCTTGGCGGCTGGTATCCGGCGAGGATCTTCATGGCCGTCGATTTGCCCGCGCCGTTTTCCCCGATCAGGGCCAGCACCTCTCCGGCCCGGATGTCGATGTCGATACCATGCAGCACCTCGACCGGGCCAAAGCTCTTGTGCACGTCGCGCAGGGACAGGACGGGAGGTGTGGTCACAGTGCCACCCATGCAGCGTTGTCGCCGGAGGATTGAACGCAGGCCCGGATAAAGGCCATCCCCTCCAGTCCGGCACCTATGCCCGGCAGGATACCAAGCGCCGCGTCCCTGTCTCCGCCTGCCTGAACATTGCGGATCGCCTCTGCGGCGGCGGCATAGATATTGGCGAACCCTTCCAGGTAGCCCTCGGGATGGCCCGGGGGAATGCGGCTGACCGCGTTCGCCGCGTCAGAGGCCCCTGCCCCCATGCGCGTGATCCGGCGTGTCGGTTCCCCAAGCGGCGTGAACCACAATTCGTTGGGGTTCTCCTGCGCCCATTCCAGACCGCCCTTTGCGCCATAGACCCGCAGGCGCAGACCGTTCTCGTTGCCCGGGGCGACCTGCGAGCACCACAACATCCCCCGAGCGCCGCCATTGAAACGCAGCATGACATGCGCGTTGTCATCCAGGCTGCGTCCCGCGCCGAAACTGTGCAGGTCGGCGGCGAGTTCGACGCCCTTCAGGCCAGTCACGAAACAGGCGAGGTTATAGGCATGGGTGCCGATGTCGCCCACGGACCCGCCGGCGCCCGACCGCGCCGGATCGGTCCGCCACTCGGCCTGTTTGACGCCCTCGGCCTCCAGCGTTTCGGTCAGCCAGTCCTGCGGATACTCGGCCTGGACCACGCGGATCTGGCCAAGGTCACCGTCGGCAACCATCTCTCGGGCCTGCCGGATCAGCGGATAGCCCGTGTAATTGTGCGTCAGGATGAACATCGCCTTGCTGTCGGCCACGGCCCTGGCCATCGCCTCGGCATCCTCTTGCGTGGCAGTGAGGGGCTTGTCGCAGATGACGTGAATGCCCCGATCAAGAAAGGCCTTGGCCGCCGGGAAATGCACGTGGTTCGGGGTGACGATGCTGACCGCCTCGATCCCATCGGCGCGGGCCGCTTCCCTTTCTGCCATCTCCACGAACGACCCGTAAGAGCGGTCAGGATCCAGCCCCAGCGCCTTGCCGCTGGCGGCGGCCTTTTCCGGGGTGGAGCTGAGAGCCCCGGCCACCAGTTCGAAACGGTCGTCGATGCGGCTGGCGATGCGGTGGACGCCGCCGATGAAGGCGTCATTGCCGCCGCCCACCATGCCCAGTCTGATGCGTGTCATATCAGTCGATCCCCAGCATCTTGCGGTTGGCCGCGTCATCGGTGCCGCCATCAGCGAAATCGTCGAAGGCGTGCGGGGTGACGTGGATGATGTGATCCTTGACGAACTGCGCCCCTTCGCGCGCGCCGTCCTCGGGGTGTTTCAGGCAGCATTCCCATTCGACGACAGCCCAGCCGTCGAAATCATTGGCTGCCATCTTGGAAAAGATCGCCCCGAAATCCACCTGCCCGTCGCCCGGGCTGCGGAAACGGCCGGCGCGTTTTTCCCAAGGCTGATAGCCGCCGTAGACGCCCTTGCGCCCGGTCGGATTGAACTCGGCGTCCTTGACGTGGAACATCTTGATACGGTCGGCGTAGATGTCGATGTTATCAAGATAATCAAGGCATTGCAGGACATAGTGGCTGGGATCGTACAGCATGTTGCAGCGCGCGTGCCCGTCCAGCCGATCCAGGAACATCTCGAAGGTGTCGCCGTCGTGCAGATCCTCCATCGGGTGGATTTCATAGCAGACGTCGACGCCGCAGTCCTCGGCGTGGTCCAGGATCGGACGCCACCGCGCGGCCAGTTCTTCGAACGCCGTTTCGACCATGCCCACGGGCCGCTGCGGGAACGGATAGACAAAGGGCCAGCACAATCCGCCCGAAAACGTCACGTGCTGACCGATGCCAAGGTTCTTCGAGGCTGTCAGCGCCTTCTTGACCTGCGCGATGGCCCATTCGGTGCGCTCTTTCGGCTTGCCCTGCACCTCTGGCGCGGCGAACCCGTCGACCCATGCGTCATAGGCCGGGTGCACCGCCACGAGCTGGCCGAGGATATGCGTGGACAGGTCCGTGACTTCGACGCCATTGGCGCGCGCCTGACCGACCCATTCGTCGCGATAGGCCTGCGAGTCTGCCAGCTTGTCCAGATCGACAAGCCGCGCATCCCAGACCGGAACCTGAACACCCTTGTAGCCGCAATCGGCCGCCCATTTGGTGATGGCATCCCATGAGTTGAACGGTGCCTCATCCCCTGCGAACTGTGCAAGGAACAGGCCCGGACCCTTGATCGTCTTCATGATGAAGTCCTCCCAGTCAAACGTAGCGATTGACGATGTTTTCAAGAATTTCCTGCCGCCCCGAAACGGGCTGCGGATCGACCTTGCCCGCCTCGACGGGCGCGGCCACGCTGGCCAGGTCCGAGGTCAGCATCGCCTGCGCCTCTGCCCGGTCCCACCCGGCGTATCGGTCGCGGCGTGGCGCCTCCAGCGCGTCATCCTCCAGCATCTTCGCCGCGGCCTTCAGGCCGCGCGCGCAGACATCCATCGCGCCCGCATGGGCCGCGACCAGATCGATCGGGTCGAGCGATTGCCGCCGCAGCTTGGCGTCGAAGTTGGTGCCGCCCTGCGTGAAGCCACCGGCTTTGAGGATTTCGTAGTAAGCCAGCGCCACCTCGGGCACGTTGTTGGGGAACTGGTCGGTGTCCCAACCGGATTGATAATCGTTGCGGTTCATGTCGATAGAGCCCAGAACCCCAAGCTCGCGTGCCAGGGCCAGTTCGTGCTCGAACGAATGCCCGGCAAGAATGGCGTGGCCCTGTTCGATATTGACCTTCACCTCCTTCTCCAGCCCAAAGCGCTGGAGAAACCCGTAAACGGTGGCGACGTCGTAGTCATACTGGTGCTTGGTGGGTTCCTGCGGCTTGGGTTCGATCAGGATCTGGCCGTCGAAGCCGATCTTGTGCTTGTAGTCGACCACCATCGACAGGAACCGGCCCATGTGCTCCATCTCGCGACCCATGTCGGTATTGAGCAGGGTTTCATAGCCCTCGCGCCCACCCCAGAGCACGTAGTTCTGCCCCTTCAGGCGGTGCGTCGCGTCAAGGCAGGTTTTTACCGTCGCCGCCGACCAGGCAAAGACGTCCGGATCGGGATTGGTGGCCGCGCCCGACATGAAACGGCGATGCGAAAACAGGTTCGCCGTCCCCCAGAGCAGCCGCACCTTCGCGCTTTCCATCTTTTCCTCGAAGAGGTCGATAATGGCGTCGAAGTTCGCCTTGCTCTCGGCGAAGGTCGCGCCTTCGGGACGGATGTCCGCATCGTGCCAGCAGAAATAGGGCACGCCCAACAGGTCATACAGTTCGAACGCCACATCGGCCTTCAGACGGGCCGCCGCCATGTCGTCGCCGAACCAGGGGCGTTGAAAGGTCTGGCCGCCGAACGGATCGCCGCCGGGCCAGGCAAAGCTGTGCCAGTAGGCGACGGCAAAGCGCAGATGGTCTTCCATGCGCTTGCCCATGACCACCTCGTCGGGGTCATAGTGACGAAACGCCAGACCGTCGCTGTCGGGGTCGAAATTCAGGGGCGCGAGGTCTCCAAAGAAGTCGCTCATCAGGGGGCTCCGTTCTGGTCGTCAGCAATGGTGTCGGGAAGGTTCTCGCGCACGTAGATCGCGGGAACGATCGGCACGGGTTGCGTCTGGTCCATGCGGTCGGCCATTCGGCGCAGGCATTCGAGGGCCAGCTTGATTTCGTCGTCGGGCCGCTGGTCAATCACCAGGTCGATCAGCCCGTC
The DNA here is from genome assembly GCF_030733205.1 of Mameliella sp. MMSF_3455. Taxonomy (GTDB): domain Bacteria; phylum Pseudomonadota; class Alphaproteobacteria; order Rhodobacterales; family Rhodobacteraceae; genus Antarctobacter. Next base: position 93,732 of record NZ_JASHJL010000006.1, read on the forward strand.
CTGCAAGGCGCGGCGCGAATGCGGCACCAGTTCGTGCAACACCACGACAGGGCGCGAAACATCCGGCGGCAGGTCTTCGAGCACGCGGACAAGGCCTGCATTGCCGGCGCCTGCGCTGTAGATCGCGGTTATTTCCGGGTCGTCCAGCAGTGCCTGCCGGACCAGGCGTTCGACGTGATCGTGCAGGTCGCGACCTTCGATCACGGGGGCCATGCTGACCCCGCCGCCGGTTTCGGCCAGGGTTTCACTCATGCCCTGCAGCCGCTCGGCGTGGTCCAGCGCGGCGCGCGACCCGACCACGGGCAGCACCCGCCCGCCGCGCCCGCCATGCGCAAGGATCAGCAGGCGACCCGCGGTGCGCCCGGCCACCACGTTGTCGATCCCGACATACAGGTCGCGCCCGGCCTCGGGCACGTCGGCAACCAGGGTCAGCACGGCGACCCCCTGCTCTTTCAGGCGGTCTATGGCATCGCGCAGCTTGGGGTCATCCATGCCGACAAGCGCGACACCGTCCAGCGTTTCGCCGGACAGTTCGACAAGGCATTGCGCCAGCGCCCCGGCATCGAAGGCGCGGACGTTTTTCACGACCACGTCGACCCGTTCGATCAGCAGCGCGTCATGCACCTCGGACAGCACCTGTCGCAGGTACTGGAAAAAGCTGTTAGGACCTTCGGGGATGACAAACACAAAGCGGTAGGTCCGCTTTTGGGACAGGTTGGCCGCCGCGACATTGCGCACATAGCCAAGCTCTGCAATCGCCTCACGCACCCGCCGCACGGATTTTTCAGCCACGCCGCCGCGGTCGTTGATGACCCGATCGGCGGTCGCATAGCTGACGCCCGCGTGGCGTGCCACGTCGCTCAACGTTGGCAGTTGCCGCTTCATGAATTCCTCCCGGCAGCGATCATCGGGGGGATAATGATTGACGTCAATCTTTTTTTGATAGACGTCAATCATATCAGTTTTTCGGCATTCTTGGCCAACCGCGCCAATCATCCATTGATGCCAAATGTTCTTTACCGAAAAAAAACAATTGACCGGACAGGAGTTTGTTTTTTATGCAATAGAGACCAAAATGGATCACGAAACCTTGGGAGGGGGGATCCAATGACACAGCCGACAAGCGCCCGGACCATCCTGAAGGCGCGCGGACTCAGCAAACATTACGGCGGCGTCGTGGCGCTTGATTCGGTCGACATGGACCTGCACGAGGGCGAGGTGCTGGCCGTGGTCGGCGACAACGGCGCCGGGAAATCGACCCTGATCAAGGTGCTGACCGGCGCCATCTCCAAGACCGCCGGGACGGTCGAGATGTACGGTCAGGAGGTACAGATCAACACTCCCACCGACGCCAAGGCCGCCGGAATGGAGACGGTCTACCAGGACCTGGCGCTGGTCAACGAACTGTCGATCACCAAGAACATGTACCTGGGCCGCGAACTGCTGCGAAAGGACTTTACCGGGCGGCTGTTCGGCGCATTGGACTTTGCCCGGATGGACACCGAGGTCCGCGCCCTGTTCCAGAAACTGGATATCCGCATCGTCGACATCTACCGCGAGGCCGCAGCCTTCTCCGGTGGCCAGCGGCAGGCCGTGGCGCTGGCGAAAACGGTCATGTTCGGCAAACGCATCGCCATTCTGGACGAACCCACCGCCGCGCTTGGCGTCCGCGAAAGCCAGATGGCCATGAACCTCGTACGCTCGCTCAAGGATCACGGACTGTCGGTCATCATGATTACCCACAACATGCAGCACGTCATGAATTATTGCGACCGCGTGATGGTCCTGCGGCTGGGGCGGCTGGCCGCCGTGCGCGACGTCAAGGATGTGGACGGCGACACCCTGGTTGGCCTGATCACCGGCACCACCGAAGACAAAGCAGCCTGAAATGAGCGACATGAGCCAGAATTCCTCGACCCAGGTCTCCACCCCCGCCCCCGTCGGCCGCAGCATCGACCTGCTCAAGCACCAGTTCCAGCAGATCTGGCAGGTGCTGGCGGCACTGGTGCTGATCTACCTGGTGTTCTTCGTGCTGTCCGAACCCTTCCGCAGCCTCGACACGCTGCTGTCGATCTTCGGTCAGGCCTCGATCCTTGCCATTCTCGCCTGCGGCACGACCGTCGTCCTGATCTCGGGCGGGCTGGACCTGTCCGTGGGGTCGATCTTTGCCGTCGTCGGCGTGATCGTCGGCATCGCGCTGGCCGAGTACCAGTTGCCGGCGCCCGTCGCGGTGCTGATCGGCCTTGGGGCGGGTGCGCTGTTGGGTGCGCTCAATGGCACCGTGCAGGTGCTGACCGGGGTGCCCGCCTTCATCGTGACGCTTGGCGGGTTGACCGCCTACAAGGGTATGGCCGAGATCCTGGCCAGCGGGCGCGACCTGTCGCGCTTTCCCGACAGTTTTCAGGTGTTGGGATCCGGCTACCTGGTTCCGATGCTGATCATGTTCGGCGTGGCCCTGCTGACGGGGCTGTTCCTGACCAAGACCCGGCTGGGCAACCATGCTTTTGCCATCGGCGGCAACGAAGAGGTCGCCCGTCTGTCCGGCGTCAATGTCCGCAAGAGCCGCATCTACTACTACATGATCGGCGGGTTGCTGGCGGCAACGGCGGCGATCCTCGAAATCGCCAAGCTGAACTTTGCCATGCCGTCCCGCGGCCAAAGCTACGAGCTGTTTGCCATCGCGGCGGTGGTCATCGGCGGCACCAGCCTGTTCGGCGGTCGCGGCGGCGTGGGCAAGACCCTGATCGGCATGCTGATCATGCAGACCATCATCGTCGGCCTGTCCTACCTGGGCGTCAGCACCTCGGTTCAGCGCATCGCCATCGGGATCATCATCATCGCGGCGGTCTACTGGGACGTCTGGCGACGCTCCAGCCGCTAATCCGGCGCAAATTAGCGAATTCTGCCCCGCTGGGAGGACAGCGCGCAGGACACGTCCGCCCGGACAACCGGGCAGACCACACCCCAAGGGAGGAACACAATGGAACTGAAATCTCTCAAGACCATCCTTGCCTCTGTTGCCGTCGGCGCAACCATGGCCGGGGCCGCAATGGCCGAGGATCTGCGGATCGCCTACACCGGCTATTCCACCGACAACACTTTCTGGATCGGCGTCGCAAAGGCCGCCGCCGCCAAGGCGGACAAGATGGGGGTCGAACTGCTGGACCTGACCGCCTCTTCCCCCGATGCGGCGGCGCAAAAGGACGCGGTGGACCGGGCCATCAACATGGGGGTCGACGGCATCATCATCGGGTCGGTCGACAACCGCGCCTTTGGCACCTCGCTGGACATGGCCAAGCGCAAGGGCATCCCGGTGGTCGCCGTGGACACCGGCATCCACCATGACCACATCGCCAGCCTCGTGCAGACCGACAACCTTGCCGCCGCGGGCATCGCGGGCAAGTACATCGTCGACCAGATCGACGGCGGCACCGTGCTGATCCTGGGCGGCTCTGCCGGGCACCAGACCGGCAACGCCCGCCGCGACGGCGTGAAGAATGCCGCCGAGGCCGCGGGCCATGAGGTGATCTTTCAGATCTGCGACTGGAAGGACGCCTGCGCCTATGAAACCACGATCAACTTTCTTCAGTCCAACCCGGACATCACGGCGATCTTCTCGGCCTGGGATCCGGGCGCGCTGGCGGCGGTTTCGGCGGCCTCCGAACTGGGCAAGCTGGACGACCTGGTCATCGTGGGCTTTGACGGCAACCCGGCCAACCTCGTGTCGATCGAGGCGGGCGAGCTGGCCGCGACCATCAAGCAGGACAATGCACGCATGGGAGCCGAGGCGGTGCAGAACCTCGTCGGGCTGATCAAGGGCGACGAGGTCCCCGAATTCACGCCGATCGACGGCATTCTGATCACCTCTGAAAACGTGGCGGATTACAAGTAATCCCGACCCTCGCCGGTCGCCCGCCCGCGCGGGCGACCCCCTGGCGCCATTCCAAGGACACAGCCGCAGATGCAAGCACTGGTCATCACAACCATCGGCGAAACAGCGTTCCGGACGGTGGACCCGCCCACCCCCGCCAAGGGAGAGGTGCTGCTGCGCGTCGGGCATGTCGGCCTGTGCGGCAGCGACCTGAACACCTTTCGCGGCCTCAACCCCCTGTCCGCCCTGCCCCGCATTCCCGGGCATGAAATCGGCGGAACGATCCTCGAGGCAGGCGCGGACGTGCCCGCCGAATTTGCCCCCGGCAAACGGGCCATCGTCATCCCTTACACCGCCTGCGGCACCTGTTCCGCCTGTCGGCGCAACCGCCCCAATGCCTGCAAGAACAACCAGACCCTTGGCGTCCAGCGCGATGGCGGCATGTCCGACCTTTTATGTGTTCCTCATGACAAGCTGATCCTGAACGACAGCCTCTCGCTGCCGCAGCTCGCGTTAGTCGAACCCCTGTCCGTAGGCTTTCACGCGGTGAAACGGGGACGGGTCACGGCGCAGGAGACCGTGCTTGTGCTGGGCGCGGGCATGATCGGTGTCGGTGCCGCGCTTGGCGCGCTGGCCCGGGGCGCGCGTGTCATCGTATCAGAGGTCAGCGACACCAAGAGCGCCGCACTGAAGGCCCTTGGCGTGAGCGCCGTAATCAATCCCATGACCGAGGATCTGCCCGCCCGCATCGCAGAGCTGACCGAAGGCCACGGCGCGGATGTGGTGATCGAGGCCGTCGGCCTACCGGAAACCTTTCGCGGCGCGGTCGACATGGCCTGCTTCGCCGGGCGCGTGGTCTATGTCGGCTATGCCAAGGCCGAGGTCAGCTACAACACCGCGCTCTTCAACCTCAAGGAACTGGACATCATGGGCTCGCGCAACGCCATGCGGGCGGATTTCGACGCGGTCATCGCCTACCTCGAAACGCGCCCTGATCTCCCGGACCTCCTGATTTCACGCACCTTCCCCTGGGCCGAGGCCGATCAGTCCTTTCGCTATTGGGAAGACAACCGACAGGAAACCTTCAAGGTGATGATCGACATGCAGGATGCGTCCAATGGCTGATACATCCGTACTTGCGGCCCAATACGGGCTAAACGGGAAAACCGCGCTGGTCACCGGCGGCGGCACCGGGCTGGGCAAGGCCATCGCCACCAGCCTGGCGCAAAGCGGCGCAAAGGTCGTGATCGCCGGCAGGCGAGAGGACGTGTTGCAAGCCGCCTGTGCCGAGATCGGCCATGACTGCGCCTACCAGGTTCTGGACTTGACCGACATTGCCGCCATTCCCGAGGCCGCAGCGCAAATGCACACCGCACACGGCTGTTTCGACATTCTCGTGAACAACGCCGGCAACACCGTCAAAAAGCCATTCATGGACTCCGACCTTTCGGATTTCGACCGGGTCTTTGACGTGCATGTGCGCGGAGCGCTGGAACTCAGCCGCGCGGTCATCGGCCGGATGCAGGAGGCGGCCAAACCCGGCTCCGTGCTCTTCATCTCGTCCATGACCGCCTACATCGGCCAACCCGATGTTTCGGGCTACACGATTTCCAAAACGGCGATCAACGGCGTGATCCGCGCCCTCTCCGCCGAATGCGCCGCCCACGGGATCCGGGTGAACGGCGTCGCGCCAGGCTGGATCGACACCGACGTGTTTCGCACGGCGACCAAGGGCGACCCCGAACGCAAGGCCAAGATCATGGGCCGCATTCCCATGAATACGCTGGGCGATCCCGCCGACATCGGCTGGGCCTGCGCCTTCCTTGCCTCTCCGGCCGCCAAATACATCACCGGGCAGGTGCTGCTGGTGGATGGCGGCGGCGCCACGGGTTTCTGAGGTGCATGCCATGACCGACACCGAGCTGTTCGCCACCATGAAGGACCGTCTGTTCACCGCCGTGATCGGCGATGTCCTGGACACAATGGGCCACCGCCGGCAATTCTTGCCGCAGCCGATCAAACTCCAGGAGTCCGAAGAACAGGCCATCGGCCTGGCGCTGGAAAATGTGGCCACCGAAAACGAGGTCGCCAAGGACATCCAAAAGGGTATGTGCACGCAAGAGGCCTTTGCAACATTTGGCGCTATGTAGGACTCTGTGTGCCCCTAAACAAAAGGCTCTCATCCGGATGTCGCGCGACAATTCCACTTACAAGGAGGCGTTCAACCGCAGCCTCGACTTTGTCGCCACGCTGGGGCCGGATGGCGCATTGCCGTCGGAAATCGAATTGACCCAGCAGCTGGGCACCAGCCGGACAACCGTACGGGCCGTGCTGTCCCATCTGGACGAACTTGGCGTGATCCGCTGGTCCGGGCGTACGAAGACCGTGCTGCGCCGGCCAAGGCCTGCCGACTACTTTGCCAAGGAGGAAACCCTGTCGACCAGCGAACGGGTGGCCTCGCAGTTCATGGAATTCATCCTTGGCAGCGATCTGGAGCCCGGCACCATCCTGCACGAAAGCGAGATGGTACGCGAATTCGGGGCCAGCACCTCGGTCCTGCGCGAATGCCTGATCAAGTTCTCGCGCTTTGGCCTGATCGAGAAAGAGCCGAACCGTCACTGGGTGCTGCGCGGGTTCACCCGCGACTTCGCGATTGAACTGTTCGACGTCCGCGAGATGTTCGAAGTGCGCGCCTTTCGCAACCTGCTGGAAAAGGGGCCGGGCGCCAGCGCGATGACCGATCTCATCGCGTTGGACAAGGCGCACGAAACGATCATCGCCGACAGCGAGCGCGAGTACCTGAATTTCCCCCGGCTGGACGAACAGTTTCACCGCGTGCTGATCGACGACCTGAACAACCGTTTCATCGACGATTTCTTCGAGCTCGTCTCGGTGATCTTTCACTATCACTATCGCTGGAACAAGCGCGACGAACGCGAACGCAACCTCGTGGCTGCCCGGCAGCACCTCGCCGTGATCCGCGCGCTCGAGGCCGGGGACGGCGACCTCGCCATGGCGCTGTTCAAGGACCACCTGAATTCAGCCCGCTCGACCCTGCTTACCTCTGTCGCCTGGGACACCGATAAATGACCGACGATCTTGCCACCGACAACCGCCTGCTGACGCTTGCGCCGGGCGCCAACATCGCCGTGCTGATCGCGCTTGGCGCGGGCGGGCGCACCGCCTCGGAAACGCTGGGCCATGTCGAATTTGTCCTGACCTACAAACCTGCCGCGGCCAATCCCGGCTGCCACCCGAACTAAGGCCCCCCATGCTGAACGACTCCCACCGCCTCTCGCTGGGCACCGCCGCGCTGGCGGGATTGTACCGCCCGGTCAGCAAGACCGCCGTGCAGGAGGTGCTGACCACCGCCTGGGACAGCGGCATCCGCTATTTCGACACGGCCCCGCATTACGGCAACGGCGCCGCCGAAAGCCTGATCGGGGATTTCCTGCGGGACCGCGATGGCTGGATCCTGTCGACCAAGGTCGGCCGCGTCCTGACACCCGACCCCGCACCGCCCGCCGTGGTCAACGGCTTTCACAACGGCAGGCCCTTTCGGCAGGCGTTCGATTTCACCCATGACGGCATCATGCGTTCGGTCGAGGACAGCTTTCAGCGGCTGGGCCTGAACCGGATCGACATCCTTTATGTCCATGACATCGGCGATCCGGGCGCGGGCACCGATACCCCGGACCACCGGGCGCAACTGCTGGACAGCGGCGCAAAAGCGCTGGAACGGCTGAAAGCCGACGGCACGGTCAAGGCCATCGGCCTTGGCGTGAACACGGTCGAAATCTGCCAGGAACTGGTCGGACAATTCGACATGGACCTGATCCTGCTGGCCGGGCGCCATACCCTGCTGGACCAATCCGCCCACCACGGCCTGTTTCCGCAGTTGGAGAAACACGGGGTCCGGCTGGTCATCGGCGGGGTGTTCAATTCCGGCATCCTTGCGACCGGCCCGGTGCCCGGCGCGCATTACAACTATGCCCCCGCCTCGGACGAGATCCTGGACCGGGTCGCCCGGATAGAGGCGATCTGCGACCGCCACGACACCCCGCTGCCCGCCGCCGCGCTGCAATACCCGGATCAAAGCCCGCTGGTCGCCTCGACCCTGATCGGCACGGCCAAGGCCAGCTCTCTGAAATGCAACATCGCCCAGTTCAACGATGATCTGCCGCCCGCGCTCTGGGCCGATCTCAGGGCCGCCGGCATCATCGAGGGCAGCGCAGCCTGAGATCGTCCGGGCTACAGCGTGCGCAGGCGCATCCGGTCCAGCAGGCCGGTCAGCACGTCGCGGGCATGGCGCCGGTGATCACGGTGCACCTGCCGCGCCTTGACAGGGTCCCCCGCAAGGATGGCGGCATAGACCGCGCGGTGATCCTCGTTCGACTGCACGGGCAAGGGCCGCGCGAACAGGGTCGATGACTTGGCACGTCGCACCTGGTCGCTCATCATGGAAACGATCATGCAGACGCGGGAATTTCCGCCCAACCGTACCAGTTCAGAATGGAACCGGTCATCCGCCTCGGCCCAGGCCTCGAGGTCTTCCTGCTCGATCGAGCGATCCATGTCGTTGATCGCCGCGGACAGTGCGGCAAGGTCCTGTTCGGAATAGCCCGCCTTGGCAGCGCTTTCGGCGGCCAGGCTTTCGAGTTCGGTCAGAACATCGTAGATCTCGCGCATGTCGTCCGAGGACACGGGCAGGATGCGCACCCCCTTGCGTGGGCGCAATTCCACCAACCCCTGACCTTCCAGTTGCAGCGCCGCTTCGCGCACCGGGGTGCGCGACATGCCCAGGCGTTCGGCCAGTTCGGTTTCAAGGTGGTCGGACCCGGCGGACAACTCGCCGGAAAAGATCATCTCGCGCAGCCTGCTCACCGCACGTTGTGCGCTTGAGACGGGCTTGGGCGGTTGTCCGTTCAAATGGCTACCCCTTCAACTCGATTTTCTGCCCCGAGGCGGCAGAGGCGTAGATGGCCTGTTCGATCCCGATCACCGTCAGATAGTCCCTTGCGCTGTTTTCCAACGGCGTGCCGTTCAGAAAAGCGGAAACGACATGACTCTGCAAGGCATGGACACAATCGCCGCCAAAGCCGTCCCATTCGTCGGGCGGCAACAGCTGCTCCGGCACCGTCTCGCCGTGGCGCCGCAGATGAACCGCGCCGTCGCCGCCAAGGCTCAGCACCCCGGCGGCGCCTTCGAACAGCGCCTCGCCCATGGTGCGGCGCAGGTTGTCGGCGGCGTGGTCCAGGTGGCGGTTGCCGTCAAAGATCGCGCGCACGCCATTCGGGTGATGAAAGAGAACGATGCCCGCATCCTCGCCCCGGATCGCCGGATTGAGCCGACGCAGGTCGGCATAGACATGTGTCGGGTTTCCCAGCAGCCAGCGGAAGGTATCGACCCAGTGTACCGCGGTCTCATGGATCAGGAAGCGTTCCATCCGCTGGAAGTAGGGTTGCCGATCCAGGTAGGCGCGCGGCCCCTGCCCGTCACCGGGGCGCAGCCGGAACGTCACCTGTTGCAACTCTCCCAGCACACCATCCGCCAAGGCGGATTTCACCGCGCGGTACCAGGGCTGAAAGCGAAAGTTCTCGTGCACCACGATCACCGCCCCCAGCGCTTCGGCCTCGTCGGTGATTGCCCGGGCCTCGTCAAGGTCGCGGCAAAAGGGCTTTTGGCAGATCATGCGTCGAACACCGGACGCCAGCGCCATGCGGATCGTCTCGGCATGGGCGTTGGGCGGCAGGATGATGTCCAGCAGGTCGGGCTGCAGCTCGTCCAGCATTCGCGCCGGATCGTCATAGGCCGGCAGGCCCGTGGCCCGGGCCTTTGCCAGATCGCGGTCACAGGCGCCGACCAGACGCGCGCCGTCCATGCGCGCCCAGCTGCCATAGTGGAACTGGCTGAAATAGCCTGCGCCGATGCAGGCCACGCGCAGAGGAGAGGGGACCGTCGCCGTGCTCATTCGGCGCGGGCCTGCTCCAGCACCCGCCGCACCGCGTCGGCGGCATCTTGGGTACTTGCCGTGCCGCCAAGGTCCCGGGTCAGACAGTCACCGCGCGCGATCACGTCCTCGACCGCCCGGCGCAACCGCGCGGCATCGGCGCACATGGCTTCGTGTTCGTGCCTGATGCCCAACCAGTCCAGCATCATGGCCGCGGACAGGATCATCGCATGGGGATTGGCCGCGCCCTGCCCCGCGATGTCCGGCGCCGAGCCGTGGCAGGGCTGGAACACCGCCTGTTTCAGCCCGATGTCAGCCGAGGGCGCAAGGCCCAGCCCCCCCATCAGTCCGGCGCCAAGGTCGGACAGGATGTCGCCGAACATGTTTTCCGTCACCAGGACGTCGAAATCCCAGGGTTTCTGCACCATCCACAGCGCGGTGGCATCGACATAGGCGTGATCGGCGATCAGGTCGGGATAGTCCTGTGCAACCTCGTCAAAGATCCCGCGGAAGAAGGCAAAGGCCCGAAACACATTGGCCTTGTCGACGCAGGTGACGCGGCCCGGTCCGCGCCCGGACTGCTTGCGCTCGCGGGCCAGGTCAAAGGAAAACCGGAAGAGATGTTCCGACACCTCGCGCGTGATCCGCAATGTCTCGCGCGCCTCGGTCTCGGTGACCTCACCCTGGCCCATCGAGTAGAACAGGCCTTCGGTGCTTTCGCGGACCAGCACAAAGTCGATCTCGCGGCCCTCGGGCAGGGTCAGCGGCCCGGCCTGCCCCGAGCGCACGCGCACCGGGCGGACGCCCGCAAACAGGTTGAACGCGATGCGGAGTTCGATCTGCGGCGAAATCTCTGTCCCGTCCGGGTAACGCACGTCCGGCAGGCCCATCGCCGACAGAAGGATCGCATCCGCCTGTTCGGCCACGCGCAGCGACTCGGCGGGCAGCGATTCTCCGGTCTTTGCATAGTGAGCGGCGCCGGCCGGCACCGTGACGAAATTCAAGGCATATCCAGCGGAGTCCGCAGCAAGCTGGTTCAGCAGAGCAATCGTCGGCGCCGTGATTTCCGGCCCGATTCCGTCACCCTCGAAGACCGCGATTTCAAATGTGTTGTTCATCTATGGCTACGCCTCATTCGTGAATTTTCTGTCAGAGACCGCCCGAACTCCAGCCCGGAGTGGCGTTGACAACGTGTTATTTAATGCATACACAAAAAAACGCAACAACCAACGCAATGCCTTTGGGAGGATTTGAGGACATGCACGCTTTGACAAAGGGAACGCTGGCCGCGCTGGCCCTTGCGACCGGGCTGGGCACTGCCGCGCAGGCGCAGGACTACCCCTATCGCGACATAACCACCGCCGTGGTCTGGGGCGCCGGTGGCGGCACCGACACGATCAACCGCATGATCATGGCCGAAATGGAAAAGCACCTGCCGGTCTCGATCAACGTGATCAACCAGACCGGCGGCGTCGCAGGGTCCAACGGCATGGTCTACGTCGCCAACCAGCCCGATGACGGCTACACGCTGGTCGGCCTGTCCGAATCCAATGTCACCGCCGCCGTGCAGGGCGGCTGGGACAAGAAATTCGACTTCTGGTATCCCTTCATCGTCGGCGGTTCGCCCGACCTGATCTCGGTCCCGGCCAACAGCCCCTACGACACGCTGGCCGACCTGGTGGAGGCCGCGCAGGCGGACCCGGGCAGCATTCCCGCCGCGGCCGGCGGCGCCGGATCGATCCACCACCTGAACCTGCTGGCGCTGGAACAAGGCGCCGACGTGACGTTCAAGTTCATCCCCTACAAGGGCTCCGCCCCCGGTCAGGAAGCCGCGATTGCCGGTGAGGTGGCGCTGGTCGTGACCTCGCTGGCGGAACAGGCGCCGCTGATCGAAGGCGGACAACTGAAGCCGCTGGCCATGCTGACCGCCGACAGCGTCGAGATCGCGGGCACCACCGTGCCCTCGGCCTTTGACAGCTATGCCGGGCTGAGCGAGGTGCTGCCGCTGAAACAGGCCATCGGCTTTGCGGTGCACGACTCGGCCCCCGACGGCGTCAAGGCCACGCTTTCCGACGCCTTCCAGAAGGCCATGGCCTCGGACACTGTCGCGGAATGGGCGGTCGCCAACAACTACGACATCGGCGGCCAGTTCGGCGAAGAAGCACAGGCGCTGTTCTCGACCCTCGAAAGCACCTTTGCCTACACGCTCAAGGATCTCGGCGCGGCAAAGGTCATGCCCGAGGACCTGGGCATCGAGAAACCATAAACACCAGACGCCCCGGCCCGACCGGGGCGCAGCGTTCGGCGGGCGCCCGGGCGTCCGCCGCCTGAGCGGGAGGCAAGGTCATGGATCAATCGACAGATGAGGCGTTGGCTGATCAGGCCCGCCTGCGGGCGCGGGATTTCTGGGGCGCGCTGGGGCTGATCGCCCTGTCGCTGTTCTTCTTGTGGCGCACGCTAGACATCCCCATGGGCGGCAGCAACGGCGTCGGCGTCAACAGCGCCGCTTGGTACACCTCGGCCGCGATCGTGCCTCTGGGCATCTTCGGCGCGCTTCTTGCCCTCAGCCTGGTACTGCTGGGCATTTCGATCCGCTCCGGCGGGGCCGCGTACGCGCTGAGCGCGGTTGGCATCGGCTGGAACCCGCGGGAAGTCTGGCGCTTTGTCGCCGTGGCCCTGATGCTGCTGGCTTATATCGCCGGTCTGGTCCCGCGCGTGGATTTCATTCTGTCCTCCGCTCTGCTCATCACCGCCCTGATCGCCAGCTTTCACGGTCACGACCGTCCCCGCCCACTGCTGCCGCTGCTGACCGTTGCCGCCGCCGGGGTCTATGCCCTTGTGGCCCACATGCCGCGTTCGGAATGGGGGCAGCACGATGACGACTGGGTGGCGCTGGCGCTGCTGGTCGGGTTGACGCTTTGGCACCAATGGACGGGGCACATGGGCCGTGCGTTGCGTCTGACACCGGTCCTTGCCGTCGGCGTTCCCTTGATCCTGGTCTGTGCAATGGCCTTCGGCTTTCGCCAGAACGTACCGAACCGGGGCGGCCTGATCTTCGCCAAGATCGAATACACCTACTACGTCCACCTGCGCCCGATCTGGAGATCGTGAATTGGAGTTTCTTTTCGGACAACTGGCGGGCTTTGGCGCCGCCTTCGCCGCCCTTGTCAGTGACCCCTGGACCTATGCCTACCTGGTGACCTCCGTCTTTCTGGGCATCGCCTTCGGCGCCCTGCCGGGGCTGACCGCGACACTGGCGGTGACGATCCTGACCGGCTTTTTCGGCGACAAGATCCCGCTGGACTATTCCCTGATCGCACTGTTGGGCGCCTATGTTGGCGCGATCTATGGCGGGTCCTACCCGTCGATCCTGCTGAACATCCCGGGCACCGCGGCCAGTGCCGCCACCGCCATGGACGGCTATCCGCTGGCCCGCGAAGGCCGAGGCGCCGAGGCGCTGGGGCTGACCACCACGGCCAGTTTCCTGGGCACACTCGTGGGCACGCTGGCGCTGCTGATCTTCGTCTGGGTGCTGCTGCTGATTTCCAAGAACATCGCCAGTCCGGAAAAGGCACTGCTGGCGCTGTTCGGCATCCTGCTGTCCGGCACCCTGATGAGCGAGGACCTCGCCATCAAGGGGTGGATCGCCGGGCTGATCGGTCTTGCGCTGGCGATGGTGGGCATGGACCCGATCCTGAGCGAGGCGCGCTACACCTTCGGCTGGGCCTACCTCCTGTCGGGCATCGCCGTCGTGCCTGTGCTGATGGGCGCCTTTGCAATCCCCCAGATCATCGAGGGGATGCGCCACATGGACACCGGCGAGGTTGCCACGCTGACCGGGCGCATCCTGCCCAACATGACCGCGGTCCGCCGCTACCTGCCGACGATCGGGCGTTCCGGCGTCATCGGCACCGGCGTCGGCGCCCTGCCCGGCGTGGGCGAGGACGTGGCCGGCTGGGTCAGTTATGGCGTGGGCAAGACCGTCTCTGCCGATGGCGACAAGTTCGGCAAGGGCAGCCTCGAAGGGCTGCTGTCCTCGGAAACCGCCAACAACGCCTGCATTGGCGGCGCGCTGATCCCGCTGCTGGTGCTGGGCATCCCCGGCTCACCCCCTGCCGCCGCGCTGATGGGCGCGTTCAAGATCAACAACGTGATCCCCGGCCCCACCATCGACCCGGACATCATCCTGCGTGTCGTGGCAATCATGGTACTGGCCAGTTTCACCATGTTCGTCATGGGGCTGTTCACCGCCCGCGTCTTCATCAGGATCCTGCGCATTCCGCAGACGCTGTTCCTGCCGCTGGTCATGATCCTGACCACCATCGGATCCTTCAGCGTCGGCGGCGGGTTGAACGATCTCTACCTGATGCTGGGCGTGGGTCTGGTGGCCTATTTGATGAACCTGATGCGCTATCCGATCGCGCCGCTGGTCATCGGCGTGATCCTGGGCGGCATGTTCGACGAGACCTTCCGCCGGTCGCTGTTGCTGTCGGACGGGGATCTCTCGGTCTTTGTCTCGCGGCCCGGATCGGCCATTCTGCTGACACTCATCCTTGCCCTGATCCTCGGCCAGTTGCCGGTGGCGAAACGGGCCATGACTCGCCTGAAAGGACGCAACGCCTGATGTATGCCGTGACCGTGACATTCACCTTGCACCCCGGCACGCGGGCAGAATTCCTGCCGCTGATGACAGAGAATGCCCGCCTGTCGCTGGCCAATGAGCCCGGCTGCCTACAATTCGATGTCTGCTGCAACGATGCGGCCGATGAGGTCTTTCTGTATGAGGTCTACGACAGCGCCGAGGCCTTTGACGTGCATCTGCAAAGTCCGCATTTCAAGTCCTTCGATGCCGCCGTTGCCGACATGATCGCCGCCAAGACGGTGCGGACCTACACACAGGTGATCCGATGAGTGGCTGGGAAATACACGCCGTCAAATACGCCGAGCGCAACGCGCGAACGCGGGCCGACAGCTTTCTGTTCGACGACAATCACGATGCGCCGCACGCGATGGATTACTACATCTGGGTGCTGCGCCGCGGGGCAGAGGTGATCGTGGTCGACACTGGCTATGACAGCAAAGAAGGCGCTTCGCGTGGCCGCCCGATCTTGCTGGACCCGCGCGAGGCGCTGAAACCGCTGGGCATCGCGGCAGAGGACGTCACCCGGATCATCGTCACGCATCTGCATTATGATCACGCGGGCGGGTTGCACCTGTTTCCCAACGCGACCCTTCACATGCAGGCGGCAGAGATGCAGTACGCTACCGGCCCCTGCATGTGTCACGGCACCCTGCGCGCGCCCTTTACCGCGCCGCATATCTGCGAGGCAGTCACGCGGCTCTATTCCGGCAAGGTCATCTTTCACGACGGCGACGCCGAGATCGCCGAGGGCGTGACCGTGCATTGCATCGGCGGCCATTCACGCGGCCTGCAATGCGTGCGGGTCCGGACAGAGGCAGGCTGGATGGTGCTGGCCTCGGACGCCGCGCATTACTATGAAAACGTCTTTGCGCGGAAACCCTTTCCCATCGTTGTTGACCTTCAGAACATGCTGGACGGCTTTGACCGGCTGGAGGCTCTTGCCTCGCATCCGCGCCTGATCGTGCCGGGCCATGACCCGCGCGTGCGCCAGTTGTACCCGCAGGGCGTGGCGCCGCATGTGTTCCGGCTCGACCATGGGCCAAATGGCAACCCGCAAGAGGACGCAAACACATGAAGATCGGTGTCATAGCGGATGATTTTACCGGCGCGTCCGACATCGCGCTGACCCTCGCCGAAGGCGGCCTGCGCACCACGCAATACAACGGCGTGCCCAAGGGCCGGGCCGACGACCTGCCGGAGGCGGCGGTGATCTCGCTGAAATCCCGGACTGCCCCGGTACAAGAGGCGGTGGACCAATCCCTGGCCGCCTGCGACTGGCTACGCGAACAGGATGCACAGCAGATCATCTTCAAGGTCTGCTCGACCTTCGACAGCACGGACAAGGGCAATATCGGCCCGGTACTGGATGCGCTGGCCGACAGGCTGGGGGCACGTGGGGTCATCGTCTGCCCCGCCTTCCCGGAAAACGGGCGCAGCGTCTACCAAGGACATCTGTTCGTCACCGATACGTTGCTCAGCGAAAGCAGCATGAAGGACCACCCGCTGACACCGATGCGCGACCCCGATCTGCGCCGGGTACTGGCCGCGCAGTCGCGTCATCCCGTGGGCCATGTGCCGATCTCGGCCGTGCTGGCCGGGGCCGAGGCGGTGCGCGTTGCCCTGCCCGATCACGGTCACGCCATCGTGGACGCGATCCGCGACGCAGACCTGCTGACCATCGGTGCCGCCGCGCGTGGCCTGCCGCTGCTTTGCGGCGGCTCGGGCATCGCGCTGGGTCTGCCGGCCAATTTCGGCGCCCAGCCCGCGACCCCGGCCTGGCCCGGCGCCACCGGGCCGGGTGTCGTCCTGTCCGGTTCTTGCAGCCAGGCAACCCGTGCGCAGGTCGCCACCTACGCCGAACAGGCCCCAAGCCGAGAGATCAGCGCCGAGGACGTGCTGGAGGGTCGGACCGACGCCGAAACCCTCTGCGACTGGGCGCTGGCGCAACGGAGCGCGCCGATGATCTATTCCTCGGCGGACCCGGAAACCGTGGCCGAGGTGCAGGAACGACTGGGCCGCGAGCGGGCCGCCAGCGCGCTGGAAGGGCTCTTTGCCGACCTTGCGGCACAGCTGCGGGCGCGCGGCGTGTCGCGGATCGTCGTGGCGGGCGGCGAAACCTCGGGCGCGGTGGTGCAGGGCCTTGGCGCGGACGCGCTGGACATCGGCCCGCGCCTTGCGGCCGGCGTCCCGGCCCTGCGCATGTCCGGCAGCGGTCTGGCCCTGGCTCTAAAATCGGGCAATTTCGGCCCGCCGAATTTCTTTGCAGAGGCCCTTGCCCGCATGGAGCAGGCCAATGACTGAACAGGCCCGGATACGCGAACAGATCTGCCTGTTTGCAAAAAGCATGTTCGACCGGGGCCTGACCTGCGGCTCCTCGGGCAATATCTCTGTCCGGCTGGAGGATGGCTCGGTCCTTGTCACGCCCACCGGCGTTTCGATGGGCATCCTCGACCCGGCCCGGATCAGCCACCTCGACCCGCAGATGCGGCTGCTGTCGGGCGATGCCCCCACCAAGGAAACGCCCCTGCATGCCGCGTTTTACGAAACGCGGGCAGGCACTGGTGCGGTAGTGCACCTGCATTCCACACATTCTGTCGCCTTGTCGATGCTGCCAGAGACAGACCCAGACGACGTGCTGCCGCCGCTGACCCCCTATTCGATCATGAAACTGGGCAAGGTAAAGCTGTTGCCCGTGTTCCTGCCCGGTGATCCCGCCATGGGGGACGCGGTGCGCGGCTTGGCGGGCCAACGCTCGGCGGTTTTGTTGGCCAATCACGGGCCGGTCGTGGCCGGCAAGGACCTGGGCGCCGCTGTCTACGCGATGGAGGAACTGGAAGAGACCGCCAAGCTGGCGCTGCTGACACGGGGCCTGTCCCCCCGGATGCTGCCGCCCGAAATGATCGGGAGGCTGCGGGACAAGGGATAGGCCGGTCAGCCCTGGCCGAGCAGCCTCAACAGGATGCGCGCGTCGTGATCCTGCCCTCCGAAGAACACCGCCAGCACGCGCAGGATCCGCCGATCGTCATCGACATCAAAGTAATAGACCGCGCGCCCCTTGGTGACGTTGCGGATCCCGTCGCCCAGATGCGGTCTCAAGGTGCCCTGATGGGGTACGCGGCCAAGCCCCGCCATGTCGGCCTCGATTTGGTTCAGGCGTTCTTCGGCTCGCGCGAATGCGGTTGCCGTGTCATCGCCAAAGGCCTCGGCGGCGGCGACGAGGAAATCGAATATCAGGTCGAGATCGACAGCAACATCCGCCGCGCGCAGGACCTTATAGGCCACGGTCCGCCCGCTTGCGCGCGATCATCTCGGCCGTGCCTTGCCGCCCCTCGTCCAACGACACGAAGGGCCCAGCACGGCGCCGATCCAACACTTCGCGCAGCGCATCGGTGGTCCGGGATTGCTCTCGCAACAACTCCAGCCCCTGCTGAAGAACCGCGCTCAGGCTGGAATAGCGCCCCTGCGCCACCAGTTCGCGGGCATAGGCCTCTTGGGATTCGGTCAGGGAAATCGATGCTTTCACGCTCATGTCGGCTCCACCGGGATGCTACCCAGTAGTATCTGGCCTGCCCACCCGCCTTGTCAACGCGCGTCCCGCAAAGGTGATCGTCAGATCACCAGCGATTGCAGGGCCCGGTCCCGCGCGCTGGCCAGGTGCTGCTCCAGCGCCTCTGCCGCCCCGGCTGCGTCCCCCTCGGCCAGCCGGTCCAGGATCGTCATGTGCTCATCCAGCGCCGGGCCGGTTTCCAAAAGGCTCTGTGGCAGGTTCAGCCGCGCCAGCAGCATGATCGTCTCGTTGCGGCGGTGCACCTCGGAGATCAGGTCGTTGCCAAGCGCGGCGACGATTTCGCGGTGCAGCGAATGGTCGGTCTCGATACGCCGCACTGTGTGATCCGGCCCGGTCACCCGCTGCCGCTGCTCCTCGATCAGGGCGAGTGTCTCTTCCTGAAAGCGGGCGATCTCTGCCGGGTCGACCTTGCGCGCGAAGGCGTGGATGGCCTTCAGCTCGATCATCATCCGCAACTCGTAGGATTCGGCCACCTCCTTGTGCGTGACCTCGTGGAATTCGACCCCGCGCTTGGGGATCAGCCGCACGATGTTTTCCGCCTCCAGCCATTTCAGCGCCTCGCGAATCGACGAGAGGCTGCATCCCGTGGTCCGGGCGATCTCGCGCTGGCTGATCAGCCGCCCGGTGCGCAGCTGCCGCGTCATCAGGGCAGAGATGATCTGCTCATAGGCCTCCTGACGCAGGCTGCCGCCGCTTTCCTCTTCGGTCGAAACCTCTGCCCGGTCAGGGCTGTCGGGCGTCATCTGTTCGGTCATCTGGTGTTCCCGCTGTGGCAGCGCGCAGGGTCGCGTGCGTGAAATTCTTGTCCGACCATATTGACGGAAAGCGGCGAATATGAAAAGTCTCAATTCAGCGCTTATCTGAGCGCTCAGTTGAAACGTTAGAAAAATCAAGCTCGGAAGACCGCCCATGATCCGCCCCGCAACCTCGCAGAACGGCCCCCTTTTCAAGGGCTTTGGCGGTGCCGGTCGTCGGCTGGGCAGTCGCAATCACCTGTTGGTGCTGAACGCCACCGGCCTGACCGAACAGATCGCCCGCCGCATCGCCGCCGCCCTGCCTGGCGCGGTCTTTGCCTCATATCCCTATGGCATGGGCGTCGTCGGCGCCGATGCCGATGCCGCCCGCCGCGCCCTGGCCGGGCTGGCCACACATCCCAACGCCGGCGCCGTTCTGGTGATCAGCGCGGACCGGTCGCGGCTGGAAGAGATCACCGCCCGGCTGGACGAGACACCCACCCCCTACGAGGCCTATGCCTTTGACGATGTGGCACATGACGCCCTCCGCCTGACCGCTCTGGGCATCGAGGCGGGCGCGCGGTTGCGCCACGCCGCCTCCCGACGGGAACGCCACTATGCCGCGATGAGCGATCTCGTCGTGGCGCTGCAATGCGGCCTGTCCGACCCGACCTCCGGCATAGCCGCCAACCCGCTGATCGGCCATGTCGCCGACCGTGTCATCGACTCCGGCGGGACAGTCATCATGGGCGAGACGCTGGAATGGCTGGGAGTCGAGGATCAACTGGCCGCCCGGGCCCGCACCCCCGACATCGCCAACCGGATCGAACAGGCCGTCACGCGGCGCGAGGCGCTGGCCGTGGCCAACGGCATCGACCTGGCCGGGATCAACCCCAACCGCCGCAACATCGAGGAAGGCCTGACCACGATCGAGGAAAAGGCCTCTGGCTCTGCCGCGAAATCGGGCCGCCATCCGGTCGAGGGCGTGCTGGACTACGCGCAGGCCCCCACCCATCCCGGCCTGTGGCTGATGGACGGGGCCAGCTATACGCCCGAATCCCTGACCGGGCTGATCGCGGCGGGCGCGCAGGTGGCGCTGTTCTCTACCGGCAGCGGCAACAGCTATGCCAGCGCGCTTTGCCCCACGATCAAGATCTCGGCCAATGCCGGGACGGTCGCCGCCCTGCCCGCCCAGATCGATTTCGACGCCTCGGCCCTGATGGACGGCGGCGATGCCGACACCCTTGCCGATGCCCTGCTGTCCGAGCTGATCGCAACCGTCAACGGCGCGCTCACCTGGGCAGAGGTCACGGGCGAAGGAAACGAAGTCATCAGCCGATACGGAGAGGCCCTATGACCAATGCGCTGTGCCTGCGCGAGGGCGACGACGTGGCCAATGTCCTGGCCCCGGTTAGCGCGGGCGATGCCCTGCGCGTGCTGCCCGACAGCACGCCCCTGACCGCCACTGGCGACCTGCCGCAATACCACAAGATCGCCCTGCGCCCCCTGCCCAAGGGACACCGGGTCCGGCGCGGCGGCATCGTCATCGGCATCACCACCGAAGACATCAACACAGGCGCGCATGTGCATGTGCACAACCTGCGCTCGCTGCGCGCCCGACCCGCCCGGACAGAGAAGGAAACCGCCTGATGCCACCGTTGCCCATTCTGGAAAAAGGCCGCGCCTTTCGCCGCAAACTGCAAACCGGCCAAAAGGTCAGCGGCGCCTGGTCCACGCTCGGTTCGCCCGAAGTCACCTGCCTGATGGCGCGCGCCGGGCTGGATTACATCCTGATCGACCTCGAACACGGGCGCGGCGGGATCGAGGGTCTGGCTGCGCAGGTACAGGCGCTGGCCGGTTTCGACACCGCCGTCATGGTCCGCCTGCCCGATCACGACGCGGGCAGCATAAAGCGCATTCTCGACATCGGCGCCAACTGCCTGCTGGTGCCGCAGGTGGACCATGCCGATCAGGCGAGCAGCATCCTCGACGCCGCGCTGTTTCCGACAGAAGGACGGCGCGGGGTGGCCGTGGGCGCCATCGCCGCCGCCGACTGGGGCTATGAACCGGCCGCCTATTACGAACAGGCCAACGATGCATTGACCATGCTGGTGCAGGTGGAATCGCCCGAGTCGGTGTCCAACCTGCCGCAGATCCTGTCCCTGCCCCGGCTGGACGGCGTCTTTGTCGGGCCGAATGACCTCAGCGCCTCGATGGGCCTTTTTCGCCAGTTCGAAACCCCGGAGTTCCGCCAGGTCTTTGACCAGGTGCAAGCACAGACATTGGGCGCGGGCAAGGTCTTTGGCGCGCTGCCCATTCCGCTCCCCGGTCTGGACGTGGCGGGGCTGTTCGCCTCGGGCGCGCAGGTCGTGCCCGCCGGATCGGACCAGACCATGCTGCGCGCCGGGGCCACGGCGATCGTCACCGACATGGCCCGCCAGCAGACGCAAGCCGACAAGGAAACCGCCTGATGACCCTCGACACTACCGTGACAGAGACCTGTCCGCCCACCCTGCCCGCGCCCGGCGACTGGTCCGCCGCCGACAGCTTTGAAACCGTCGATCCCGCCGACCGCAAGCGGCCCGTCGCGCGCTATGCGCTGGCCACCCCGGCGGATGCCGCGCGCATCCTGGACACCGCGCGACAGGGCTTTGCCGACTGGTCCGCCCTGCCGGTCAACCGCCGCTGCGACCTGCTCGAGACCTGGTTCCAGAGGATCGAGGCAGAGGCGGACGCGCTGGCCGGGGAGATGACCGACGAACAAGGCAAGCCGCTGGGTGAATCCAAGGCCGAAATCGGCAAATCCCTGCGCGAGGCCCACCAGATGCTGGGCTTTGCCCGGCAGCACGGCGGCCAGACCCTGCCGGGACGCGCACCCGGTTGGACCAACACCATCCTGCGCCGTCCGCGCGGCGTGGTTCTGGCGATCACGCCTTGGAACTTCCCCGTGCTGACCCCACTGCGCAAGTTGGTGCCCGCGTTGGCCACCGGCAATGCCGTTGTGCTGAAACCGTCCGAATACACGCCCGCCGCCGCCATGCGCCTGGTGCGCGCGGCAGAGGGCATCCTGCCCGAAGGCACGCTGACACTGGTGAATGGCGCGGGCGAGATCGCCGCCGCGCTGACCGCCGCGTCTGAAATCGACGCCATCTCCTTTACCGGCTCTGTCGCCACGGGCCGCAAGATCGGCGCGGTGGCGGGCGGCAACCTCGTGCCCGTCTCGCTGGAACTGGGTGGCAAGAACGCCGCCATCGTCGATGACGTGGCCGATCTGGATGCCGCGTTGGACGCGATCACCGGCGCCGCGATGCAATGCGCGGGCCAGCGCTGCACGGCGATCAGCCGCGTGATCCTGCATGACACCATTTATGACGCCGCCTGCAAGGGGCTGGTCCAACGCCTGAACGCCCTGCAACCGGGACCGGGCCGGGCAGAGGGCACGACCCTTGGCCCGATCACCACGCAGCCGCAGCTGGACCGGATCATCCACCTTGTGCGCGCCGCCGAACTGGACGGCGCTGAGGTGCTGACCGGCGGGCAACGGCTAAAGCCTGAGACCGCGCCGGACGGGATGTTCTTTGCGCCCACTCTGCTGGCTACGGACGACCCGCGGAACCCCGCCAACCGGGACGAGATATTCGGCCCCGTCCTGACCGTCTGCCGCTACCACACCGACGATGAGGCGCTGCGCCTGGCCAATGCCACCGCCTACGGGTTGACCAGCGCGATCTTCACCGACCGCCTCGATTTCGCCAACCGCGCCCTGCGCGAGCTGCAGACCGGCATGATCCACGTCAACCACGGCACCGCGCCCGACGACAACATGCCCTTTGTCGGCATCCGCGACAGCGGGCTGGGCACCGGGTCCGTCGGCCCCTCCACCCTTGATTTCTACACGACCGAACACGCCGCCTACACCGCCGGCTGAAGGAGCAGACATGAAGTTCACGAATATCGAGATCCGCGCCTGCCGCCATGAGCCGGAACAGGCCTACAAGCTGAAAGACGGCAAGCCGATCGACTTTGAATTCCTCGCCATGCGGTTCGACACGGACGAGGGGCTGAGCGTGGAAACCTTCGGCTTTGCCGGACGCAGCGCGCTGGCGATGGGGGCGGTGTCGGCGGAACTGCTGCGACCGTTCTTCCTGGGGCGTGACCCGGATTACCGCGAACAGCACTGGCACGATTACCGCCGCTTCAACCGGGCGTGGAACTTTACCCCCGGCTATGCCTATGCGCCCTATGACATTGCCTGCCACCTTGTGCAGGCCACCGCCGCCGGCCTGCCGCTCTACAAACACCTCGGCGCGGTGCGCGACAGCGTGCCGATCTACGGCTCGTCCCTGACCCTGCCCACGGCAGAGGCCTATGCCGAAGAGGCCAAGGACCTGCAGGCGCGCGGCTGGGCCGCCTACAAACTGCACCCCCCCGCCGATCTGGACATCGCGTTCGAGGCGCACCGCGCCTGCCGCGAGGCCGTCGGCCCGGATTTCCGCCTGATGAGTGACCCGGTCAACAACTTCAACTTCCAGCAGAACATCCACTTTGGCCGGATGCTGGAAGAGCTGAACTACTACTGGCTCGAAGAGCCGATGTTCGACGAATGCCACGGCTCTCTGCGCTCGCTACGCGACACTCTGAAAATCCCGATCGTCGGCGGCGAAACGGCGGAAAACCACCCCGCCGGCGTGGCCGAGCTGGTGGCCTCGCGGGCCATCGACATCGTGCGCGGCGATGCGTCCTGGTCGGGCGGGATCACCGGGCTGATGAAAACCGCGCACCTCGCCGAAGCGCATGGCATGAACTGCGAGATCCACACCGCGATCTATCACCCGCTGGAGCTGGTGAACCTGCATTGCGCGGCCGCCATCCGCAACAACGAATTCTTCGAGGTGCTGGTCCCCGAACACCTCTTTGCCATCGGCCTGAAGGATCCCATCGACATCCGCGACGGCCAGGCCCACCTGCCGCAGGCGCCGGGCCTTGGCATTGGGTTGGACTGGGATTTCATCGACAACGCCACGTTGAAGGTGCTCTGACATGGCAGATACGGCCCTTCCCCGCACCACGGTCGACGAGGAACGCCAGCGCCGCTGGCGGCAGGCCTCGATCTACGCGCTCCTTGCGCTGGTGACCTTCGTCATGGTCTTCCCCGTGCTCTGGATGATCTCGGTTTCCCTGAAACCGACGACAGAGACCTTCTCGCTGCCGCCGCGCCTGATCCCCGAGGAATTCCACTGGGGCGGCTATGCCAAGGTGCTGACCGATCCGAAGTTCCGCACCTTCCTGATCAACAGCTACGTTGTCGGGCTGGCCGTCACCTTCCTGTCGCTGATCATCGGCACCCTGGCCGCCTTCGGCTTTTCCCGCTACCGGTTCTTCGGCGACCGGGTGGCCAAGCTGTTCGTCATCACCACCCAGATGGTGCCGACGATCACCCTGCTGATCCCCTATTTCGGCGTGATCGTCTTTCTGGGGCTCTATGACACGCTCTGGGGTCTGGTGCTGACCTACCTGACCTTTGCCCTGCCCTATTCCATCATCATGATGAACGGCTATCTCGACACGATCCCCAAGGATTTCGACGAGGCCGCCACCATCGACGGCTGTACGCCCCTAGGCGTGCTGGTCCGCGTGCTGCTCCCGGTGGCGCTGCCCGGCATCATCTCGACCGCGGTCTACACCTTCCTGCTGGCCTGGAACGAGTTCCTGTTCGCCCTCGCCCTCACCCGGTCGATGGACATGCGCACCGTGCCGGTGGGGATTTCCATGATGGTGGGCGAGTTCGGCCTCAAGTGGGACGAGATGATGGCCTTTTCGGTGATCGGATCCCTGCCCGTGCTGATCCTGTTCATGCTTGTCCAAAGGTTTGTCGTCAGCGGCCTCGCCGCCGGGGGCGTCAAGGGCTGACCCGCCCGCAACACGGGGCCGGAACAGGCCCCGGATTTCCGCAGAGGAGGAGAAAGACCATGAAACGACACCTGCCCAAATGGGCGCTGGCCGCCGCCACCTCGGTCGCCACGTTGCTGCCCGCCAGCCTGCCCGCCGCCGAGATCGAATGGCTGCAGTGGTTCGCCGCCGAGGATCCCACCGGGTTCTATGACCAGCTGGTCGAGGATTTCGAGGCACAGCACCCAGACATCACGGTCAAGCTGGTCACACAGCCCTTCGGCAAGGTCCGCGAAAGCATCGTGACCGACAATGCCATCGGCGTGGGCTCTGACGTGCTGGGCCTGAACATGCCCTGGACCACCGAATTCCTCGATATCGGCATCCTTGAGCCGCTGGACGACTACCTCGCCCGCGATGACAACAGCTTTGCCACCTCCGACCTGGTCGAGGCGCCGATCGGCAAGATCGACGGCAAGACCTGGATGGTGCCGCTGAATGCCTTCCCCTTTGTCATGCACGTCAACATGGACCTTGTGAAACGGGCCGGTTTCGACGCACCGCCCACCAACTGGGAAGAACTGAGCGAACAGGCCGCCGCGATCGCCGCGCTGGAGGACGGGATTTCCGGCCTCGGCCTGCCGTTCAGCTCTCAGCCGCCCTCGAACGGCCCGATCCTGACCTTCCTGCCACTGCTCTATTCCAACGGTGGGCGGATCATGGATGGCACCACGCCAAACTTCGACAATGCCAAGGTTGTCGAGACGATGGAATTCATCAAGACGCTGAACGAGGCGGGCGCCATTGCCCCCGGCGCGGCCTCGCGCACCGGCGGTGTCGACCTTGAGGAATTCATCGCAGGACGCACCGGCTTCCTGATCTCTCCCGGTGTGCATTCCAGTGCGATCACCGGGCGCAACCCGGACATGGACTACACGCTGGTCCGCGTGCCCACCAATGGCACCAATGCGTATCGCGTGCACGGCTGGGAAATCGGCATCTCCGCCGACAGCCGCAACAAGGAGGCCGCCTGGACATTCGTGAACTACCTGCTCTCGCCCGAGGTCAACGCCCGCGTGGCCAAGGCGTCGAACGCCCTGCCCGGCAACCTCGCCGCGCTGGATGCGGTGCGCGAGGGCGCGGATGACACGCTGATCAAGCAGATGGACATCCTGTCCGGCGACACCCCCGTCGAGGAAATGCGCCAGTCGCCCAAGGCCGTGGCCAGCTGGTCCCTGATGACAGAGGAACTGCAATCCCTGCTGCGCGGCGACCAGACCGCCGCCGAGGCCGCCGCCGCCGTCCAGGCGCGCTGGATGGACCAGATCAAGTAAGCCCGCCGGGCGGGCGCCCCTTTTGGTGCCCGCCCCGCCCTGCTGACAAGGAAAAAACCGTGACCAGACCGTTCCGCCTGCTGACCGCTTCCGGCACGCCCTACCTGTTCCTGCTGCCGGGGCTGGTGATCCTCGGCGCGCTGTTGTCGGTGCCGCTGTACAAGGTCGTGGAATATTCGCTGTACGACAACGTGATCGTCGAGCGGAACCCGACCTTCGTGGGGCTCGACAACTATCGCAACATCCTGGGCGATCCGGGATACTGGAGCGCCGGGTTCAACACGATCGTCTTTACCGTCGGCTCTGTCGTTGGCCACATGATCGTCGGCATCGGGCTGGCGCTGCTGGTCAACGCCGACATCCACCCCCGCGCGCGCACCTTCTTTCGCTCGATGCTGGTGCTGCCGTGGATCTTTACCGCCGTGGTCGTGGCGCTGAACTGGCAGCTTCTGCTGAACCCCTTCGGCCTGATCAACTACATCCTCGACTGGCTCGGCCTGATCTCCGAACCGCTGGACTGGCTGGGCAATCCCGACCTGGCGATGTGGTCGCTGCTGCTGATCTCGACCTGGCGCGGCTATCCCTTCATCATGGTCAGCTTCCTGTCCGGCTTGCAGACCGTCCCGCGCGAACTCTACGAGGCCGCCGACATCGACGGCGCCGGGTTCTGGCACAAGTTCTGGCACGTCACCCTGCCCCAGCTGAAACCGGTGATCTTCGGCGTGGCGCTTCTGGACCTGATCTGGACCTTCCAGTTGTTCCCGCTGGTCTGGCTGACCACCGGCGGCGGCCCCGGCCGCGCGACAGAGGTGCTGTCCACGCTGACCTTCCGCCTTGCCTTCGTCGACTTCGAATTTGCCCAGGCGGCCACCGTCGCCGTCTCCATCCTCATCATCTCGGCAGCCTTCACCGTGCTCTACCTGCGCAACGAAGCGCGGCGCCTGTAACGCCCCGGAGTTTCCCTATGTCCCGCATCGAAATCTCAAACCTCGTCAAGATGTACGGCAGCCACCAGGCGCTGCACGGGATCGACATCTCGATCCAGCCGGGAGAGTTCTGCGTGCTGGTCGGCCCCTCGGGCTGCGGCAAGTCCACCACCCTGCGCATGGTCGCCGGTCTTGAAACCATCAGCGGCGGAGAGATCGCCATCGGCGACCGCGTCGTGAACGGGCTGCGCCCCAAGGATCGCGGCATCGCGATGGTGTTCCAGAACTACGCGCTCTACCCGGCCAAGACGGTCCGGGGGAACATGGCGTTCTCGCTGAAACTGTCCAAGATGCCCAAGGCCGAGATAGACCGCCGCGTGAACGAAGTGGCCGAGATCC
Organism: Mameliella sp. MMSF_3455; assembly: GCF_030733205.1. Lineage (GTDB taxonomy): Bacteria > Pseudomonadota > Alphaproteobacteria > Rhodobacterales > Rhodobacteraceae > Antarctobacter. The sequence goes on from NZ_JASHJL010000006.1 coordinate 121,045, forward strand.
TGGAACTCACCCCGCTCTTGGACCGCAAGCCCGCGGCCCTGTCGGGCGGTCAGCGCCAGCGCGTCGCCATGGGCCGCGCCATCGTGCGCGATCCAGAGGTGTTCCTCTTCGACGAGCCGCTGTCCAACCTCGACGCCAAGCTGCGCGGCCAGATGCGCGCGGAAATCAAGCGCCTGCACCAGCGGCTGGAAAACACCATCATCTACGTCACCCATGACCAGGTCGAGGCCATGACCCTGGCCGACCGGATCGTCATCATGCGCGACGGGCGGATCGAACAGCAGGGCACGCCCGACGCGGTGTTCCACGATCCCGAAACCGTCTTTGTCGCCGGTTTCATGGGCAGCCCGCCGATGAACCTGATCGACTGCACGGTGACACCGACGGGGCTGCGGCTGGGCGACACGGATCTCGCCTGCACCACGCCCGATGGCCTGCGGCCCGGCGATCGCGTCACCTTCGGCATCCGCCCCGACGACATCCGCCCGGCGGCGGACCTGCCGAACGGCGTAACCGCCAGCCTGCCGGTCGACCTGATCGAGCAGTTGGGCACCGAGAAGCTGGTGCATTTCCGCGCCGGTCCGCACGAACTGATCGGCAAGACCGGCGGCCGGGTAGAGCTGGACGAGGGCACGGCGCAGACGCTGGCCTTCGACATGGCCCACGCCTTCTTCTTCGACGCCGAAACCGGGCACCGCATCCGATGACCCCCGTGAAACCGGTCGGGCTGGGCTTTGGCCTGTTGGGCACCACCAACACGGCGCCCATAACGGACGCCGAGGCTGAGGAGATGTTCACAGCCGCCTGGGACATGGGGATCCGCCGTTTCGACACCGCGCCGCTTTACGGCGGGCGGCTGTCCGAGGAACGGCTGGGCCGGTTGCTGCGCGGGCGCCCGCGCGGCGACCATGTCCTCTCCTCCAAGGTCGGGCGCTACCGCGACTATGCCGCCACGGTGGTCAACCCCAAGGACAACCCCGGCGACTGGCACGACTACACGCGCGAGGCCACGCTGCAATCCGTCGACCACAGCCTGCACCTGCTGGGCACCGATCACCTCGATATCGTCTTTGTCCATGATTGCGACGCGCATCTAGACGACGCGCTGACCGGCGCCCTGCCCGCGCTGGCAGAGTTGAAATCGCAGGGCGTCATCCGTGCCATCGGTTGCGGCAGCAATGTCGCCGCAAGCCACGCCGCCCTGCTGCGCGAAACCGATCTGGACGTGCTGATGGTCGCCGGCCGCTTTACCCTGCTGGATCAAAGCGCGGCCGACACGCTGTTCCCGCTCTGCCTGTCGCGCGGGGTGCAGGTGGAATTGGCCGCGCCCTTCAACTCTGGCATCCTCGCCACCGGCCCGGATGTCGAGGTCACGCGCTTTGACTACCAACCGCCCGATGCTGCGCTGCGTGACCGGGTGCGCGCCATCCAGACCGCCTGCCTGGCCGAAGGCGTGGCCCTGAAACGGGCCGCGCTGCACTATGCCGCCGCCCATCCGGCGGTCACGCGGCTGGTGCTGGGCCTGATCCATCCGGGCGGCCTGCGCTCCAACCTCGAAGACCTCTCCGCCCCGGTGCCCGACACACTCTGGCCCGCGCTGGAGCGGCTGAACATCCCCAACCCGACGAGCCCAGCACAATGACCACAGCCATCGACGCCCATGTCCACATCTGGGACCGCACGCGGGGCGAAACCTTCATCGCCGAAAAGCAGTTCCCGGTGCTGACGGGCAAGGCCTTCTTGCCCGCCGACCTGGTCCCGGTCCTGGCCGAGACGCGCGCCGAGAGCGCGGTGCTGGTCCACGGCCCGGCCACCGTGAAACACGTGCATTACTGCCTAGACCTTTGCCGGCAGCACGAGATCTTTCGCTCTGTCGTCGGCTGGGTCGACCTGCGCGATCCGGACTGCGCGGCGCAACTGGCCCTTCAGGCCAGAGACCCGGCGTTTCGCGGCGTGCGCTTCACGCCCATGCTGGATGCCGGCCCCGAAGGCTACCTGCGCAGCGACGGCGCGCAAACCATCTGTGGCGCGCTGCAAACCGGCGGTCACCTGGTCGAGATCCTCGCCCCGCAACCGCTGTTCGGCGCCGTTGCCGACCTCGCCCGCGCCTTCCCCGACCTGCCGGTTGTCCTGGCCCATTTCGGCCTGCCCGACGGTTCGCCGGACAGCTATGACAGCTGGCGGCAAACGATGGCGGACCTTGCCCGCCTGCCCAATATCCACGTCAAACTCTCGGGCCTGCCGCTGACCGGCGACGCGCCAACAGACACCGACATGACGCAAAGCCATGTCGCCGCGATGCTGGCCCTCTTCGGCACCGATCGCCTGATGTACGCCAGCAATTGGCCCGTCGCCACGGCCCTTGCCAGCCCCCGCCACTGGCGCGTCCTGCTGGATGAAACGCTCGACAAGATGAACTTGGGCGCCCCGGACCGGGACGCCCTCTATCACGACAACACCGCGCGCCTTTACTGAGGCTTAGCGTCCCATCCAGCCGCCATCGACCACGAGGATCTCGCCGTTCACATAGTCGGAGGCCGCCGACGACAGGAACACCGCCGGTCCGGCGAAATCCTGTGGCGTGCCCCAACGGCCCTGCGGAATACGCTCAAGGATCGCCTCGGACCGGTCCGGATTGTCCTGCAACGCCTGGGTGTTGTCGGTGGCGATATAGCCCGGCGCGATGGCGTTCACGTTCACACCCTTGCCCGCCCATTCATTGGCCAGCGCCTTGGTCAGCTGGCCGATCCCGCCCTTGGACGCGGCATAACCCGGCACGGTGATCCCGCCCTGGAAGGTCAGCAACGAGGCGGTGAAGATGATCTTGCCCCGGCCCCGTTCGACCATGCCGCGCCCGATCTCGCGCGACAGGACAAACTGCGCGGACAGGTTGACCTCGATCACCTCGTCCCACCAGTCGTCGGGATGCTCGGCCGCGGGCTTGCGCTTGATGGTGCCGGCGTTGTTGATCAGGATGTCGGGCGCGACGCCATCCGCCTCCAACTGCGCAGCCAGCGCCGTGACCGCCGCGCGGTCGGAGAAATCGCACTGGTAGGGCGTGAACTTGCGCCCCAGTGCCGTCACCGCCTGTTCCACATCCGATCCCGGCTGCAAGGACGCGCTGACGCCCACGATATCCGCGCCCGCCTGGGCCAGCGCCTCGGCCATGCCGCGGCCGATGCCGCGCTTGGCGCCGGTGACGACGGCGGTCTTCCCGGAAAGGTCGAAACTGGAAAGGACGGTCATGCAGGGTCTCCCACCTTGATGAGGCTCTTCAGGGCTGTCGGGCTGGCGTCGAGCGATTCAAACGCCTGCTGGATCTCGGCCAGCGGGCTGACATCGGTGATCACCGTTTCGGCGTCGATCTTGCCCTCGGCCACCAGCGCGATGGCCTTGTCATAGTCTTCGGCTTCGTACACCCGCGCGCCGATCAGGTTCAACTCGCGCCAGAAGAACTGGAACATGTCGACCTGCGGTTTCTTGGCATGGATCGCCACCATGACGATCCGCGCGCGTGTCGCCGCAACCGCCGTCATCGCATCCACGCCGGGCTGGCTGCCCGAGACCTCGAACACCACGTCGGCGCCCTTGGTGCCGGTGCGCGCCTCGATCACCGCCTTCAGGTCTTCCTTGGCCGGGTTCACCGTGTCGAACCCCAGCTTGCGCGCGATCTCCAGCCGGGTCTCGTTGACCTCGGACAGGACGACATTGCCGCCCGCCTCGCACGCGACCATGGCCACCAGCACACCGATGGGGCCGCCGCCGATCACCACCACGTCCTCGCCCGGCTGAACCGCGGCCATGCGCACGTCATGGCAGGCCACGGCCACCGGCTCGATCAGCGCAGCGTGATCCAGGCGCATCCCCTCTGGTAGAACGTGCAGCGTATGCGCGGGAGCATTCCACAGCTCCTGCATGGCGCCATCGGTATCCAGGCCCAGGAATTTCTGGTTATGGCAGATGTGACCATGCCCGCGCTTGCAGGCGGGGCAATCCCCGCAGGGATCCAGCGGGCGCACCACCACGTTCTGACCCGGCGAGACATTGGTCACGCCCTCGCCCACCGCCTCGACCACGGCCGACATTTCATGCCCGACGATCCGGTTCAGGCCCACGCGCGCGTCCATGTTGCCGTGAAACACATGCATGTCCGTACCGCAGATGCCGCAATAGGCGATGCGCAACTGCACTTCGCCCGCGCCGGGGGCAGGCGCCTCGGCCTGCTCGACGGTAAAGGTGCGGTTGCCGCGGTAAAAGGCGGCGTCGATCTTGGTCATTCGTGCATCTCCTCATGGGCTGCTTGCAATCTGTCCCAGTCGAAGATCACGCCGGTGCCCGGCGTATCCGGCGCCACCGCCATGTGATCCTCGACCACCAAGGGACGGGTCGTGTAGGTGTCGATGGGGAAGGAATGCACCTCGATCCAGCCCTGCCCCTGCCCGGACACAAGGCTGACGTGCAGTTCCTGCATCCCGTGGCTGCACACGGTTATTCCGTGCTGCCGGCCAAGCGCGGCCACCTGCAACCAACCGGTGATCCCGCCGCAGTTCGAGGCATCGGGTTGAAGATAACTCAGCCGGGAATCCTCGACCGCGTATTCGAATTCATGGAACGTGTGCAGGTTTTCCCCCATGGCCAGGGGCACCCCCGTCGCCTCGGCGATCCGGCCATAGCCCTTGTAGCTGTCGGGGATGATCGGTTCCTCGAACCAGGTGATGTCATGGGGCGCAAAGGCGCGCGCGGCCTCGATCGCCTGATCCTCGGACATGGAATAATTCGCATCGACCATGAAGGTCACGTCAGGGCCGATCAACTCGCGCACCGCCTTCACCCGGGCCACGTCCTCGGCCAGCGTGGGCTGACCCACCTTGATCTTCACCGCGTCGAAGCCACGGTCCAGGTAACCGCGGATGCTGTCCAGCAGTTTCGGCAGCGGAAAGTTCAGGTCGATCCCCCCGGCGTAGGCCCGGCAGCGGTCGCCCGCCCCGCCCGCCATCTGCCACAGCGACTGGCCCGTACGCTTGCCGCGCAAATCCCACAGGGCGATATCCACCGCCGAAATCGCGAATGACGCCACGCCGCCCCGGGCCACGTAGTGCACGTGCCATTGCATCGCGTCGTACAGCGCCTCGACGTCCCCCGCCTCTTTGCCCAGCAAAAAGGGCGCAAGGTCATGTTCGATCATGGCGGCAATCGCGCGCCCGCCCTTGCCGCCGGTATAACTGTACCCGGTGCCCGTGCTGCCGTCCTCCAGCGTGACGGTCGCGGTGATCAGCTCGAAATGCGTATGGTCCCCGTGCTTGGCATCGGTCAGCACTTCGGCCAGCGGCACATCGAACAGACGTACGTCCACGCGGACGATACGAGAGGCAGGGTCAGGGTCGGACATCGGGGCGCCTTCTATTTTGATCGTACCAGGTTAAGGGCTTATGCTGGCAATCCGGCGGTTATGTCAATAATATATCGCCAAATTCCATTTTTAGTCGTACCAAAATACTCGAAATTGACTTCTGCGCGCCCTTTGGTCCAATTGCACGGGCCAAAAGGCCGGACCAAAAGGCGGATCGCAACATGCCACGACAGGACGAAACAGGCCGCGCAGCGGACCAGGTGGTGCGCAGCATCGCCGATCAGATTCGCTCGGGCGAACTGGCCGACGGCCAGCCGCTGCCGCCCGAACGCGACCTGATGGAGGCCTTCGGCATCTCGCGCACGGTGGTGCGCGAGGCGGTGCGCACCCTGTCCTCGCGCGGGCTGATCGAGGCGCTGCCGCGCCACCGCCCGGTGGTGCGCAAGCCGGGCTTCGACTCGGCCATCGACGCGGTGGGCAGCATCGTCACCCACCTGCTGGGCGAACCCGGCGGGGTCAAGAACCTCTTCGACACCCGCATCATGGTCGAAGCGTCGCTGGTCCGGCAGGCCGCCAAGGAGGCCAGCAAGGAAGACATCGCCGCGCTGACCGAGGCGCTGGAGGCCAATGGCGCCTCGATCCTCGACAGCGAGGCCTTCTACCGCACCGACAACGCCTTTCACGGCGTGCTGTACCAGATCCCGCAAAACCCCGTCCTGCCCGCCATCCACCGCGCCTATACCACCTGGCTGGCGCCGCAATGGTCGCAGATGCCCCGCCTGCCCGACCGAAACCGCACCAACTTCGACGCCCACAAGGCCATCTACGACGCCATCCTCATGCGCGATCCCGACACCGCGGAAACCCACCTGCGCGACCATCTCGCCACCGCATGGGCACAGGTCCGCGAAACCTTCGGCGACGTCTGAACCGTCAGAAGGCCTGGTACACCGTCCGCTTCTGCAGGTAGCCCTCGATCCCGTGCATCCCGTCCTCGCCGCCAAGGCCGGACAGCTTGTGGCCGTTGTGATAGCCCTGCACCAGCCCCGTGATCCCCGAGTTCAGAAAGATCGTCCCGGTCTCCAGCCGCTGGATCGCGTCCATGTAGACGCTTGGATTCTGCGTCCACAAATAGGCGGACAATCCGTCCGGGCGGGCATTGGCAACGGCAAGCGCCTCTTCATAGTCCGCCACGGGCACCACAGGCAGCACCGGGCCGAATATCTCTTCGCGCACCGCCGCCGTGTCGGGCGTGGCGCCGGTCAGCACGGTCGGTTCGTACCAGTTGCCGCCTTCCATCCCCTCGGGCCGCTTGCCGCCAAGCGCCACCTTGGCACCGCCTTCGACGGACTCGGCCACGATCCGTTCCACTCGCGCCAAGGCGTCGGCGGTGGTGATCGGCCCCATGCCGCCATTGGTGGCCGGGTCACCGACCCGCACCTTGGCCGCGTGGTCCAGCAGCTTTACGGTAAAGGCATCGGCCACCGCCTCTTCGACCAGCACCGATTCCGAACAGATGCAGACCTGTCCGGCGTTGGCGAAACGCGCCGTCGCACAGGCCGCCGCCGCCTTGTCGAGGTCGGCGTCCTTCAGCACGATGAAGGGCGCAGAGCCGCCCAGTTCCAGCGACAGCGCCGTGATGTTCTGCGCAGAGGCCCGCGCAATCGCCTGCCCCGCCCGGATCGATCCCGTCAGGGTGATCATCCGCACGATCGGGCTTTCGACCAGCGGCGCGCCGACCTCGGCGCCCGTGCCCGTGACCATGTTGATGACACCGGCAGGCACACCCGCCTCCTCGACGATGCGGCAGAAAACCGAGGCCGTGACCGGCGTCGCCTCATGCGGCTTGAGGATCATGGTGTTGCCGGTGACCAGCGCCGGGCCGACCTTGCGCCCGATCAGCGCCAGCGGATAGTTGTAGGCACACAGGCCCAGCGTCACGCCATAGGGCACCTTGTAGATGAACAGCCGCTCGCGCGGATTGTCAGATGGCAATATGTCCCCGCGCAGCCGGCGCGCCGCCTCGGCGGAATAGGTCATGTAGCGGATCGTGTCCGTGACCTCGCCCGCCGCTTCGGCGCGGGGCTTGCCCTGCTCCTTGACCAGCAGATCCTCGAACAGATCACGTTCCCGCTCGATCCCGTCTGCGATGCGGTAGAGGTAGGCGGCCCGTTCGACCGGGGGCAGCATCATCCAGGTCTTCTGCGCCCGCGCCGAAGACTCCAAAGCGCGCTCTACTTCGGCCCCGGTGCAGGCGGGCACCTCGGCCCAGGCCTCTCCGGTGGCGGGGTTTGTCACCTCCAGCCGCGCGCCATTCGACGCCTCGACCCATTCGTTGTCGATGAAGCATTTGTAGAACATGGGGGTTCCTTCAGGTCGTGTGACCGGCCCCGGCCATGTCGGCCAGCATCCGGTCCTTGTCGAAATGCGGATAGGCGTATTCCTGCACCTTGCGCCCCTCGAAGAGCGTCAGCACCCGGTCGCCCAGCATCAGCACCTCGTCGATTTCATAGGACAGGATCAGGATGGCGACGCCGCGTTCGGCCAGATCCTCGATGATGCGATAGATGTCGGCCTTTGCGTGCACGTCGATGCCGCGCGTCGGCTCCAGCAGGATCAACAGCTTCAGATCCTCGTCCAGCCAGCGCGAGAAGCAGATCTTTTGCTTGTTGCCGCCCGACAGAAAGCGGATTTCCTGCTCAGGCGAGGATGTCTTGGTCGAGGTGTCGCGGATAGCCTTGGCCACGATCCCGTCCACCCGCGCGCCGTCGATCAGCCCGCCCTTCACGGATTTCTCCAGGAACGGCAGGGCGATGTTGTCGCGCACCGACAGCGGCGGCAGGATGCCGTTCTTGTCGCGGTTCTCGGTCACAAGGCCCATGCCCTCACGCACCGCCACGGCGGGCCCGCGCCCCGGTTTCAGCACCCGGTCAAGGTAACGCACCTGCCCGTTATACCCGGCATCCAGACCGAAAATCGCCTTGGCGAGTTCCGGCGCACCGCAGCCGCGCAGGCCCGTCAGCACGACGATTTCGCCTTCGTGCACGTCCAGCGTCACACCTTCGTAGTTGCCGGGGCTCGACAGCTCGTCCACCGACAGCACCACCTTGCCGGTGATCTGCTTGTGGGGCTTCACGAACTGGTCCAGTTCGGCGCCGGTCATCGACTTGATGACCTTATCCTCTGTCGTGTCGGGGATGCGTTCGGACAGGACGATCACCCCGTCGCGCATCACCGTCACCTGCTCGGCGATGCCGAAAATCTCCGGCATGTGGTGCGAGATGTAGATGATCGCGATGCCCTCGGCCTTCATCCGGCGGATGAACTCGAACAGCATCTCCTTGTCCTCTTCGGACAGGGCCGAGGTCGGTTCGTCCATCACGATCAGCCAGGCATCGGACATCAGCGCCCGGATGATCTCGACGATCTGCTTTTCGCCGGAGTTCAACTCTCGCACGGGCTTGTTCGGGTCCAGCTTCAGTCCGAACCGGTCCAGCTGCGCCCGCACCTGCCGCGCCATTTCGCCCTTGTTCAGGAAGGGCGTTCCTGCGTGGCGGATCTCGCTCCCCAGAAAGATGTTGGCGGCGACGTTCAGCTCGTTGATTAGCGACAGCTCCTGGTGGATCATGGCGATCCCGTGCCGCGCGGCATCGGCGGGGGCGGCAATCTCGACCGCCTGCCCGTCCATGCGGATCTCCCCCTCATCCTTCTGATAGACACCGCCGAGGATCTTCATCAGCGTCGATTTCCCGGCCCCGTTCAGACCGACCAGGGCGTGCACCTCGCCCGCGGTACAGGTGAAATCAACGTTGTCCAGCGCGCGGGTGGCAAAGAAGGTCTTGCCGATGCCGGCCATTTCCAGACGTCTGGTCATTGCGCCTTCCTCCGCTGCACGAGCGTATCCAGCAGCACCACGCCCAGAAGGATCAGGCCCTTGATGAGGTTCTGCAAATAGGGGTTGGTGCCGGTCAAAACGAGCCCGTTGATGATGATCCCGTAGAGCAGCACGCCCAGGATCGTGCCCAGCAGACGACCCCGTCCGCCGAACAGAGATGTGCCGCCCAGGATCACCGCCGTGATCGCGTCGAATTCAAGGTACAGCCCCGTCCAGGGCTGCCCCGAGGACACGCGGCCCACGGTGATGATCGCCGACAGGCCCGCCAGCGCGCCGGACAGCACATAGACCCAGACCAGCGTGCGCTGCGGCATCCGGCCCAGCACGAAGGCGGTGTTGAAATTCGACCCGGCGGCATAGACGTCACGGCCAAAGGGCGACCGGTAGAGCAGCACCGACAAGGCGACAAAGACCAGCGCAACAAAGGGGATCACGACCGGCATGTTGCCCCAGCTCTGCCCGCCCAGCCACAGGAAGGCGCCGTTGAACACGTTGATCGAATCCGCGTCGTAGATCACCAGCGCCAGACCGCGCGCCAACGCGAAGGTGGCCAGCGTCACCATGAAGGCCGACAATCGCAGCCGCCCGATGAAGACACCGTTGATCGCGCCGATGGCCATGCCCGCCAGGACGGCGGCGGCAAATCCCACCAGCGCGCTGTCGGTGGCGGTCAGGGCGATCACCCCCACCCCGCCGGCGAAGGCCACGTTCGACCCGACGCTGAGGTCGATGCCGCCGGTCAGCATGATGAAGGTCATGCCCATCGACACCAGGAACAGCACCGCGATCGAGCGCAGCAGGATGCCGATGTTGGCAAGCGAATAGAAGTTGTCGTTGGCGATGCCGAACCCGACCGAGGCGATCACGATCAGCCCGATCAGGACAAGGTAGCGCTGGGTCAGGCTGTCCATCGCCTTGCCCCTGCGCGCAGGCGCTGCGGCCGTGGTTGTGGTCATGGCTTTCTTTCCGGAAATTCGGGGCGGCAGCGGGACACCCGCCGCCGCCCGCCTGTCTTACTTGACCGAGTCGGGGCCGAACTCGAGATAGCCCTTCGCGGCCACGTCCAGCGCCTCGTCGACGTAGTAGACCTCGACATCCTCGGGGAAGCCGTTGTCGAGCGCGGTCTTGTGGTTCTCCTCGGTCATCACCAGCGGCGTGAAGAAGTCATAGACCTTGTCCGGCGTCTCGCCCTCGTGGATGCGATAGGCCATCTGGACAAAGTTCCAGCCCTCGCGCGTGCCCGACAGCAGGATGTCGGCCTTCACGGTGCCGTTCTGCATCTGCTGCAGGATCGGGATATCGCCGTCGTAGCCGTAGAAATCCAGGTCCTTGCCGCTGTTGGTGGCAATGGCGATCGACGGGTACATGTAGGCGTCGGTGACGCCGGAAATCGCGTCGAGGTCCTCGAACTGGGTCAGCCAGTTTTCCGCAATGGACTGCGCCTTGACCGTGTCCCAGTCGGCGGGCTGCTCGGCCACGACCTCGATGTTGTCGCAGGCGCCGATGCCCTTCAGGATGCCCTCGCGGCGCGCCTCGCCCGACGGGTTGCCCGCCTGCCCCAGCATGATCGCCACCTTGTAGGGCTCTCCGCCCGACAGGGCGCACATGGCCAGGCCCTGATTGGTGCCGTTCACCACGTCGCCGAGGGTAAAGCTGTAGTCGGCGCTGTCCATGGGCGAATGCACGGCGATCCAGGTGATGCCCGCCTCCTGCGCCTTGGCGACCAGCGGCTCGAAGGCATCGACGTTGATGGCGTTGACGAACATCACGTCGGGGCCTTCGTTGATCGTCACCTCGGTTTGCTGGATCATCTTCTCCAGCGAGCCTTCGGCCGACAGCCAGCGGCCGGTGATCTTGGTATCCGGGAAGGCCTCGTCATAGGCGTCAATCGCATCCTCGAACCCCTTGAGCCAGGCAACGTGATAGGGCGCGACGTGGCCGTCGTTGATGAACACGATGTCCAGCGTGTCATCCTGCGCGACCGCCGGGGCGCCCATCAGGGTCAGCGCCGTCGCGGACATGAGTCCTGTCTTGAAGTTCATTGTCGTCTCCTCCGTGTTGAATTCTTCTGCGTCGTTCCTGCGTCAGTGAGCCTCGACCTGCCGCGACTGCCAGAGCACCCAGTTGGCCCCCAGCGCCGCCAGGATCACCGCGCCCTTGAACACCTGGTGCCAGACGTCCTCGACGTTCAGCAGGTTCAGCGCGTTGTTGATGACTCCGATGAACAGCAGCCCCCAGAAGGCGCCGCCGATGGTGCCGCGCCCGCCCAGGATCAGCGTGCCGCCGATGATGATCGCCGCGATCCCGTCCAGCAGCAGCCCGTTGCCGTCCAGCCCCGGCTGAACGAACCCCATCCGCGACGACAGCATGATCCCGGCAAAACCGCTACACAGCGCCGAGAACATGAAGACCCCGATCTTGACCCGGTCCACGTTCACGCCTGCCAGCCGGGCGTTTTCCTCGGAGTTGCCGACGGCGATCACCGCCGCGCCCCAGCGGGTGTGGTTGTAGACCACCCAGGCCAGCACGAAGAGCGCGACGAGGAACAGGAAGGACCAGTAAAGCCCCATGAATTTCTCGGCCCCGATGAAGCGAAAGAAATCGCCCATGAGAAAGATCTGCTGCCCGCGCGGGATGATCAGGCCCGACAGGCCCTGCGCGCAGAACAGCATCGACAGGGTGACGATGAAGGCGGGCAGCCTCAGCTTGGTCACCAAGACCCCGTTGAAGAACCCCAACGCCAGGGAACAGGCGATCACCGCCACGATCCCCAGCGCCACGCCCCCGGTCATGCCGAAAAACACTCCCAGCACGATGGCGAACAGCACCGATCCCATGCCCATCGACAGGTCGATGTTGCCGGACACGACGACAAAGAACTGCCCCAGCGCGATCAGCCCGATGGGCACGATCTGGCGCGAGATGGCCGACATGTTGTCAAGGCTCAGGAACCGCGGGCTGATCAGGTAGAACACCAGACACAGCGCCAGCGTAACGAAGATGATGTTCTTTTCCCGCAACAGGCGCGACAAGTCAGGCATGGTGTCCTCGGTTCATTTTGGTCGTACCAAATTCTAGCCATACGGCAGAGATTCGGCGATATTGTCAAGTTTATCTGCGAATATTCTGCATTTTGTCTTATGATACTCTCAGTTTGGAATGCTCAAACTACAGGTTTCCCAGCACCATCTCGGCACAGCGGTCGCCCAGCACCATCGCGGGCGCATTGGTGTTGCCCGCCGGGATCTCTGGCACCGCGGACATGTCACAGACCCGCAAGCCGCTGATGCCACGCACCCGCATCCGCGCATCCAGCACCGCCATCGGGTCGCCCTCGGCCCCCATCTTGGCGGTGCCCGCGGGGTGGAAATTGGTCTTCACCACCCTCCGACAGTGCTCTTCGAGCGCGGCATCAGACCAATCCGTGGGCGCGACCACCTCTGCCACCCTGTCGGCCAGCGGTCGGGTCTGCATGGTCTGACCAAAATAGCGCAGCCCCTTGACCATCTCGGCCATGTCGTGCGGATCCGACAGGAAGTTGGGGTTCACCTCTGGCATGGCGTCGGGATCACTTGATGTCAGCCGCACGGTCCCGCGCGATTGCGGTTTCAGCAGCACCATCTGGATCGACACGCCGTAATCCTCGCGGATCGTCTTGGCCTGCTCGGGGTTCAGGTACATCACCGGGATGCAATAGGCCACATGCGTGGGCAGCGCGTCCGGGTCCGTCGGGTTGACGAAACAGGCGGCCTCTAGCCCCGTTGTCGTGATCCGCCCGCGCCCAAACAGTTTGAACTCCAGCCCGTTGCGCAGCATGTTCCAGCCGCGATCCTGCCCATAATAGCCATAAGGCCCGTTGGCCCGCGCCACGATGGACACGTCCGGGTGATCCTGCAGGTTCGCGCCCACGCCGGGCAGGTCGGCCACCACGTCCAGCCCGTGTTCGCGCAGATGATCCGCCGGGCCGATCCCCGACAGCATCAACAGCTTCGGCGTCACGAAGGCCCCCGCCGACAGCAGGATCTCACCGCTGGCGCGCGCCTCATGCTCCACGCCGCGCGCATCGCGCCAGACCACGCCTACCGCGCGGCCATCTTCGATCACCACGCGCCGCACGCGCGCTTGCAGCTTGATCGTCAGGTTCGAGTTGTCCTTCAGCGGATCGAGAAAGGCATAGGCCGCCGACACTCGCTGTCCCTGATTGTAGGTGAACTGGAAAAAGCCCACCCCGCGCTGCCGATGCCCGTTGAAATCGGGATTGAACGGCTCGCCCTGCGCCTGCAGCGCCTGCACGAACCAGCGCGCCATATCGTCGATATGGCCGGGGTCCGATACCACCAGCGGCCCGTCGCAGCCGTGCAGATCGTCGTTGAACTTCCGGTTGCCTTCCAGCCGCTTGAAATGCGGCAGCACGTCCTCCCAGGCCCAGCTGACCCCGTCATTGCCGCCGCGCAGAACCTCGTGCCAGGCGTCGTAATCCTGTGGCCGCCCACGCACATAGGCCTGCCCGTTCACGGTGGACCCGCCGCCCAGCACGTTGCCCTGCGGGATCTCCGTCTGGCGTCCGTTCAACTGCGGTTGCGGCGTGCTGCGATGGGTCTGAAAGAACTTGGACCCGTTCTTGAGCAGCTTGAACACCCCCGGCGGCATGTCCAACAGCGGGTGCCGGTGGTGGTGCCCGCCCTCCAGCAGCAGAACCCGCGCCCCGCCCTCGACCAGCCGCGCCGCCGCGACCGCCCCGGCAGAGCCGCCGCCGACAACGATATGATCATAAGCGGCGCTCATGCCCCCGGCCCCAGAAGCAGAATCTTGCCATAGGCCCCGCCCGCCGCCATCGCGGCCAGCGCCTCACCCGCCTGTTCCAACGGATAGGTGGCGGCGGTCAGCGCGTCGAAATTTACCGCCCCGGATTCGACCAGTTGCACCGCCTCTTCGAATTCACGGTTGAACTGGAACGAGCCCACGATCTCGATCTCTTTCAGCATCACCAGATGCAGCATCACCTGCGCCTCGCGCGGCTGGATGTTGGACAGGATCGACACGCGCCCCTTGGGCCGCACCGCCTTGAGCGCGGTGTTGTAGGCCGGGATCGCGCCCGAGGCCTCGACCACGACGTCGAACCGCTTTTCGATCTCGCCTTCGTCGAACTGCCCGCCGATCAGCCCGGTCTCTGCGCCCGCTTTCAGCGCGACCTCGACCGCCCCTGCCCGCAGGTCCAGCGCGGTCACATACGCACCCCGCGCCGCCGCGCCCGCAATCGCCAGCAGGCCCATCGGCCCGCAGCCCGTCACCAAGACTTGCTGACCCGCAGAAACGCCACCCTTGTTCAAGGAATGCAGCGCGCAGGCCATCGGCTCGGCAAAGGTCAGGTGGCGGGGATTGACCCCCTCGGCCACCGGGCGGCAGCAGCGTGCCGGATGGTCGATCACCTCGCGAAAGAATCCGTCCAGATGCGGCACGGTGGTGGCCGAGCCGGGGAACTTCTTCGTCGTACAGAGGTTTTTTTCCCCCCGCTGGCAGGCCGCACAGATCCCGCAATTCATGATCGGGTTCAACGCCACCAACTGCCCCGCGCGCAGGTCAAACCCGTTCGGATCCACCACATAGGCGCAGGCCTCGTGCCCCAGCGTCACGGCGTTCTGCAACTGAAAGCCCGCGTTCGCAAAATGCGCGTAGTAATGCAGGTCCGTCCCGCAAAGGCTCGCCACCGCAAGGCGCAGGCGCACATGGCCCTCAGGGATCGGGCCGTCCTCCTGCGCCACGGTCTCGACCCGTTCGGCGGCGGTCAGTTTCGTCTGAAGCATGGTCATTCTTTCAGAACCCCACCGCATAGCCGCCGTCGACCGGCAGGTTGACGCCGTTCACGTAAGACGCGCGGTCCGAGGCGAGGTAAAACACGGCATCCGCCACATCCCGCGGGCTGCCAAAGGCATGAGACGGAATCCGCCCCTCGATCTTGTCCCGCCGCGCCGGATCCTTGGCCAGGATCGCGCGGGTCATGTCCGTTTCGATAAAGCCCGGAGAGACGGCGTTGCAGCGGATGCCGAAGGGCGCCGCATCCACGGCGACAGAGCGCGTCAGCCCCACCACCGCCGTCTTGGCGGTGACATAGGCGGCGGCCGAGGGCAGCGCCATGATCCCGCCCATGGAGGCGATGTTGACGATGGCGCCGCCCGCCTCGCGGTGCAGCGCCACGTAGCGGCCGCAGGCGGCGAACATGGCGCGCACATTAATGTCGAGCACGCGGTCCAGCTCCTCCGGGGCGACGTCCCAGACCGGCTTCTTCAGGTGCACGCCCGCGTTGTTGACCAGCGCCGAGATGGGGCCGGCCTGCCCACGCAGATCCGCCAGCCAGTCCGCGGCACGGTCGGCGGCGATGTCGCATTCCACGAAGCGCGCGCCCTCCAGCGTGTCCACCTCGGCGCGGCTGCGGGCCACGACATAGACATCGAAGCCCGCCTCCAGGAAGCGTTGCGTCTGGGCGAGGCCAAGCCCCTTGTTTCCCCCGGTGATGACGGCAGTGGGCATGGCTCAGGCCTCCTTGTGATGGCGGTAAAGCGCGTCGATCCGGCGCAGGAACTGGTCCTCGGGGATCGCCTTGCGAAAGAACTCCGGCATGATCGCGCAGACCTCGTCGACGAAGCCCAGGAACCAGGGCGCGCGCGGCCGGGTCCAGGCGTTGTCGATGGTGTGAAACCCGCCCTGAAAGAACCCGGCCACATCCGCGTTCCCCTGCTGCGCCAGCCAGGCATGGCGGTTCGCGGGCTGGCCATTGTTGTCCAGATAGACGCCCGATTGCACCGGCTCTGACGTGATCCACCGTGCAAAGGCCACCGCCTCCTCGGGGGCGCGGGTGCGTGCGGACACGCCGATTCCCGCCCCGCCCAGGATCGCGCGGGGCCGGTCGTGACCGGCGCAGAGCGGCAGATCGAAATAGCGGACGGGATGCGGACGAAAGCCGGGCCGCGCGTAGTTCACATAGCCAAACAGGCAGGGCGAACAGGCGAACTCGTCCGCGCAAGTCAGCGCCTCCAGCACCTTGATCGGGTTCATCTCGACCTGCTCGTCCGGGCCCAGCCGGTACAGCGCCCGCAGCACCCGCAGCGCGTATTCCCCGTTTTCCGGCGATACGAAATGCCGCCCGTCGCGCGGCATGTCCACCTCACCCCGGCCCGCCACCAGCGTCATCAGCATGTCAAAGGCATCGACCGGCAACAGCGGCGTCAGCGGACGAAACCGCGCCGCGTCATCTTGCAGGAAATCCTCCCACAGCTTTGGCAGCGACGCGCCCAGATCAGGCCGATACGCCGCCATCTGGCAGGCCGCGTCCAGCGCATAGGCCCAGCACTTGCCCTGCCACAGATAGCTTTCCGCCGATCCCCCCAGCGACGCACTGGCATCCCCCGGCGCGGGCAGCGGCAACAGCGCCCCGGTCTCGGCGATCTGCCCGACGTGCGGGTGATCCAGCACGATGAAATCATACCGCTCGGCCAACTCGGCAATCGGCGCATCGGCAAAGGCCTGCAAGGACCGCTTGTCCCAGGTGACCTCGACGCCCGTCTGCGCAGCATAGGCCGCAGAGGCCGCCACCACGGGGTCGAACCCACGCGGATGGTCCCAGGTCATGCCTGTCAGCTTCATGCGCCCTCCTCCCGATTCCGGCGATTGGCGGCCACCCTGCGCGCCGCCCGCCAAATTTTCAAGTATCAAAATTATTTTGACATATGGAAGTTACATGATACCCAAAAAGCCGCCATCCCGGCCCCGCGTGGCGCAGGGCGGCAGTCTGACCAAGGAGGGAACGATGGGTGACACCGATGGCGCCGTGCGCTTTGACCTGACCGGGAACATCGCGGAAATCACGCTGGACCGTCCCGCCAAGCACAACGCCCTGACCCCCACCATGTACCGCCAGATCGCCGCCTGCTGCGCAGAGGCGAACGACACCGCCGCCGCTCATGTGGTGATCTTTCGCGGCGCGGGCGAGCGCGC
This sequence comes from Mameliella sp. MMSF_3455, assembly GCF_030733205.1. GTDB lineage: Bacteria > Pseudomonadota > Alphaproteobacteria > Rhodobacterales > Rhodobacteraceae > Antarctobacter. The sequence goes on from NZ_JASHJL010000006.1 coordinate 138,282, forward strand.
CTTTTGCGCAGGCTCCGACATCAAGGCTCTGGACGGGTACGAGGACTTCTGGGCCTGGCGGAACCGCTTCGATTACATCCCGCCGATCCTGTCCTTGCGCAAACCCGCCGTCGCGGCGGTCAAGGGCTGGGCGCTTGGCGGCGGTCTTGAAATCGCGCTGGCCTGCGATTTGCGCGTGGTGTCGCGCACGGCGGTCTTTGCCGCGCCAGAGGTACAACTTGGCTGGAACGGCGCGGGCGGCGCGGCGCAGCACATGACCCGCCTCTGCGGTCAGGGGCAGGCGCTGAAATACCTGCTGACCGGTGACCGCTTTGACGCCGAAGAGGCCGCGCGCATCGGCATGGTCGAATACCTCACCGAGCCCGGCGAGGAGCTGACCAAGGCCCGCGAAATCGCCCAGAAAATCGCCGGACACGCCCCCCACGCCACGCAGGCGGTCAAGGCGGCGGTGCGCGGCGCGATGGATTTGACGCTGGAACAGGGCCTTCGCAACGAAAACGAACTCATGTCCCTCTGTTTCGCCAAGGCGGAACAGGCCAGACTGCGCGCCAAGCAGTCAGGGGAAGAACTATGAGCAAGACCGAAGAGAAAAAGAAATCCACCGTCCCGGCCGTGGAAAAAGCGCTGGACGTGCTGGAACTGCTGACCGATGCACCGAATGGCCTGACGATGAACGAGATCACCGACGCGCTCAACCGCACGATGGGAGAGCTGTATCGCATCGTCATCTACCTGACCGAACGCGGCTACCTGCAACAGGATCCGCAGACCAGCCGCTATTCCCTGACGCTGCGCCTGTTCGAACTCTCGCACCGGCATGACCCGACCGAACGGCTGATCTATGCCGCCCTGCCCCGGCTGGAGCGCATCGCCGCACGCACCAATCAGTCCTGCCACCTTGGCGTGCTGAACCGGGAAAACGTTATGGTCCTGACCTCGGTTCAAAGCCCCCTGCCCGCCGGCTATGCCGTGCGGACCGGCGCGCTCTTCCCGGTCAGCCAGACCAGTTCCGGCCATGTGATCCTTGCTTTCTCGGACGAGGACACGCAGGCCCGCCACATCGCCCGCCAGCCCAAGGCAGAGCGTGACGCCCTGCGCGCCCGCCTGACCCGCATCCGCGACACCGGCTATGAGGACGTGCCCAGCACGATGATCGCAGGCGTGCGCAACCTCTGCGCGCCTGTCTTTGACGCGCGCGGCGTGGTGGCGGCCATCACCTCCGGTTTCATCCAACAACTCGGTCAGGCCTCCACCGCAGAGGCCACCCTGGCCGAAATCCGCGCCACCGCGCTGGACCTGTCGCGCGAATTGGGCTTTTCGCCCCAGAACAGCCCCCATGAAAAAGCGTTAACCTATTGATATAAGGCAACTAAATGACCCTTAACGCCCCTGCCCTGCCCCTGACCGGCCTGCGTGTTCTGGATTTCGCGCAATTCCTTGCTGGCCCCGTCGCCGCGCTGCGCCTTTGCGATCTGGGGGCCGAGGTGATCAAGGTCGAACGCCCCGACGGCGGCGATCTCTGCCGTTCGATGGTGGTCAACGATCAGCGGCTGGAGGGTGACAGCCTTGTGTTTCACACCTTCAACCGGGGCAAGAAAAGCGTCACCGCCGACCTGAAACAGCCCACCGATCTGGACCGCATCCGCGCGCTGATCGCAACCGCCGATGTCATGATCCACAACTTTCGCCCCGGCGTGATGGACCGCATCGGGCTGGGCTATGACGCGGTGCGCGCGCTGAACCCGCGCCTCGTTTACGGCGCTGTGTCGGGCTATGGCAGTATCGGCCCCTGGCGCGACACACCCGGTCAGGATCTGCTGGTGCAGGCGCTGTCAGGCATCGCATGGCTGAACGGCAATGCCGATGACGGTCCCGTCCCCACCGGCTTTGCCATGTTGGACGTGGCCACCGCCGGGCACCTGGTGCAGGGGATCCTGGCCTGCCTCGTTCGGCGCGGGATCACCGGCACGGGCGGACTGGTAGAGGTGGACCTGATGTCCGCCGCGCTGGACATGACCTTTGAACAGTTCACCTGTTTTCTCAACGACGACAACCAACAGCCCCGCCGCCACGCGCAGGGCAACGCCAACCCCTATCAGCCCGCCCCCTATGGCATCTACCGCGCGACGGACGGCTGGATGGCTCTGGCAATGTGCCCGCTGGCAAAGCTGGGTGATCTGCTGGACGCCCCACAGATCGCCGCCTTCGCGCAAGAGGACGCTTTCACCCGGCTGGATGAGGTCAAGGCCGTCGTCAGCAAGGTTCTGGAAACCCGCCCCCGGCAACATTGGCTGGAAATCCTAGGCGCGGCGGGTGTCTGGTGCGCGCCGGTTCTGGACTGGCCGGAATTTGCCGCGAGCGACGGCTTTGCCGCGCTCGATCCCCTGCAGACCATCCGCACGCCCGAAGGCGCCGAGGCCCGCACCACGCGCTGTCCCATCCGCATCGACGGTCAGACCCTGCGCAACCCAGCCGCAGCCCCTGCCCTTGGCGCCGACACCGCCGCGATCCTGACGCCATGAGCGCGCCACTGTCGGGCCTCACCGTTATCGATTTCAGCCAGTTTCTGGCCGGCCCCTATGCCTCTCTGCGGCTGCTGGATATGGGCGCGCGGGTCATCAAGGTCGAAAACCCCGACGGCGGCGATCTCTGCCGCCGGCACTATGTTTCGGACACGAGGATCAAGGGCGCCTCGACGCTGTTTCACGCCATAAACCGGGGCAAGGAAAGCATCGCGCTGGACCTGAAGGCGCCTCAGGGGCTGGATGCCGCCCGCCGCCTCATCGCGCAGGCAGACATCGTGATCCAGAACTTTCGCCCCGGCGTGATTCAACGTCTTGGCCTTGCCTATGAAGACTTGCGCCCCCTCAAACCCGACCTGATCTATGGCAGCATCTCCGGCTATGGTGAGAGCGGCGCATGGTCTTGCGAACCGGGACAGGATCTCTTGGCGCAGGCGCGGTCTGGCCTGATGTGGCTATCGGGCAATGCCGATGACGGCCCGGTGCCCGTTGGCCTGCCCATTGCCGATATTTCCGCCGGGGCCTGCCTTGCGCAGGGTCTGCTGGCGGCGCTGTTCCACCATGCCCGCACCGGCAAAGGCACTCATGTGCGGACCTCCCTGCTGGAGGCGCTGATGGACATGCAGTTCGAGTTCCTCAGCACCTGGCTCAGCAATGGAGAGGCGCCCCCTGCCCGCCGCAGCGAAGGCTCTGCCCACGGCTACCTTGGGGCGCCCTATGGCGTCTATGCCTGTGCCACGGGCCATCTTGCGCTGGCCATGACCCCGCTGGACCGGCTTGGCCCCTTGCTGGACCTGCCCGATCTTGCCGGGGATCCCTTCAAGGACCGTGAGGCGCTGTGCCAGCGTATTACCCGGCGGCTGCGCGACAAGCCTGCCGAGGCTTGGGAAGCGGAACTGGGGGCGCAAGGCGTCTGGTGCGCTCGGGTGCTGACCTGGGACGAGCTGCGCGCCAAGGGAGGCGATCCGGTCAGCCGCATGTTACCACCGTCCCTGCCTCTGCGCATGGGCGGTTCTGTCGGCTCTTCGGCCCGCGTCGGTCCGGGACTGGATGAGCACGGCAGCGCCTTGCGCGCGGAATTCGGGTTGTCGCCAAAACGGTAACAAGGTCTGGTCGTGGACTGACAACAACCGCTGTGCCTGGCCTGGCGATTTGAACCGGCTCATGATCTACTCACGCCGTCGCACATGCCAGTGTGCGGCCTCGGCCCGATCGTTCACCCCCTTGTGCTGACGATGTACGAGCCCGGTGGTTATCCCAGCTTTGGCCGTGCGTCGGATCCGGGCGGCCTGCAACCTGACAAAGCCCCTCGAAACCCATATGAGGGTGCCAGAGGCTATCCATGACCGCCCTTCGAGGCACCATCTGGGTAGAGACTTTGCACCTTGGTTTCGAGATCACCCGCGCAGACCGACAGCGCAGGCGATCAACATTCGTCGATTCAATCCAACCCACCCGGTGCGACCGACGCCCGGCTGCCAAGGTCTTTTCCTTGCGTCACAGCCCTGATACGGGCGCCGCATAAACCTGCTCAAAACTTCATCATCAAGGAGAGCATCATGCTCGGTTTTATTTCACGTCCCATGGTGCGGATCGTGGACCGTTACCTGCCGGATCCCTTTGTCTTTGTGCTTGTGCTGACGCTGGTGGCCGGGCTGGCCGCCGTGCTGACGCAGGGCACCGGCCCGATGGAGGTCGTCACCTACTGGGGTGACGGGTTCTGGTCGCTGCTGACCTTCTCGATGCAGATGCTGCTGGTGCTGGTCACCGGTTACATGATGGCCTCGACTCCGCTTGTGCGGCGCGGGCTGTCCGCGCTGGCCGGCATGGCCAGCAGCGCGGGCAGCGCGATCCTGCTGGTCAGCGTGGTGTCGCTGGCGGCGTCCTGGATCAACTGGGGTTTCGGCCTTGTGGTCGGGGCGCTGTTTGCGCGCGAACTGGCGCGCACGATCAAGGTGGACTACCGCCTGCTGGTCGCATCGGCCTATTCCGGCTTTATCGTCTGGCACGGCGGCCTGGCCGGGTCCGTGCCGCTGTCCATCGCGACCGAGGGGCACCCCTTTGCCGAAATCGCCGGCGTGATCCCCACCTCCGACACCATCTTTTCCACCTTCAACCTGATCATCGTGGCGGCGCTGTTCATCGCCGTGCCGCTGGTCAACCGGGCGATGATGCCGCGCGAGGATGAGGCCGTCTACGTCGACCCCGCCCTGTTAGCCGAGGACGACCGCCCGAAACCCGAAAGCCCCACCCCGGCGGAGCGGCTGGAAAACAGCATGGCCCTTTCGATACTGGTGGGCGCGGCGGGCGCCGCCTGGCTGATCCAGTACTTCGCGACGGGCGGCGGGCTGTCGCTGAACGTCATCAACTTCCTGTTCCTGACACTGGCGATCCTGCTGCACGGCACGCCGAAAAACCTGCTGAACGCGCTGACCGACGCGGTCAAGGGCGGGGCGGGCATCGTGATCCAGTTCCCGTTCTATGCGGGCATCATGGCGATCATGGTGCAGTCCGGGCTGGCGGCCAGCATCTCTCAGCAGCTTGTCGGGCTGGCTTCGGCGACCACCCTGCCCTTCTGGTCCTTCATCTCTGCCGGGATCGTGAACTTCTTCGTGCCCTCGGGCGGCGGCCAATGGGCGGTGCAGGCGCCGGTGATCCTTCCCGCGGCAGAGGCGCTTGGCGCGGACATCGCGCGCATCTCGATGGCGGTGGCCTGGGGCGATGCCTGGACCAACATGGTACAGCCGTTCTGGGCGCTGCCGATCCTGGGCATCGCGGGCCTGCGCGCCAAGGACATCATGGGATTCTGCGTGGTGCACCTGATCCTGTCGGGGATCATCATCGCGGTCGGACTGACCTTTTTCTGACCCACAGCCGGCCCATTGAACCGCCAAGAAACAGCCGCCGATCCCTGCACGGGGTCGGCGGCTTTCCTTTGCACCTTGCGCGCTCATTTCCGTCGCAGGGCCGCACCGCTCTGCCCCGCCCCGATCACGCACATCAGGCCGCGTCGCTGGTTCCCGGCAACAGGCTGGATGGATCGACACCGCGCTTTTCCGCGCTTTCGCGGACCGCGGACCGAAGCGCCTCGCTGCGGTGCAACAGGCGGCGGAACCGCTCTTCGTCCAGCACCAGCAGTGTCGTCGGCGCGATGGCGCGCACGTCCGCCCGGCGCGCCTTGCTGCTCAGCAGGGCCATCTGCCCGAACATCTCGCCCCGGCCAAGACGCCAGGTCTGTCCCGCGCTCTCAAGCTCGACGGCTCCGGAGGCGATGAAGTAGACGCTGCGGGCGGGGCTGTCCTTGCGGATGACATGGTCTCCGGCGTCGAAATATCGCGTCATCAGCGACCGGCCCAGACGCTTGAGGCTGCCGTCGTCCATTTCGGCAAAGAGGGGAAATTCGCGGATGAAGGCGGCGCGCTGGATCGCGACGTCAAGGCGCGGTCGCTCTTCCGCGGCACCTCGGCGCGCGGCAAGGTCCTGCATCAGCGCCATGTGAACCTCGGCGCCGATCAGCCCGTCCTCGCGCATCGCGGCGTATTCCCTCTCTTCCATCCGCAGCGCCGTCCGCCGGATGAAGCGGCGCTCAAGTTCTTCGGCATAGCCCGGATACTGCAGGCGCAGCCCCTCCAGCGCGGTTTCGACCGCTTCGATCCGCCGCGACAGCAGTTCGTGCAGCAGGTCCGCAACCCGCCGTCCGTGAATGCGCCGGATGCGGCCGTTGATAAAGGACCCGAGGTCGCGCATGATCAGCCGCTGGGACAACAACCGCTCAAAGCGGTCCGCGGTCATCCGGGCAAGAGGCCCCGACAGCCGCAAGCGCCCGTGCAACAACACCGCCGCGCGAAACGCGCGGCCATAGGCAAGGCTCTTTCGAGCCGCCCTCTGATAGCCGTTCCGCCCCTGCGAGCGGGCACCCTCGATCAGCCGGTCGGCATCCGAAAGCACGATTTCCGCCATCCGGGCCGAGATGGTCCTCTCTTTCATACGCGCGAGGATGGTGTCGCGTTCGTGCCCCGCAAGCGCGATCAACCCTAGTGCGATCCGGTCGCGGTCCAGAATACCGGCGTTGTCCTCGGCCATCTTCACGGCGGTTTCGAGGCGTTCACCGAACCGCTTGGCCTCGGACCGGACGGTGTCACGGTTCAGGTCGTAGTTATCGGTGGTTCGGGCCACGTCTTCGCGCACGGTCTGCAACGCAACAGCAACGACCTGCCGGGACAGGGCCTCGTCGATGGGCGACAGCCGGTCCAGCCCGAGCTTGCCGATGATCCAGCGCAGCGTCGTCCCCTGCACCAACAGGGTGAACAGGGTAAAGCCGGTGGCCAGGATGCCGACCACCCGCTGTATCTCGTCGGGCACGCGCACGCTCTCGGTGACGGCAAGTGCCAGTGCAAGGGTCACCGCGCCCCGCAGGCCACCCCAAAGGATCGCGGCGCGATAGGGTCTTTCCACGTTCGGAGACAGCTTGAGCGCCGTCAGCAGGGGCATCAACCCGAACAGGATCACGGTGCGCGCCGCCACGGCCGCGACAACCACCACGCCGACAAGGGCGAAATCCTCCAGCCGGACCTCTTGCAGCAGGCGCGGAATGAGCAGAGCGGCAAGGATAAAGATGAGGGCCCCCGCCCAGTGAGCCAGCACATCCCACAGGTCGCGCATGTTGCTCCACGCCTGGGGCGGCAGGCGGGCCGGCGCGGTCAGGTTCAGCGTCAGACCGGCGGCGACCACGGCAATGACGCCCGAGGCGCCGACACTCTGTTCCGCGATGATGTAGGTCAGGTACGGCAGCGCGACCGAGATCGAGTGTTGCGCCAGTTCGTGACCGCTGAAGAGGGACATCACCCAGACTGCCACGCGCGCGGCCACCCAGCCCGTCAGCGCGCCGCCCGCGATCAGGACGGGGAACCGCGCAAGGGCCTCGCCCAGGTTGGGATCCGGCAGCCCGAGCATCACGAAGCCCATGAACAGCCCGAACAGCGCGATGGCGGCCGCGTCGTTCAACAGGCTTTCGCCCTCGATGATCCGGGCCAGCCGCCGCGGGGCCGAGATCGAGCGGAAGATCGAGACCACCGCCGACGGGTCGGTGGTCGAGACGATGGACCCGATCAGGAAGCAGGCCGCCAGCGGCAGCGCGCTGGCCCAGGACAGCGCGTAGCCGATGCTGACGGTCGCCACCACGACGGCCACCACCGCCAGTACGAGGATCGGCACCCAGTCGTCCAGCATCCGGCGCAGGTTCATCCCGATCGTCGCCTGAAACAGCAGCGTCGGCAAGAAGACGTAGAGGAAGACGTTGGACCTGATCGGCAAGCCCAGGATCGCCTCCGCCACCGGGTTCAGCGCGTCCGTCAGCTCCGTTCTGAGGAAAAAGGTCGCCCCGGCGCCGATCAGGATGCCAAGCAGCGCAAGGATCACGCTGTAGGGCAATCGGATGCGCGCGGCAAAGGGTTCGGCAAGGCCGATGACAAGGAACAGGGACGCAATAACAGTGGTTACAAGTATGATGTCCATGTAGAGGAATTATCAGAAAACCGTGGGGGCGCACGCGCGATTCGGCATGTAGTGCCGGAAACCGCCATTTTCAGCCCTGCCGCCTACAGGCCCGTCTGGATGACCGGCAAATCGGCTGCCGGACCGCATGGCATGCAGTGAACCTCAAGGCCAGCGGACCCGGCAAAATCTTCTACAGCCTGCGGGAAGCTCAAATCCTGATCGGGCAGCGGCGCGGTCACCATGACACCGTCAGGCCACACAGCGCACTGGGATACCGCGCACTGGCGCTCAAATGTCACGATTGGGCGCGCAGCGCCTCGAATTCCGGCAAGAGTTGATCAAGCGTCATCTGGCGACAATACCCTTGGATCGCCCGCAGCGACGCGTCATGCCGTTCGTCGGTATAGGTCGCGCAGGCATCCGTGACCTGGGTCACCAGGTAGCCAAGATCACAGGCGTCGCGGATGGCGCTTTCCACGCATTGATCCGTGACCACGCCGGACACCACCAGTTGCGCAACCCCAAGGTTGCGCAGGACGTAATCGATATGGGTCGACACAAAGACCGAGGATGAGGATTTCGGCAGCACGATCTCATCCTCACCGGGCGCCAGTTCGTCGATCACCTTGGCGTCAAAGGACCCCTTCGGCACGTTGAATCCGGTGATCTTGTAGTCAAGGCTCCGGTCGCGCCCGTCCTTGGTCAGGCTTTCGATGGTCGTGTACATCACCTCCACCCCGGCCGCACGCGCCGCCTGCTGCAGCGCCTGCATCTGCGGCAAGGCCCGCGCGCGAAAACGGTCGATGAAGGGCAGCAGCTTGTCCCGCCGCTCGGCCTCTGTCGCGTCCCTGATTTCGCCACCCTCGGGGTGCAGGCAAAAGTTCTGAACATCCACGAACAGCACCGCCACCCGCCCCTTTTGCAAGGGAATGTCGCGGCTGGTTGTCGACAGGAAAGGCTGGGTCAAAACGGGTATCCTTTCAAGGCATTGAACAGGGCGTGACCGACGCGCGACACGCCCTCCGCGTCACTGATCAGATCATTGCGCACTTCCACCAGCACATGCGGCATCGCGCGCGCCTCGGCATGCACCGGGATCGTGTAGTCCGAGGCATCCTCGATCTCGTAGGGATCATTGGCCGCGACCTGCCCGGTCCAGACCCCCGGCAGCGCTGACATCAGATGCCGGAACAGCGGGTTCCCGTCCCGCGCCAACAGGCCGATTTCGGTGACCCGTGGCGCACCGTCCCGCTTGCGCGGCGTGAAACTGTGAACCGAGATCAGCGCCCGGTGCCGCCGCGCCGCATCCGCCACCTCGGCATGAAAAGGCTGGTGGATCTGGTCCCAACGCGCCGCGCGATCCGCATCACTCAGCCCGGCATTTCCGGGCACGGGCCGCCGGTCAGAGGTTTCGGGCATCAGGTCCGGCGCGCCTTGGGGGCGGTTGCAGTCGATCACCAGACGCGAATAGCGCTGCGCCACGCCGCGCGCGCCCAACATGTCCGCAAGGGCAAGCGTCAGGTTCAACGCGCCCGGATCCCAACCGATGTGATCCAGCAGGTCATCCCGCGCGATCCCCAGATCGCCCAACCGTTCCGGCACCGCATGACCCGCGTGCTCACAGGTCAGCAGCCACGCCCCACCGGACGGACTGCCGAAAGAATGGACGGGGGATGGATCGTTTTCCGTCAGAACCACGGGGCACCTATTGCATTATGCGAACACTTGTTCACATATTCGGAAAAACGACAAGCCGAATTGCGAGACGACATGCCGACGCCCCTCATCATGGCCTGCACAAGCGACCTTTCCGGGCAGGTCCGGGGCAAGGGATTTGCACTTGGCGATCTGGACCGACGCATTCGGGGCGGCGTCGGCTGGACTCCGACCAATGCGCAGATCACCTGCTTTGACGGCATCGCGCCCTCGCCTTTCGGCTCGCTTGGCGACGTGACCCTCTGGCCCGACGCGGACGCCCTGTTCGAGGCCCCCATTCCCGGCTCGCCTGCCCTGCGCATGGTGCTTGGCGATATTCGTGAACGGGACGGCACGCCCTGGATGGCCTGCACGCGCGGCCACCTTCGCGCGGCCATCGCCCGGCTGACCACCGCCGCCAATGCCGAGTTCCGCGTCAGTTTCGAACATGAGTTCACGCTTTCTGGGATCGACGGCGGCGCAGGCTTTTCCCTTGCCGGTTTCCAGGAGGCCCAACCCTTTGCCGAGGATCTGCTGGAGGCATTGACTACGGCGGGCATGGAGCCCGACAGTTTTCTGCGCGAATACGGCCCCGGCCAGTTCGAGGTCACATTGGCTCCGAAACCGGCCCTGCGCGCGGCGGATGAGGCCATCGCCCTGCGCGAAATCACCCGCGCCGTGGCGCGCGCGCACGGCCGAACGGCGAGCTTTGCGCCCCTGCCAGACGCGGAAAACGTCGGCAACGGCGTCCACATCCACCTCAGCCTTTGGGACGGTGACACGCCCGTGACCCATGACCCGGACGGCCCCGCCGGGCTGTCCCCGCGCGCCGCGCAGGCCGCCGCCGGCATCGTCCGCCACATGCCCGCGATCACCGCCCTGACGGCAAGTTCCGTCGCAAGCTACCTCCGCCTGACCCCGCACCGGTGGAGCGCGGCCTACGCCAACCTTGCTGTTCAGGACCGCGAGGCCGGTTTGCGCATCTGCCCGGTCTCCGCCACCGAACCAGACCGCATTGCGCGCCAATTTAATTATGAATACCGCGCGGCGGATGCGACGGCCTCGCCCTGGCTGGCGCTGGCCGCCCTGATCCACGCGGCCGCATCGGGGATCGAACAGGCACTGCCCTGCCCCACCCCGACGACGGGCGACCTGTCCGAATTGAATGACGCCACCCTGCGCGCCAAGGGCATCGCCCCCCTGCCCCGCGCCCTGCCCGACGCGCTGACGGCGATGCAGGCGGACGCCGCCCTGTCCGACTGGTTCGGCGCGGATTTCCTCGCTCTCTTCGCCGCGCACAAGACGCATGAGCACGGGGAGCTGTCCGGACTGGACACGCAGCAAATGCTCAACCGCTACGCAAAAACATATTGAAGACCGTTTCAGCGGCAGAAAATTTCTTGAATTGGTTCGCATAGCGCGCAATAGTTCGCCATACGAACAGGGAGACTCGACCATGAAACGCCGACCCACCGTACCCTCATCCCTCCGCAACCCGATGTCCGGCGCCTTGAGCAGGCGTCAGATGATGGGCGGCATGGCCGCCGGGCTGGCCGCCGCCGGACTGCCGATGAGCGCCCGCGCCCAAGCGGATCAGATCGCCCTGCTGACATGGGACGCCTATGCCGATCCGCGCCTTCTGGACATGTGGCGCAAGGAAACCGGCAAGGACATCCGCTACGAGATCCACATCTCTGACCCGACTTCGGTCAACCGTCTGCGCGCGGGTGAAACCAACGTCTGGAACTTCATCAACCTCAACAACCCCTGGGCGCGTCAGGTCCTGTGGCCCGAGGGCCTGATCTACGATCTGCCCCGTGACCGGTTTGAGCCGCTATACGCACAGATGTTCGAAAAATTCGCCATGCCCTACGACTGGGCCCTCTCCGAGGACGGCAACAACCTACTGGGCGTCGTGCAGCGTTTCGAGACCTTCGATTTCGTCGTCAATTCCGACGTGATCGCGCCCGCCACCGCCAAGGACGAAGGCTGGGACCTGTTCAACAACCCCGACTTCGCGGGCCGTTACGGCATCCTCGCCTACGAGGACTGGAACGTGATGGACATCTGCATGGGCGCGGGCATTCACCCCTACAAGCCCAAGACAGAGGCAGATTACGCCAAGTTCGAGGAAACCGCGCGGCGCTGGATCAACAACGCCAAGATGATCACCACGGATTTCGTGCAGCTGAACCTGGCCATGCTGAACGGCGAGATCGACCTCTATTTTACCGGCGGCACCTACACGGCCAGCTCTGCACGGGCCGAGGGCGCGACGAACATCTACGCCATCACGCCCAACTCCGGCCCCGCCGATGGCAAGGGCGGCATCAACTGGATCGAACTGAACTCCGCCGTAGCCAACCCCACCGGCAAGGAGGCGACCTTCGACTTCCTCGAATGGATCACCACCCCGGATGCGGCGGAAATCGTCGCGCGCGGCAACGGCAACCTGCAACCGGTCAGCCAGATGGCCCAGGACGAGGTCCTCAGCCGCTTCTCCGCGGACGAACTGGACGCGATCCAGTGGGATGAATTTGACGAACGCATCTCCAATGCCGTCGAATTCGACATCATCCCCGATTACGACCGTCTCTATGACATCTACTCGGCGGCGATCCGTGATCGCGGCTGATCCGCAGATGACCGGCACCCCTGCCGATACGCAACCCGCGCTCAGCCTCCAGGGGCTGAGCCGTCGTTTCGGCGACACCCACGCCCTGCGCGAGGTGTCGCTGGATATTGCCGAGGGCGAGTTTTTCACCATCGTCGGCCCCTCCGGCTCCGGCAAGACGACGCTCCTGCGCATCCTTGCCGGGCTGGACCAGCCGACCACCGGCACGCTGCTCTTGCGCGGCAAGGACGTGACGGGCCAACCGCCGAACAAACGTCCCACCGCGATGGTGTTTCAGTCGCTCGCCCTGTTCGATCACCGCAGCGTCGGGCAGAACGTGGAATTCGCGCTGAAGATGCGCGGCATCGACGCCGCCACCCGCAAGGCCCGCGCGCTGGAACTGCTGGATCTCGTCCGCCTTGGGCCTGACTACTACGGCAAGGCGGTCACCCAATGTTCCGGCGGCGAACGGCAGCGTGTGGCGCTGGCCCGCGCGCTGGCCTCGGACCCGGAAATCCTGTTCTTCGACGAACCGCTGTCCGCGCTGGATTATCGCCTGCGCAAGACGCTGGAAGTCGAACTGCGCAGCCTGCAACGCCGCACCGGGCGCACCTTTGTCTACATCACCCACAGCCTCGAAGAGGCGATGGTCATGTCCGACCGCATCGGCATCATGAAGGACGGCCAGCTGGTGCAGGTGGGCACACCTTCGGACATCTATGACCGCCCGCGCGACCGTTTCGTCGCCCGCTTCATGGGCGAGGTCAACATCCTGCAAATCCGCGATGAGCACCTGCCAGAGCTGAACAGCCCCCTGCCCGGCTTTGCCGATGGCCACCTGATCCTGCGGCCGGAGGCCCTGCACACGGACGGCCAGGGCATCGGGATCAAAGTCACCGTGCAGGAACGCTTTCAGCTTGGCTCTCGTGTGCAGCTGCACCTTGACACCCCCGCCGGCCTGATGATCGCGGAACAGCCCGCCTCCTGCGCACTGCAACCGGGGGATGAGGCGCAATTCCACTTTGATCCGGCGCAAGCGCATAGGGTCACGGAATGAAACCCGGTCCGCTCTTTGCCCTACCCGTCGCGCTGTTCCTGCTGGTCGGCTTTGCCGCGCCCATCGTCATCGTCGGCTGGTATTCCCTGATCGAGCCGCGCAGCTTTGATCTGACCTCGGACCTGACGCTGGCCAACTACCGCGCCGCCTTTACCGAGGGCTATGGCGGCCCGTTCTACTGGTCGATCTTCGGCGCATTGCTGACCACGCTGACCTGCGCTCTGATCGCCTGGCCCACGGCCAAGATGCTGCACGCCCGCGCCGGGCGCGGCGCGGCCATCATCACCGGCCTGATCGCCGTGCCGATCTTTGTCAGCGAAAGCGTGCGCCTGTTCGGCCTGTCGCTGTTCATGATGCCCGGCGGCGGTATCCTTGCCGGATCGCTCAAGGCGCTGTTCGGGGTTTCCATCGGCACGGTGCTGAACACCAAGATCGCGGTCTACCTTGGCCTCGTCTACGTGCACTTTCCCTTCATGCTGTTTCCCCTGCTGCTGGGGGTCGCGCTGATCCCGCGCGACCGTATCGACGCAGCCCGCGACCTGGGCGCCTCGCGCTGGCAGGTGTTGCGTGAGGTTGAATTGCCACTGGCCCTGCCCGGCCTCGCCATCGGCGCGCTGTTGACTTTTGTTCTCTGCATCGGCGCCAATGCAGAGGCGGCGATCCTTGGCGGGCAGGCAGTCACCGTCGTCACCCGCGCCATCGAACAGCGCTTTTCCTACGCGCAGGACTGGCCCATGGGGGCGGCGCTGACCATGCTGGTGACGCTGGTCACGGCCATCGTCGTCTTTCCCGTGCTCGCACGCATCGACCTCAACCGACTGATCCGCCGATGAGAAAACCGCTTCAGACCCTCTGGCTGACCGTCATCGTGGTGCTGCTCTACGTGCCGATCCTCTCGGTCATCCTCGCCAGTCTGGCCAACACGCGCTACATGCGCTTTCCACACCGGAACTGGTCCATCGGCGCCTACACGGACGCATTCTCGCAGCACGAAACACTGGTCCTGCACCTTGCCTCGCTCAAGGTGGCCGCGCTGGTCACGGTCTTCGCGTTGGTCCTCGCCACGCTGGGGGCGATGGCCTTTGCCCGCTACGACTGGCGCGGGCGGTCGATCTATCAAAAGGCCATCGTGCTGCCGATCTTCTTTCCGCAGCCGGTTCTTGGACTCGCCTTATTGCTGTTCTTTTCCGCGCTCGGCATCACGCCCAGCTGGAAAACCGCCGTTTTCGCGCATCTTGTCTGGATCCTGCCGATCGTGACGCTGGTCATCTCGATCCGCCTCTTCGGCTATGACCCGGCGCAAGAGGACGCCGCCCGCGACTTGGGCGCGACCCGCTGGCAGGTGCTGAAAGAGGTCACGCTGCCCCACCTCGCCCCCGGCCTGATCTCGGGCGGGCTGTTCGCCTTCCTGCTGTCCTGGTCCAACTTGCCCCTGTCGATCTTCACCACCGGCGCGGACACCACCCTGCCGGAATGGCTGTTCAGCCGGGTCGCGACGAACTACGCGCCGGTGGTCTCGGCGATTGCCGTCATCGGCACGCTGGCCTCTGTCGCCTTTGGCGTGGTGGTGCTGGCGGCGCTGTGGATACAGCGCCGCGCTTCGCGTCAGTCCAGTTCCGCCTCGGCCTCAATCTCGACCTCGTAACCACCGATCAACTCCTTGACGACGATCAGCGTATTGGCCGGGCGGATCTCTCCGAAATAGCGCGCGTGCACTTCGGAGACCGCCTGCCAGTCCGCCTCGTTGGTCAGGAAGATCCGCGTCCGCAACACGTCTTCCAGCGTGCCGCCAAGTGACGACACCGCCCCGGCGATCTTGTCGAGAATATAGACCGCCTGCCCCGCTGCGTCGCCCTTGCAGACGGCACCGCCATGCGGATCGGTGGCCGTGGTGCCGCTGACAAGGATGCGCTTGCCCTTGCGCACCGCGCGGGCGAACCCGGCCTTTTCCTCCCAGATCGACCCGCTCTCGGCCCGCTGCCGCCCCGGTCGCGGTTCCGACACCACCATCACCGGCGGCAAAGCGTCCAGGTGGTGCGACAGGTCGCCGGACGCGGTCAGGAAGGGCGGCTTGCGGTATTCATCGCCGCAATCGCCGGGAATAGGCTGCATCGCCGCCTCGGCAATCGCCGCCTTGTCCGCATCATCCAAGGCAAAGCCCAGCATCCGCCGGTTGTCGTCGCGATGCGCGTTCTCTCCCAGCCGGACGCCAACGATCACCCCCGCCGTCGCGCCCTGCTCCAGCACCCAGCGGCTGGCCACGTTGGACACCGACACCCCGTGCCGTTCTGCGATCAGGGCCAGCGCGCCCAGCAGATGTTGAAAGCGATCCCAGCCGCCCGCCGTTTCGACAAAGCGCATGTATTTCATGCGGCTCCAGTCTTCGATCTGTGCCGGTTTTTCTACACCCAGCCATTTCTGCGACAGGAACCCGCCGCAGAGCGTGCCAAAGCCAAGGATGCCAACCCCATGTTCGGCCGCCACGCGGGTCAACTCTCCGGCCGCGCGCCGATCCACGACGGAGAAACAGACCTGGTTGGTGGCGATCTCGATCCCCTGTTTCAGCACCATGCGCAGATGCGCCGCGTCAAAATTGGTCAGGCCGATATGCCCCACCAACCCCTCTTCGCGCAGCTTCATCAGCTCGGACAGCGCGTCCAGGTATTCCGGCGACTGGTACTGCCACCAGTGAAACTGCATCACGTCCACGCGGTCCATCGCCAACCGTTCCAGCGCGGTTTCCACCCCGCGCCGCACCGTGGCCGCGTCCATCTCGCCCGGCTCCGGGCACCACTTGGTCAGGATCGTCGGACGCGGTCCGCCCTCTGCCGCAAGGATCTGCGCCGCCTTGCCCGCCACGATTTCGGCGCTGCCGTAATGGTCCGCCATGTCGAAGGTGGTGAACCCCTCGCGCGCGTAATCGGCCAGCGCCTCGGCCGCCGCGTCAAGGTCGAACGCCTTGCCGTCCCGCTCCTGGTCGGCCATCTGCCACAGCCCGGTGACCACGCGCGACAGGGACAGGCCCGAAGGCAGGGTGATCTGGTCGAGGGATTCTTTCATCTTGTCGCTCTCCGCACAGGTGTTCGTATATTCTTTGGGCAGCATCCCGCGCCTGATCGCCAGACACAAGCGCGCGCAGCCCCTGAAAACCACCCGCAAAACGCTGTCAAAACTGACAAAAAAAGGCAAACGCACCTGCGTTTCGCAGTGCCATCCCGAAACCGGCGCAGCCCCGCCACGAAAAAACCATTGACCGAGCGAAAACCGTTCGTCAAACTATTTTCGGACATTTGTGCGCATAACGAACACATCAAGCCAAAGAATCCAAAACCGACCAACAGGAGAACCGAACCATGAAGAACTGGATCATCGCAGGGGTCACCGCCCTTGGGCTGGCGCTGACCGCCGCCCCCGGGGCACAGGCCAAATCGCTTGAGGAGATCCTCTCCGACGGCACCATCCGCATCGGCATCAACCCCAACTTCCCCAACATGAGCACCCGTGACGACAACGGCGACTGGCAGGGGTTCGACATCGAGATCGGCACCATGATCGCCGAGAAACTGGGCGTCGAGGTCGAATGGGTGCCCACCGAAACCGCGCAGCGCGTGCCCTTCCTCGTCTCTGACCGCATCGACATTTCCATGGGCGCGCTGACCCGCAATTCCGAACGCGCCAAGCTGATCGACTACACGGCCCCCCTGCACACCGAAGTGCTGGCCGTTCTGGCCACCGACAAGATCGAGGGCGACGGCTGGCAGGACTTCAACAAGGACGGCGTCGTTCTGGCGAACATGCGCGGCAACTGGACCGTGGGCTGGATCGAGGAAAACATGCCCGAGGTCGAGCTGGAGCTGGTCGACAGCATCGCTGACACCGTGCGCCTTGTGGCGCAGGGCCGCGCCGATGCCATCGTCGAGAACATCGACTTCTTCATGGGCTTCACCGGCAACCACGAAGGCGTCAACTGGCGCGTCGTGCCGGAACCGATCTTTGTTGCCTACTGCGCGCTTGGCGTCAGCCAGGGCAACGACAACCTGACCGAGGTGCTGAACATCATCCTCTATGACCTGCATTCGTCCGGCACCGTCAAGGAGGTCTGGGAAGCGAACTATGGCGCGCCGATGCTGCGCGAGGTGCCCGTCACCCCCTGGTTCTGAATCCTGACCGGGGCGCGGCCCGCCCGCGCCCCCTCCCCCATACGAAAGCCCGGCCATAAACCCGCATGGACTACAATTTTCAATTCAACGTCGTCTGGCGCAACTTCGACGAACTGCTGAGCGGTGCGTGGCTGACGCTGCAACTGGGCGTCTTCGCCTTCACCTGCGGGTGCCTGATCGGCCTTGTCGGTGCCGCCTGCCTCAGCTTTGCGCCGCGCCCGATCCGCTGGCTGGTTCAGGCCTTCGTGATCTTCATCACCAACACGCCTGCTCTGATCCAGATCTATTTCCTGTATTTCGGCCTGCCGGAATTCGGCATCCGCTGGTCGAACGAGGCCTGCGTGTTGATCGGCCTGACGCTGAACGCGGGCGCCTACCTGACGATGATCCTGCGCGCCGGCTTCCTGTCGGTCCGCGCCACGGAAATGGAGGCCGGAGAAACCATGGGCATGTCCCTGCCCCAGCGCATCCGCTACATCGTCGTCCCCCACATCGCCAAGTCGATCTACCCGGCGCTGGCCAATTTCTTCATCGTGATCCTTGTCATGGGCACATCCGTCGGGGCCGTCATCGGCGTGGATGAGCTGACCGGGCAGGCGATCAACCTGTCGACCGTGAACTACCGCTGGCTGGAATATTTCACCGTGGTCGCCCTGATGTATGTGGTCCTGACCTTCATCGCCTCCATCGGGCTGGCGCTGCTGGGCCGCTGGGCCTTTCGCGTCAAGGCAAGGATCTTCTGATGGAGCGTATCCTTGCCCAATTCCCCGACTTCTTCACCTGGAAGAACATCGCCCTGCTGGCCGAAAGCGCCGGACTGACGCTGGCCATGACCCTGCTGGGCTGCCTGATCGGCTTCGGCCTTGCGCTGGTGCTGGTCTACCTGCGGACCACGCCCGGCCTCTGGGCGCTGCCGCTGCGGGTGGCATGCATCGCTTATGTCGAGGTGTTCCGGCGCATCCCCTTCCTGGTGGTCATCTACTTGGTGCTGTTCTTCATCCAGACGGTCGCCTCGGATGTCTCGCTGTTTTCCATCGCGGTGATCTCGATCTGCATCTACGCCATCGCCTACACCGCCGACATCATCCGCGGCGGCATCGAAAGCGTCCCGAAGACCCAGATCGAGGCGGCGCAGGCCATGAACCTGTCCCGCTTTCAAACCATGCGCCTGTGTGTCCTGCCGCAGGCCCTGCCGGTCATCATCCCGCCCGCCATCGCCTTTGCCGTCAGCTTCATCAAGGACACCGCGCTGGTCAGCCAGATCGGCGTCTTTGAACTGACCTTTCGCGGCAAGGAACTGAACAACCAAGGATATTCCGGCGTGCTGGTCTTTGGCACCATCGCCTTCTGCTACTTCCTGATGTCCTTCCCGCTGAGCCTCCTCGGCCAATACCTGGAGAAACGACTTGCCACACCTCGCGGTCAACGACATTCACGCTAACTACGGCAAGCTGGCCGTCCTACACGGGATAGATTTCAAGGTCGACCGGGGCGAGGTCGTCTCGCTGGTGGGCCCCTCCGGCTCGGGCAAATCCACCGTCCTGCGGGCGCTGGTCGGGTTGACGCCTGTCACGGCGGGCAGCGTCGAGGTGGACGGCACCAGCATCGACTACGCAGCCCCCCGCGCGGTCAAGGCCGCCCGCGACCGCATGGCCATCGTGTTCCAGCAGTACAACCTGTTCCAGAACATGACCGTGCTGCGCAACGTCTCGCTTGCTCCGACCAAGGTGAAGGGCCGCAAACGCGCCGAGGTCGAGGCCGAGGCGATGGACCTGCTCAAGCTCGTCGGCATGGATCACAAGGCCCACGCCTACCCCGATGAACTGTCGGGCGGCCAGCAACAGCGCGTCGCCATCGCCCGCGCGCTGGCGCTGAAGCCGGAAATCCTGCTGCTGGATGAGGTCACCTCGGCGCTGGACCCCGAACTGGTGAACGAGGTTCTGGATGCCATCCGCCGCCTCGCCTCCGAAGGGATGACCATGCTGCTGGTCAGCCACGAAATGGCCTTCGTCCGAGAGGTCTCGTCCAAGGTCGTCTTCATGGACGCCGGCAAGGTGGTCGAGGCCGGCCCCCCGGCCGCCATTTTCGACACTCCCAAGAGCGACCGCGCCCGCGACTTTTTCGGCAAGGTCCTGCGATGACCGAATACCCCTACCACTGGCCCGAAAGCCACTGGCGCGAACGTGTGAACACCGTCCGCGCCGGGCGCCGCCTCTGCCCGCCCTGGCCCAACGGGGCCAAGGCCGCGCTGGCCCTGTCCTTCGACTGCGACCACGAGACCTTTGAGATGGGTGGCGGACGCAGCGCCGTGGGTCGCCTCGCCTGGGGCGAATACGGCCGCCGCAAAGGCGTGCCGCGCATCCTGGACACGCTGGCGCGCCACGATGCGCAGGCCAGCTTTTTCATCCCCGCCGTTTCCGCCCTGATCGACCCGGATGAGCCCCGCCGCATCGTGGCCGAGGGCCACGAGATCGGCGTGCACGGCTGGATCCACGAGGTCAACGGCACGTTGACCCCCGAGGAAGAGGCCGAGTCCCTCGCCCGGTCCTGCAACACGCTGGAGCAGATCACCGGCCAGCGCCCCATAGGCCACCGCGCCGCCCATTGGGACCTGTCAGACGACACCATCCGCCTCGTGGCAGAGGCCGGGTTCCTCTACGATTCCAGCATGATGGCCGATGACGACCCTTATGAACTGATCACCCAAGGCACCCCCACCGGCCTGATCGAACTGCCCGTGGACTGGAACCGCGACGATGCGGTCTACCTGCTCTACAACCGCACCCCGCCGACGCGCCCCACCCTGACGCCGGACCAGGTGACAGAGGTCTTCCTCGCCGAACTTGACGGCGCCCGCGCCGAGGGCGGGTTGTGCCAACTGGTCATGCATCCCTTTGTCATCGGCTACCGGTCGCGCATCGCCATTCTCGACCGGCTTCTGACCCATGCCCGCGAAACCGGCGACGTCTGGATCGCCACCCATGCCGACATCGCCCGCCACTGCGCCCAAGGACTGACATGACATTCAACACCGACCTCGCCGCCGCCACCACGCAGGACGCCGCGTGGAAAGCCCTGCAAGACCTCGTGCAATCCACCGTCGGCGCAAAACTCTTCACCATCATGACCGTCGACATGGACGCCATGCTGGCCCGCCGCGCCTATAGCTCGGACCCGGTCAACTACCCCGCCGCCGGAACCAAGGAGATCACGCCAAACCGCTGGCTGGATCATGTCCACGGGCAGGGAAAGACCTTTGTCGCCAACACCCTGGCAGAGATCGACACGGTCTTTCCCGATGCGGACCTGATCGGGAAACTGGGCTGCGGGTCCGTCATCAACCTGCCGATCTGGCAGGACGGGCAACTGGTGGCGACCATGAACATCCTGCACGCCGAACAGCATTACACGCCCGATCGCGTCACCCTGACCGAAGAAACGCTCACCAGTCCCGCCCATGCCGCCTATGACAAGGCGCGCTCACTCGGCCCGCTGCTCTGATCCGCCCCGGTCCCCGAACAGGTCTATCGTTCCCGTCCACAGCACCTGCGCGGTTTCCTCGTAGGGGTTGGCCCAGGCGTGATCGCGGGTGGAGTCGTAATGCGCGCTGTCCCCGGCGGACAGTTCCATCCGCAGGCCGTCCAGCGTGAATTCCAGCCGACCGGACAGCACGTAAAAGGTTTCCTCGCCGCCGTGCCCGGTCGATTCAGACCGATAGCCGGGGTCGATGGTCATGACGAAACAGGACAGTTCGGACCCCGGAAACACCGCGCCCAGCCGTTCATAGCGCACCAGCGTCGAGCCCAGCAGGAACTGCGGCCGCTCGCCCGCCCGCGTGATGCAATCGGCGGGTTGCGGCTTGCCGACAAAGGCGTCGATCCCCACCCCCAGCGCCGCCGCGATCCGCGACAGCGTGGTCAGCGTGGGCGTCGCCTTGTCCCGCTCGATCAGGCTCAGGTAGCCGGTCGAAATCCCCGCCGCCTCCGACACTTCCTGCAAGGTCAGGTCCAGCTTCTGTCGCCGCGCACGGATCATGTTGCCGATCCACATCTCAGTGCCTTCGGTCCATGCGTCCAACCTTGTCCCTCCTGTCCTGCCCGCAACATGGCATGACCGAACATCCGCCGAAAGAAAGACTTACCCGGCACGGCGTGTCCGGTCCCCGGCGCCCAGGCTCGCGGCATAAAGGTCACGCGCATAGGGCTGTTGAAAGGCCCCGCTGCGCAGCACCGACACATCCGCCTCTTCGACAAGCCCGCCCTTGTGCAGCACGCCCAGCCGGTCGCACAGGAAGCTGACCACCGGCAAGGCGTGGGTCACCAAGACATAGGTCAGTCCGCGGTCCTCGCGCAGCCGCACCAACAGGTTCAGGATCTCGGCCTGCACGCTGACATCCAGCGCGCTGGTCGGTTCGTCCAGCAACAGCAGCTTGGGGTCCAGCATCAGCGCCCGCGCAATCGCCACCCGCTGTCGTTGTCCGCCGGACAACTGGTGCGGAAAACGGAACCGGTAGCGCGGGTCCAACCCGACCGACCGCATCATCTCGACCACCCTGTCGGCATGATCGCCAATGCCGTGGATGCGCAGCGGTTCGGACAGGGTGGCATCCACCGTCCGGCGCGGATGTAGAGAGGCGAAAGGATCCTGAAACACCATCTGGCAATGACGGGCAAAGGCCCCCTGCCCCATCGCGCTGCGCGGTTGGCCGTCCACCTGGATCGTCCCTCGCCAGTCGCTGGCCATGCCCACGACCGCACGCAGGATCGTGGATTTCCCCGATCCGCTTTCCCCCACAAGGGCATAGCTTTCGCCCTGCCCCACCCGGATCGACACGTCCTGCACCACGTCCTTGGTGCCGTAGCGGACAAAGAGGTTCTCGATGTTCAGCGCGCTCATGTGCCCATCCCCGCTACCCGGTCCATGACCGGCAGAAAGCGCCGCGTCTCGTTCATGCGCGGCACCGACTCCAGCAGCCCGCGCGTATAGGGATGCTGCGCCGAATGCAGCGCGCCTGCCTGCAATTCCTCGACCACCTCGCCCCGGTTCATCACCAGAACCCGGTCGCAATAGCGCGCCACAAGGTCCAGGTCGTGGCTGATCAGGATCAGCCCCATACCATTCTCGGCGATCATTTCCTCGATCAGGTCCAGAACCTGCGCCTGCACGCTGACGTCCAGCGCGCTGGTCGGTTCATCGGCGATCAGGATGTCCGGCTTCGGGATCAGCATCATCGCGATCATCACCCGCTGCCCCATCCCGCCCGACACCTCGTGCGGATACAGGCGCATGACGTGTTCAGGATCGTGGATGCGCACTTTCTCCAGCATGTCCAGCACCCGCGCCCGCACCGCGCGACGCGGGATGCGTTCGTGCACCCGCAGCGCCTCGGCGATCTGGGCGCCCACGGTCATCACCGGGTTCAGCGAATAGCGCGGGTCCTGCATCACCATGCTGATCCGCGCGCCCCGGACTGCCCGCATCTGCCGGTCGCTCATCGCCATCAGGTCCTGCCCGTCAAACCGCAGGTGATCCACACTGACCTTGGCCGGCGGGCGCAGCAGCCGCAGGATCGACCGCCCTGTCAGCGACTTGCCCGACCCGCTTTCGCCCACGATGCCCAGCCGTTCGCGCCCAAGGTCAAAGGACACGCCCCGCACCACCTCGACCGGACCGCGCGGACCGGGAAAACTCACCCGAAGGTTCTTCAACTCCAGCAGCGGCGGCATCAGCGGCCCTCCCTCTGTTTCGGGTCCAGCACGTCGCGCAGCCCGTCGCCCAGGAAACAGAAACCCAGCGACACGATGATGATGGCAAAGCCCGGCATCGTCGCCACCCACCATTGATCCAGGATGAACGACCGCCCGCGAGAGATCATTGCCCCCCACTCCGGCAAGGGCGGCTGCGCGCCAAGGCCCAGAAAGCCCAATCCGGCGGCGGTCAGAATGATCCCCGCCATGTCGAGCGTCACCCGGATGATCGTCGACGACAGGCACAGCGGCACCACGTGCAGCCCGATCACCCGCAGATGTGACGCGCCTTGCAGGCGCACCGCGGCGATGAACTCGGCATTCCGGAACGTCAGCGTCTCGGCCCGGGCGATCCGCGCATAGGCGGGCCAGGCCGTCACCGCGATGGCGATGATCGCATTCTGCAACCCCGCGCCCAAGGCCGCGACAAAGGCCAGCGCCATGATCAGTTTCGGCAAAGACAGGAACACATCCGTCAGCGCCATCAGCACCCGGTCCACCCAGCCGCCGAAATAGCCCGCCACAGCCCCGATCAACAGCCCCAAGGGGGCAGAGATCAGCGCCACCATGACCACGATCACCAGCGTGATCCGCGCGCCATACAGGATACGGCTGTAGATATCGCGGCCCAGCTCATCCGTGCCCAGCCAATGCTCCGCCGAAGGCGGCAACAGCCGCGACCCAAGGTCCTGCCCCACCGGCGAATAAGGTGCCAGCCACGGCGCGAACACCGCGACAAAGACCAGCGCCCCGATGATCACCGCCCCCAGCATTGCCAAGGGGTTCCGGGCAAAGGCCCGCGCGATGGACCATGCCTGCCCCGCCTGCGCCTGAAGCCGCGACGCCGGCGCATCATCCGTCAACCAATCCAGCACAGACATCAGCGGCTCCTCGGGTCAAAGACGCGGTAAAGCAGGTCCGACAGCCGGTTGATCACGATGAACACCGTCCCGATCAGGATCGTCGCCCCCAGCACCGCCGCCATGTCCGCCCGCAACAGCGCGGTGGTCAGGTAGTTGCCGATCCCGGGCCAGCTGAACACGATCTCGACCATGACCGACCCTTCCAGCAGCACCGCATAGCTGAGGCCGATCACCGTCACCAGCTGCACCCGGATCGGGTAAAACGCGTGCTTCCAGATCACCGCCCATTCGCTGACGCCCTTGACGCGCGCCGTGGTCACGAACTCCTGCGCTAGTTGATCCAGCATGAAACTGCGCGTCATCCGCGCGATATAGGCAAGGCTGAAAAACCCGAGGATCGCGGCCGGCAGGATCAGATGCGACACCGCGTTGCCGAAGATCGTCCAATCCCCGGCCAGCAGCGCATCCACCGTCAACAGCCCCGTCACCGTCGGCACCAGGCCGTCATAGAAAATGTCGATCCGCCCCGGCCCCGCGACCCAGCCGAGGCCCGCATAGAACACCGCCAGCCCGACAAGCCCCATCCAGAAGGCCGGCACCGAATAGCCAAGCAGTCCCAGCACCCGGATCACCTGATCCAGCCAGCTGCCCGCCCGCGCGGCGGCGATCACCCCCATCGGCACGCCCAGCAGCACGCCGATCAGGATGCCCGCAGTCGCCATTTCCACCGTCGCCGGAAAGAACCGCGCCAGGTCCTCGACCACCGGCCGCCCGGTGGTCAGCGACACGCCCAGGTCCCCGGTCAGCACGTCGCGCACATAGATGCCGAACTGCACCAGCAACGGCCTGTCCAGCCCCAGCGCCTGCCGCGTCGCCTCGTAGACCTCCTGCGTGGCGCGGTCGCCCACAACGGCCACCACCGGGTCAATCGGGACGACTCGCCCGATGAAAAACGTGATCGCCAAGAGCCCGAGAAAGGTCAGCGCCGTGACCGCCGCGAAACGCAGCACGCCGGCGGCCAGATCCATACCTCTTTCGGTCATGGAATGGGCAGGTTCGGACAGATTTCCCGACAAAACCGCGCTCTCCCTCTGTTTAGATGCCAGAATGTACGCATTACGAACAAAAGTTCTTTTAATGTAAAGATCAATCTGCTTACAGTAAAAATATTTTACGAGCACCGGACAAACCGGCGCCCGTGAAAACAGCAGCCGCATCAAAAGCGCGGCCCATTCGTTCAACAGGAGGTCACCTCATGAAATCCCCAATACGGCACGTCACTGCCGCCCTGACCGCGCTGGCCTTGCTGGGCGCCCCGGCCCTTGCCGATACGCCGCCCAATGTCCTTGTCGTGGCGCAGAACATCGACGACATCGTCGCGCTGGATCCGGCGCAGGCCTATGAATTCACCTCGTCGGAATACATGGCCAATGTCTATGACCGTCTCGTGCAATACGATGCCGAGGATACCACGGAACTGGTCGGCGGTCTGGCCGAGTCGTGGGAGATCGACGCCGAAAACCGCACCATCACCTTTACCCTGCGCGATGGCGTCAGCTTTCACTCCGGCAATCCGGTCACCGCGGCCGATGTGGTCTACAGCTTCAAGCGCGTCGTCGCGCTGAACAAGAACCCCGCCTTCATCCTGACACAGCTTGGCTGGACCGCCGAGAATGTCGAAGAGATGGTTTCCGGCGAAGGCAACACCGTCACCTTGAAATACGCGGGCGACTTCTCACCGGCCTTCGTGATGAACGTGCTGGCCGCCCGCCCCGCCTCGATTGTCGACAGTCAACTTGTCATGGCTAACGAGGTCGACGGTGACATGGGCAACGCCTGGCTGAACACAAATTCGGCGGGCTCCGGTGCCTTCTCGATGCAGATGTACCGCCCGGCGGAAATGCTGCGGCTGGTGGCGAACCCCGACTACTACAAGGGCGCGCCGAAGATGCAGCAGATCATCATCCGCCACGTGGCAGAGGCCGCGACCCAGCAGCTCTTGCTGGAACAGGGCGATGTGGACATCGCGCGCAACATGACCCCGGAACAGATCGCCGCCCTGCCCGAGGACGGGTTCAAGGTTGGCGTCTATCCGCAGGCCGCGATCCACTTCATCTCTTTCAACCAGAAGGTCCCTGCCCTTCAACATGAGGCCCTCTGGGAAGCCTCGCGTTACCTGATCGACTACGAAGGTCTGACCAGCACCCTGCTCAAGGGTCAGATGGACGTGCACCAGGCGTTCTGGCCCAAGGGTTTCCCCGGCGCGCTGGAAGACACGCCGTTCTCTTATGATCCGGAAAAGGCCAAGCAGATCCTGGCGGATGCCGGTGTAGACCTGCCGATCAACGTGGAAATGGACGTCTTCAATTTTGCGCCCTTCACTGATGTGGCGCAGTCGATCCAGGCCAGCTTTGCCGAGGCAGATATCAATTTCGATATCGTTCCCGGTACGACCGCTGCGATCATCACCAAGTACCGCGCCCGCGAACATGAGGCGATCATGCTGTACTGGGGGCCGGACTTCAACGATCCCCATTCGAATGCCAAGGCATTCGCCTATAACAAGGACAATTCGGACGACGGTTATGCCTCGACCACCACTTGGCGCAACGCATGGGCTGTCAGCAAAGAGATGAACGAACGGACCATGGCCGCGCTGACCGAAAGCGATCCGGCAAAGCGCGAAGAGATGTACCTGAGCCTGCAAAAGGACGTTCAGGTCAAGGCGCCCTTCGTCATCATGTTCCAGGCCACGTTGCAGGTCGGCATGGATGATGATGTCGACGGCTATGTCCATGGCGCCAGCTCAGACCTCGTGTTCTATCGTCTCGTCGAAAAGAACTGATCCTTAACGTAGCGAACGCCTTGTTAACCGCGGTCCTCGGGCCGCGGTTTTTTCATCCGGCCTTGGCATCGTGTTGGTTGACAGCTGTCAACAGGGCCAGAACCATCGGCAACGGCGTGAACAGATGCGCCCGCGCTTTCATGGACAGGTGCCTCAGATACGCCCCCGGCGATCGGATCCTGTCAAAGCGTTGCAGGATACAGGCAACCGTCGTTGCCGCCTGTTCCGGACCCATGCTTTCACAGGCTTCAGCCCAGGTTTCCGTTGAAATCCCCATCATCTTTGCGGCCAGCTGTGCAGCTCTGGTCAACCCATGCCATGATCTGAACACCTCCGGCTCATAGACTTCGATTTCTGGGCAGGCATCCGCAATCAGGTCGAGGCTCAGCGCCGGGCCAACCGGTTTTGCGGCAACCGGCCTTTCAGAAATATCGGTATCTTTTTTTGAACTATATTGGTGCCGCTCATTTTCGGGGTCTGTGCCGCTCACTTCTTCTGTTTGTTCGGTCGTGTTCTGGTCTTCGATGGGCTCTTCACGCGGCAAAAGTTGTTGCAGATGCGCTTTCAGTTCACCGAGCTCCTGCAAAAGATCCATCAGGACGTCGCGCTGCGGCTTCCGGCGCAACACGCGTTGCGCAAGGATCAGGCGGTCTGCAATTTCATCCCCTTGGGTGCGCACTAGGGCTGACAGGCCCGCAACGTCGCGCAACATCAGCACGCAGGTTTCGCGCAAGAGCTTCAACTGTTCGGCGGCTTCCTCGGCTTCCCGGGCGGCCGAGGCGATCTCCTGTGCCTTGGCCAGCAAGGGCGACAGGTCAAACCCGAACGCCCGCCGGATCGTGCCGCTGCGGTCCCGCCGTGCGTAGCGCTTGCCGTTGGGGCTGTCGTGCCGGTGGATCACGCCGGATTGCACCAGCTTGGCCACATGCCGCCGCAGGGTGCTTTCCGGCATTCCGTGGGCGCGGGACGATAGCGTGGCGTTCGACGGAAAGACGATAAGCCCATTGTCCGGGTCAAGCTCATCCGAGGGCAGGAAGGTCAGCATGGCATTCAGCACGACCAGATCCCGATCCGACAAGCCATAGGCATGGCGGGCGGTGGTGAGATGGCGAAAGACCTGCCATTTGGGCACAGGTGTCTGTTCCGTGGCGGTGCGATCAAGCGCCTCCAGCAGTTGGCCAGCAGAAACCGGCCCACGCCCAAAGGGCGTCAGTGTGACTCGTTCCATTAAATTTTCACGGGGCAAAGATTTCCCGCCCGGTTTCACGAAACCGCCGTTGACAGCTGTCAACTGTTGGGGCTACCTTGAGATTGCTACATAACAGGGAAGCCTTCCGGAATGCGTTCTGGGGGGCTTTTCTTTTTTGTCCTTGCCGGGTCGTGCCTCCTGTATTCTTGCTCGTTTTCTGCTCGTCGGACGCTTAGCTGCGGCCGTCTTCGTCGCGATTGGCAAGCCAGTCGCGGTGAAGCCTTTCAATGTTGTCCTCAAGCCATGTGTCGAAGCCCTGCGCCGATTTCCCGGTCAGGTCGATCCGCAGCTTGTCGCCCTTGCGGGTGATCTGTCCCAGGCGTTTGCCATCCGGCCGGGTCAACGCGCGCTTTTCGGCGGCCGGGGCAGGGGGGCTGTCGGCCAGCGGAACCGGCTTGCCGCCCTTGAGCTGCTTTTCCCGCTTTTCCAGCCAGGCAAAGAGCGCATCGAAACGATCGTCGGACTTGTCGCAGGCGTAGACGTCCAGCATCTCGATCCCCTGGTCGGGCTGGATCTCCTGCTCGGTCCACCGGGTGGCGAAGCTGAGCCAGCGATCACGACCGACGGAGGGGGCTGCACCGATGTGTTCGATGATCTCGACTGGGACGGATTCTGCCACCTGCAAGAGGCGTGAGATCAGTGTCTTGTCGGTGGTCAGCGCGTCGGCGATGATCTTGCGGTCATAGCCGGCCTCGACCATTTGCCGGGCAAAGTTCGCCTTTTCGATAAAGGACAGATCGCGCCGGGCCGAGTTCTCCTGGCCCTGCGCGAGAATCGCCTCGCGGTCGTCCAGATCGCGGATCATCGCCTTGACCGGCAGGCCAAGGTCGCGCAGCGCCAATACCCGGCGGCGGCCGTAAACGATGCGGTAGCGCTCGGAATCCTGCGGATCGGGGCGGACCAGCACCGGGACCTGCTGGCCATAGGTGCGGATCGATTCCATCAACGTGGCGTGTTCTGCCTCGTCATGTTCGACGCGGTCGCTCAAGCCGCCTTCGATAATGGTGTTGGGATCCAGTTCCACCACCGAACGGCTTTTGAGATCGGCGATGGATTGCGATACGGCGCCGATCGCGCCCTTGGCATAGCGGGGCGCGCGCTGCTGTGGCTCTTCCGGGGCAGGGGGCTCGGACTTGGCCTGATCCATCAGACCTTGCAACAGGTTCTTGCGTGCCATCAGCGCCCCCATGCTTTCTGGATGAGCTCCTGGATTTCACCGTTCACCGCATCAAGGCTTTCGCGGGCCCGGTCATAGGTGGAGCGGGTGAACTGGCTGCGCTCGACCTCGTATAGCGTCTGCTTGGTGATGCCGGCGTCGGAAATCGCGGTGGATTTCAGCACCGGGTGGTTCAGGACATGTTCGCCGAACATCGATCGCATGAAGCTGACCATCTGGTTCTGCGGGCCGTCGCCGGGCTCGTAGCGTGTTATAACATAACGTAGCCAGTCATAGGACATGTCGCCGCCCGCCTCTGCCACCACCGACAGCAGGTTCGAGGTCATCAGCAGGAACTGGCACATGGACATGACGTCCAGCATCTGCGGATGGACCGTGACCAGAACGGCGGTCGCCGCCGACAGGGCCGACATGGTCAGAAAGCCCAGTTGTGGCGGGCAGTCCATGACCACGATGTCATAATCGTCGGCCACCTGCGCCAAGACCGCGCCGATGCGGGTAAAGAAGGTGTCTCCGTCGCGGTTCAGGATCGCGCGGGGGGTGTCATGCTCGAACTCCATGAGGTCGAGGTTGCCGGGCACGATGTCGAGCGAGGGGTAATAGCTGCGCTGGATCACGTCGCGCAGGGGCACCGGATCGTCATAGCGGATCGCGTCATAGAGCGTGCCGCCGTCCATCAGGTCGAATTCCGGCTGATAGCCGTGCAAGGCAGAGAGCGAGGCCTGCGGGTCAAGGTCCACCGCCAGCACGCGATAGCCGTCCAGCGCACATTTCTGCGCAAGGTGGGCCGAGGTCGTGGTCTTGCCCGAGCCGCCCTTGAAGTTGATGACGGTGATGACCTGAAGGTGATCGCCTTCGCGCCGGCCGGGCAGGTAGGTGCCAGGGGCCTTGGCGCCCTGTTCGAGGTACTGGCGCAGGCCGACGATATCCTCTGCCGTGTAGAGCCGGCGGCCCCCCGGTCCGGTTTCCGGCTTGGGCCCCTTGTCGTCGAGGCTGAGCTTGCGCAGGTAGGCGTCCTTGACCCCCAGAAGGGCGGCGACCTCGCCACTGGTGAACTTGCGCAGCTGCTTGCGCGCGTGCGGGGGGAACAGCTGGGCGCGATGCGCCTGCAACCGTTCGGAAAGTTTCTCGGCATGGATGCCGACAAGCGTATCGATTCTGTCCTGACTGCCCATAACCGCCGTTAGCCTTGTTATTCGCCGCCTGTTGTTACGCTTCGCGGCGTGTTTTTCGGTTTATGGCGTAATTAGATGCCGACATTCTGGGATTCGAGCAAGCCCTTTTATCCCCATCTTGTGGATAACTGCGCGCTTTCCACAAGAAACACGGGGTCGCAGCAGGATCGTGAGGCGGATTCCGGGTCGAGTCCAGAGCGCCGGGGGTCTTGGCACGGGGCGGCCGGATTTTTCCGCTTGCGCGAGTCGGAGGGATTCGGCAGTGTTTCATTATGCGAACAAAAGTGCGTAGATTGGGCAAAGCGGCATGGCGCGACTGGGATTGGTGATCAACCCGGTGGCGGGATTGGGCGGCGCGATGGCCCGAAAGGGCAGCGATGAGCCCGATATTGCCGCGCGCGCCCGCGCGGAAGGCCGCGCACCGCTGGCTCCGCTGCGGGCCGACCGGGCGCTGACCGCCTTTCGCCAGGCCTGCACCGCCGAGGTGCTGGCCGGGCCGCAGGTGCCCGAGGGCACACGGCCCGTGGGGCCGGGTGACCTGACCCAAACGGCCGAGGATACGCACGCGGCGGTCGCCGCCATGCAGGGCGAGGTGGACCTGATCCTGTTCGCCGGGGGCGATGGCACGGCGCGGGACATCTGCGCGGCGAACGACGGTGGCATCCCGATCCTTGGCATTCCCTGCGGGGTGAAAATGCACTCGGGCGTCTTTGCGCGCTCGCCCGAGCGGGCGGGGCAGCTTGCCGCCGGGTTCCTGAATGACGCCCGCAGGCGGACCGAAATGGTCGAGATCCTGGACCTGGACGAAGCGGCGCGGCGGGCGGGGCGGCTGTCGGCGCGCCTGTACACCGTGGCGCGGACGCCGCTGGACGGGCAGGGGGCGCGACAGAACCCGAAGGCGGGAAACACCGACATGGTCGGAGAGGTGGACGCGGCCCTGGCCGCCTATGTCGCCGGAATGCGCGAGGACACGGTCTATGTGCTGGGCCCGGGGGCGACGATGATGGCGCTGAAGGACCGTCTGGGCGGCGGCAGCCTGCTGGGCGTGGACCTCGCCGAAGGCGGGCTCATCACGGCGCGGGATCTGGATGAAACGGCACTTATGACAAGGATGGTCGGGCGTCCGGTGCGGATCGTGCTGACGGTGGTCGGCGGGCAGGGCTTTGTCCTGGGCCGCGGCAACCAGCAGATCTCGGCCCGGGTGCTGCGGGCGGCGGGCCTGCCGCCCATCGACGTGATCTGCGGGCCGGACAAGCTGGCCGCGCTGACCCCGAGTGAATTGACCATCGACACCGGCGATCCCGGTCTGGACGCGGAACTGGCCGGGTATTGGCCGGTGATGACCGGGCCGGGACGCAAGCAGGTGATGCGCGTGGTCGCATAGCAACGAAGAACAGGAGAGGACGATGAAAGCGCATCCATGGATGGCGAATTCCGGCGGATCGGCCAAGCAGGAAATGCTGGCCGCGCTGGGGGAGAACGATGTCGAGTCGCTGTTTGCGCAGATCCCCGAGGATCACCGCATGACGCGGCCTTTGGAACTGCCGCCGCAATTGTCGTCGGAGGTGGCGCTTTCGCGGCATCTGGACGATCTGATGGCCAAGAACACGGTCTTTGCCGAGGGGTCCTGTTTCCGCGGCGCGGGGGCCTGGCCGCATTACGTGCCGGCGATCTGCGACGAGGTGGTGGGGCGCTATGAATGGCAGACGTCCGTGTTCGGCTCGCCGACCTCGGACCACGGGCGCAACCAGGCTTGGTTCGAGTTCACCAGCCAGATCGGCGCGCTGGTGGAAATGGATTTCGTCGGCCTGCCGGTCTACTCGTGGGGCTGCGCCGTGGGTCACGCGGTGCGCATGGCCAGCCGGATGACCGGGCGGCGCAAGGTGGTTGTGCCTGCGGTCATGGACCCCGAGCGCCGGATGGTGCTGGAAACCTATTGCGAACCCACGGAAATGGCGCGGCATATCGAGATCGTGACCGTCGCCGTAGGTGCGGATGGCTGCATCGACCGCACGAATCTGAAGGCCAAGCTGGAGGGTGCGGCGGCGCTGTATTTCGAGACGCCCGGCTACCTTGGTGTGATCGACGCCGATCCGGGTGAGTTGTGTACGCTGGCGCGCGAGGCGGGGGCCGAGGCGATTGTCGGGGTTGATCCGCTGTCGCTGGGCCTTCTGGAGGCGCCGGGCGCCTATGGGGCGACGATTGCCGTCGGCCCGACGCAGCCCCTGGGAGTGCATATGTACGCGGGCGGCGGGGTAGGGGGCTTTATCGCCTCGCCCGATGATGAGCGTTACGCGCGCGAATACAACACGTTGAACATCTCGATTTCCGAGACGCGGGAGCCGGGGGAGTTCGGCTTTGGCCTGACGCTGTTCCATCAGTCGTCCTACGGGATGCGGGACGAGGGCAAGGACTGGACCGGCAATTCCACCTACCTGTGGTCGCTGGCCAATGCCGCCTACATGGCCGCGATGGGGCCGGAGGGCTTTGCCGAGGTGGGCCGGTTGATCATGGCGCGCGCCAAGGCTGCGGCGGAGGCGCTGAATGCGCTGGAGGGCGTGGCGGTCGACCTGTCGCGCCCGGTGTTCAAGGAATTCGTCGCCACGTTCGACAAGCCGGTGGCAGAGGTCAACGCGGCGCAGCGCGCGGCGGGCATCCTTGGCGGCAAGGATCTGACCGGAGAGCCGGGGATCGCGGGCAATGCCATGCTGCTTTGCGTGACCGAAGTACATACCCAGGAAGATATCGACCGGCTGGTCGCAGCCGTGAAGGAGGCCATTCAATGACCGCTCCGATCAAGGATTATCTCAAGCAATCCAAGGGTTTTCATTCGGCCAAGTGGTCGGAGCCCGTGGTGATGGAAATGACCGGGACGGGGCGTCGCGGCGTGGTCTTCGAAGACGCGCCCGCGCCCGCGCTGCCGGGCAAGGCCGCGCGCAAGACGGCCCCGGCGCTGCCGGAGGTGACAGAGCACGACGCGCTGCGTCACTACCTGCACCTGTCGCAGATGTGCCTGGGCATGATGGGCGTGTCACTGTTCGGCACCTGCACGATGAAATACAACCCGCGCATCGGTGAACGCGCGACGCTGGAGCATCTGAAGAACCTGCACCCGCTGCAGGAGGCGGAGACGCTGCAGGGTGTGCTGGAGCTGTATGACAACTTCAGCGATTTCCTGTGCGAAGTCAGCGGCATGGACCAGTTTGTCTTTCAGGCGGGCGGCGGCGCGGACGCGGCCTATACCCATGCCTGCGTGACGCGGGCCTATCACGCCAGCCGCGGTGAATTGCAGCAGCGTGACCAGATCATCACCACGATCCAGACGCACCCCTGTTCGCCCGCCACGGCAAACACGGCGGGGTTCGAGGTGATCACGCTGTCTCTGGAAGAGAACGGCTATCCCTCGATCGATCAGCTGAAGTCCGTCGTCGGCCCGCGCACGGCGGCCTTGATGGTCAACAACCCCGACGACATGGGGATCTACAACCCGGACATAAAGGAATGGGTGCGGATCGTGCATGAGGCCGGGGGACTGTGTTTCTACGATCATGCCAATTTCAACGGTGTGATGAGCCGATTGCGGGCGCGGGAACTGGGTTTTGATGCCTGCATGTACATGCTGCACAAGACATTCGGCGCGCCCAAGGGCGGCGGCGGGCCGGCCGTGGGGGCCTATGGCTGTGCCGAACACCTTGTGCCGTTTTTGCCCGCGCCCGTGGTGGTGAAGGAGGGCGACAGCTACAAGCTGGACGAGGATCGCCCGCAGAGCATCGGCCGCGTGCGCGAGTTCTGGGGCAATGCCCCGCAGGTGATGAAAGCCTATGCCTGGGCCCGCGCGATGGGGGCCGAGGGGCTGCGCGAGGCGGCGGATATTTCGGTGCTGTCCAACAATTACATGGACTGGCGCCTGGGTCAGGCCAAGGGCGTGAGGCGGTCGAACCCTGGGATCGACGCGCCCCGCATGGAGATGACGCGCCATTCGGTGGAACAGGTGACGGCGGACACCGGTTGTACCGTTTTCGAGATCTCCAACCGGATGACGGATTTCGGCATCGACGCGCTGTGGCTGAGCCATGAACCCTGGCTGGTGGCGGAACCGTTCACGCCGGAGGCGGGCGAGCTGTGGTCGAAAGAGGACATCGACTACTGGATCGACGTGCTGGAACATGTGATCGGCGAGGCCTACGCGGATGCGGAGCTGGTCAAGACCGCGCCGCATAACGGGCCGATCAAGGCGCTGACCTCGGCACTGGACGATCCGGCGGTCTGGGCGACGACCTGGCGTGCCTATGAGCGCAAGCATCTGAAGAAGATGGCGGCGGAGTAGGCGTTTCGACGCCGGTGCGCCTGTCGGCGCGCTGGTCGGTTTGCGTTCAGGCCACGCGGGCCTTCAAGGGGCGCTGCCCCTTGAAAATCCCCGGAGTATTTTCGGAGAAAAGAAGACCGGGGCAGCGCGTCCCGATGCGCGCCTGCCATGCCATCAGGTGGGTGAGTACCGTATGCGTTCGTCATTCACGGTGACGCAGATCACACCGCGGCGTCCCGAGGGAATGGCGCGGCAGTCCTGGGCCACCTTTGGGTGAAGCGAATGCGTAAGTTGACGCTTTCCTCTGACCGCTGAAGGCGGCGTCGAAGGGCGGCAAAGCTGAGCGTGGTCTTGACGGTCGTGACGTTCCGCTTCGGTATGAAAACAACTTACCGAAGCGGAGATCTGCAAGAAGGTCAGATGAAGGCTTCGAGCCTGGTGTTGACGACGATTTCCGGCAGGCTGGCCTGGTTGGGCAGCGACAGGACCATCGAGACGATCTCAGCCACGTCCGCCGGTTTCAGGCGCTTGTCCTTGGGGGTGACGCCGGGGATGTCGGCGATCATCTCTGTGTCGATGGCGCCGGGGCAGACGGCGGTGCCGCGCAGGCCCTCGTCCCAGCCCTGGAAGCGGACCGCCTGTGTCATCGACAGGAGCGCGCCCTTGGTCATCACGTAGCCGAGTGAGGCGGTCGGGTCGCGGTAGCGTTTGGCATCGGTCGAGGCGATCGACACGACGCGGCCCCGGCCTGACGCCTTGAGGTGGGGCAGGGCGGCGCGGATCAGGCGGAAGGGGGCCTTGACGTTGACCGTCCAGAGATCGTCGAGGTCGGCCTCTGTGCCGCGGGTGAAATCGACCATTTTCAGGATGCCGGCGTTGTTGATCAGCGCGTCGGGCGCGCCCATCTGCGCCACTGTGGCATCGACCCAGGCTTGCGCGGTGTCGGGCGCGTCGGCGTCGAAGGGGTGCGCGTGCAACTGGTCGGGGTCGGCGTCGGGGAAGGCGGCGGCCAGCTTTTCGGGCTGGCGCAGACCGACCGAGACGCGGTGTCCGTCCGCAAGGCAGCGGGCGGTGATGGCGGCGCCGAGGCCCCGCGCACCGCCAGAGATCATGACGATCCGGCTCATCAGAACAGGCCCTGGTAGACGCCGCCGTCGTTGATGATGTTCTGACCGACGATGAAGCCCGCCTGTGCCGAGCAGAGGAAGGCCACGAGATCCCCGCATTCGCTGGGATCGGCAAAGCGGCCTGCCGGGACGCTCTGGATGCGGTTTTCGACGATCGCCTCGTAGGTGGTGTTGCCGCGCCGGGCGTGGTTGTGGAGATTGGTGTGCAGCGCGTCGGTGTCGAAGAAGCCCGGGCAGACGGTGTTGATCGTCACGTTGTCGCGCACGGTTTCCTTGACCAGCGAGGCGATGGCCCCGGACAGCGCAAGGCGGGCGCTGTGGCTGTGGGCGAAATGCGGCTGCGGAAACTTGATGAAGCTGACCGAGATGTTGACGATGCGGCCGAACTTGCGTTCGCGCATGCCGGGCAGGACGCCGGTGATCATCTCCAGCGAGGAGAAGAAATGCGCGTTGAACCATTCGTCCCAGTCGGCGCGGGTCCAGTCCTCGTATTCTCCGGGGATCTGGCGGATGCCGGGGTTGGTCACGAGGATGTCGGCGCCGTCGCCCTTGGCCAGCAGTTCGGCGCGGCCCTCGGCCGAGTTGAAATCTGCGGCGACGGTGGTGACGTTCACGCCATGCGCGCTGCGGATTTCCTCTGCCGTGGCTTCCAGCGCATCGGCGCTGCGGGCGTTCAGCACGAGGTCAACGCCCTCGGCGGCGAGCGAAAAGGCGCAGGCGCGGCCCAGTCCCTTGCTGGCGGCGCTGAGGATGGCGCGGCGGCCCTTCAAACCCAGATCCATGGGTGTTCCTTCCTTGGTCTTTTTTGTCTTGTGGCGCGAGTTTCGCGCCGGGATCAATGCGGTTCAGGCGGCGTCGTCCGTCACGTCGAGGATGCGGTCCAGCCCGCGGTGCAGACCGGCCAGCGCCTCTCCGGTGAGCGGTTGCAGGGGCGCGCGCGGGGCACCGCCGCCGGGCAAGCCCAGGTAGTCCATCGCGGCCTTGGTCGCGGGATAAAGCGTGCGGCCCTCGGTGATGAAGAGGTTGGTCAGGTCTTGCGCGCGGCTTTGCAGCAACCACGCCTGTTCGTATTCGCCGCGCTGGATCATCGGCCAGACATCCAGCAGCGCGGTCCAGACGTTGGGGAAACAATCCACCAGCCCGTCGCATTGCGCCAGCATGGCAGGCACGCCGATGGTCGAGGACGGACCGCAGAAGACCTTAATCCGGTCGCCGACGCGGGCCAGCGTCTTGTGGAAATTGAGCCAGTCGCCCGAGCTTTCCTTGATCGCCACGACGTTTTCCAGGTCGGCCAGTTCATCGACGATCTCCGGCGTCAGCGCGTTGCCGGCGTTTCCGGGGATGTTGTACAGCATGACCGGCAGGGGGGCGGCGTCCGAGATTGTGCGGAAATGCGCGACGATCTCTGCCCGGCTGAGATGGGCGAAGAAAGGCGGCATGACCAGGGCGGCGTCGGCGCCTTCGGTGGCGGCGTCCTGCATGGCGGCGATCACGTCGCGCGGAGTGATGCCCGCAGCGCCGACGATGGCGGTGCCCTTCTTGCCGACCGCGGTGCGCGCGGTGGCATAGACGGCGCGCCGCTCTTCGGGGCGCAGGGCCCAGAATTCGCCGGTACAGCCTGCGGCGACGACGCCGGTTGCACCCTGCTGCATGAGGCGGCGGATGTTGGCGGCCAGCGAGTCGTGATCGACCTCATCCCCCTTGGTGAAGGGGGTGGTGATGGCGGGCATGGCGCCGGACCAGGTGATGGAGTTTCTGTCCACTGGAACAATCCTCGAAAAATATTAAAGGGGCGCCAGCGCGTCTTCGGCGCGCAGCGCGTCGCAGACCGATTGGGCGGCCTTGCGGACGGTCGAGACGGCAAGGTCGATCTCTTCCGGCGTGATGGTGAAGGGCGGCGAAAAGCTGATCGCGTCGCCGTTGGGCAGGGCGCGTGAGATGACCCCGTCCTGAAGGGCGGCGCGGATGATGCGCGGGCCGACCTGAAGCGCGGGATCGAATTTCTGCCAGCCCTCACGAGTGGGGCGGGCAAATTCGACGGCAGCCATCAGGCCCTTGCCGCGCACCTCGGCGACGATGGGCAGGTCGCCAAAGGCCTTGGCCAGCGCTTCGTTCATGTAGGTGCCCATGCGGCCCGCGCGGTCGACAAGGTTTTCCTCTTCGAGGATGTCGAGATTGGCCAGCGCGGCGGCGGCCATGACGGGATGCGCGGTATAGGTGTAGCCGTGGCCGAAGGCGCCGTATTTGGCGGCGGCCTCGCCCGAGATCACTTGCCAGACCTTGTCGCCGACAAGGACGCCGGACAGCGGGGCATAGCCAGAGCTGATGCCCTTGGCGACGGACATCAGGTCAGGCGTCATCTCCATCGCTTCGCTGCCAAACCATGTGCCGAGACGGCCAAAGCCGCAGATCACCTCGTCGGCGATCAGCAGGACATCGTGACGGTCCAGCACCTCGCGGATGGCTGGGAAATAGCCCTGTGGCGGGACGATCACGCCGCCCGCGCCCATGACCGGTTCGGCGATGAAGGCGCCGACGGTGTCGGGGCCTTCGGCGACGATCAGATCGTCCAGTTCCTGTGCCAGCCGGGCGGAGAAGGCCGCGTCATCCTCGTCGGCCAGGCGGGTCCAGATGTTATGCGGGGCCGAGACGTGGCGGATCATCGGCAGCGGCAGGTCAAAGCCCGCGTGCAGCCCCGGCAGGCCGGTCAGGCCGCCGGACAGGACGGTGACGCCGTGATAGCCGCGGTCACGGGCGATGATCTTTTTCTTTTTCGGCAGGCCGCGGGCGTTGTTGTAGTACCAGACCAGCTTGGCCTGCGTGTCATTGGCGTCCGAGCCGGAGGCGCCGAAGAAGACCTTGGAAAAGCCCTTGGGCGCCTTTTCGATCACCCGTTCGGCAAGGATCGCGGCGGGTTCGGTCGCCATCGAGCTGAAGCCGTGGAAATAGGACAGCTTGCGCGCCTGATCGGCCATGGCATCGGCGATACGGTCGCGGCCGTAGCCCAGGTTGACGCACCACAGGCCCGCCATCGCATCCAGGTAGCGCTTGCCGCTGTCGTCGGTGATCCAGCAGCCCTCGGCGCTTTGCGCCATCATCTGCGCGCCGCTCTGTTCGTGCGTTTGCGCCATGCTGAAGGGGTGAAAGACAAAGCGTCTGTCCTGATCGCGGGTGTCGCTCATGCCCGGCCTCCTTTCCTGTTCTTGTTCACTTGGACCGCATCGGGATCACCGACGCGGGGGTTTCGTCGCGGTTGAGGCGGGCGCCGTTCTCGGTGGCCTCGAAAAGGTGGATGGCCGCCGGATCAAAGCGCAGCGCCACGTTATGGCCGACGTCCAAGCGGCGCGCCGCCTCGACCCGCGCGGCGATGCGGCTGTGATCGGGCAGTTCCAGCGTGACGATGGTTTCATGGCCGGTGTTTTCGGCCAGCCGCACGGTGGCGGGCAGGCCCTCGCCGGTGGCGATGGTGATGGCCTCTGGGCGGACGCCCAGAACGGCGGGGCCGTCGCGCAGGCTGTCGACGAATGCGGTGCGGTCGATGGGGATGCGGTGGCCCGCAACAACGAAATCGCCGCCGTCCACCGCGCCTTCGATCTGGTTCATCGGCGGGGTGCCGATAAAGCCCGCGACAAAGCGGTTGGCGGGGCGGTTGTAGATCGCGTCGGGGGTGTCGAATTGCTGGACAAGGCCCGCGTGCATCACCGCGATGCGGCTGGCCATGGTCATGGCCTCGAGCTGATCGTGGGTGACGTAGACCATGGTCTTGCCCAGCCTGCGGTGCAGCTCGATCAGCTCGGCCCGCATGTAGCTGCGAAGCTTGGCGTCGAGGTTGGACAGGGGTTCGTCCAGCAGGAACACCTGCGGTTCCCGCACCAGGGCCCGGCCAAGCGCGACGCGCTGTTGCTGGCCGCCGGACAGCTGTTTCGGCTTGCGGTCCAGGAGCGGTTCCAGTTGCAGAAGCGCGGCGGCCTTTTGCACGGCCTCTTCGCGCGCACGGCCCTTGATGCCGCGTTTCTTCAGCGGGTAGCCGATGTTTTCGCCCACGGTCATATGCGGGTAGAGCGCGTAGCTTTGGAACACCATGGCGATGTCGCGCTTGCCCGGGGCAAGGTCGTTGACCACGCGATCGCCGATCAGGATCTCGCCGCGTGTCGGGAAATCGAGGCCCGCCAGCATCCGCAGGGTGGTGGACTTGCCACATCCCGACGGACCCAGGAGGGCGACGAATTCGCCGTCGCGGATATCGAGGTCCAGGTTTTCCAGCGCGACATAGGTGCCGAAGGCTTTGTGGACGTTTCGGAAGGTTACGTTGGCCAATTCAGGCTCCTTTTTCTTCAGCCCTTGACGCCGCCGGCACCAAAGCCGCTGGTCAGGTAACTTTGCAGGAAGGCGAAGACGACGATCAGGGGGATGCTCATCATCACCGAGGCCGCCATCAGCAGGGACCATTCGATGTTGAAGGCCGAGATCAGCATGGACATGACGCCGGTTGTCAGGGGGGCAACCGCCTCGGAGTTCACCAGCACCAGGGCGTAGAGGTATTCGTTCCACGACAGGATGAAGGTGAAAAGCGCGGTCGAGATGATGCCCGGCAGAAGCTGGGGAAAGATCACGTCACGGAAGGCGCCCATCCGGCTGGCCCCATCGACGAGGGCCGCGTTTTCGAGGTCCTCGGGGATGCCCTCCATGAAGCTGCGCAACAGCCACAGCGCGTAGGGCAGGGCAAAGGTGGTGTGCGCGAGGATCAGACTGAACAGCGTGTTCGACAGACCCAGCGAGACCATCATCAGGTAGAGCGGGATGATCAGCACGACGGAGGGCAGCAGGTAGGTGAACAGCACCAGCATGGCCAGCGTTTCGCGCCCGCGATAGGTAAAGCGCACGAGGCTGTAGGCGCCCAGCGTCCCCAGTGCGACCACAAACAGCGTGGTCGTCGTGGCCAGCACCACCGAGTTGCGGAAGTAGAGCAGGAAGGAGGTTTCCGACAGCAGCCGCCAGTAGTGTTCGAAGGTGACGGTTTCGGGCAGCCAGGTGGGCGGGATGCGGAACAGTTCCGTCTGCGGCTTGATCGAGGTGACGATCATCCAGATCAGCGGGAAGGAGATCAGCAGGACCAGCGCCCATGTGATGACGTTCAGAAGGACGGGGCGGAGCAGCTTCATGCGTTTTTCTCCTTCGTCTGGCGGATGTAGAGCACCATGAAGACCAGCATCACCAGCATCATGCCCACCGAATAGGCCGCTGCTTGGCCCATCTGGTTCAGGCCGAACGCCTCCTGGTAGACCAGCAGCGACAGGGTCTGGGTCGAGGTCACGGGACCGCCGCCCGTCAGCAGGTACAGCAGGTCGAATTCCTTGAAGTCCCAGATCGCGCGCAAGAGGATGATGACCGTCAGGACGGAGCGTAGCTGCGGCAGGGTCACGTCAAAGAAGCGCGCGATGGGGCCGGCGCCGTCGATGCGGGCGGCCTCGTAGAGGTTTTCCGGGATCGTTTGCAGCCGCGCCAGCACGGCGATCACGACGAAGGGAAAGAACTTCCACGCGCCCACGAGGATCACGCCGATCATGGCATTGGGCATCGAGCCCAGCCAGTCCAGCGGCATGTCGATGATGCCCAGCTGCATCAACCCTTGGTTCAGGGCGCCGTAGAGGTCGTTGAACAGCCATTTCCAGACCAGCACCGCAACCACGGTGGAGAGGAAATAGGGAAACAGGACAAGGCTGCGCGCCAGCGAACGGAACCAGATGTTCTGGTGCAAGAGCAGCGCAAGGCCGACTCCGGCGACGATCTGCAGGGTCAGCGTGCCGACCGTCCAGATCAGCGTGACCTTGAGCGAGTTCCAGAAGGCCTTGCCCGTCAGCAGCTCTATGTAGTTGTCCGCACCGACAAAGCCGCCCTGAAGCGTGGGCGTGTAGATCGAGAAGACCGACAGGTAGATCGCCGCCAAGAGCGGATAGACGATCACCAGGCTGAAGACGAGGATGGTGGGCGCGATCAGCAGCACACCGAGCCGCGCATAGGCACGTTCGAGCGGCGGTGTCGCGCTTTTGGGGATGTTGGTTGCGATGGCTGTCATGAAGCGTCCTGGCAAAATCGCCCGGCGGCACAGGGTGAAAGCCGCCGGGCCGGAGTATGGCGAGTTGGGGAGGGATCAGCCCGCCATGATCTCTTCGATGCGCTTGGCGGTTTCGCCAAGAACCGTATCGACGTTTTCATCGTTCAGCACGACGCGCTGCACCATCTCGGCGAT
This sequence comes from Mameliella sp. MMSF_3455, assembly GCF_030733205.1. GTDB lineage: Bacteria > Pseudomonadota > Alphaproteobacteria > Rhodobacterales > Rhodobacteraceae > Antarctobacter. The sequence goes on from NZ_JASHJL010000006.1 coordinate 180,565, forward strand.
GACGCCGGAGTTGACGATTTCACCGGCCTTGACGTTGGGCTTGTGCGCGGTGCTTTCCCAGCCAAGGTTGAAGCCGTTGGCCGCGGCGGCCGCCATCTTGTCGACCTCTGCCGAGTATTTCTCGATGATCGGGTTGTTCTGGTATTCGGGCATCTCGGCGATGGTCGAGAGCACCGGAAGAACGTGGCCCGGAGCCGCGTGCAACTGCTGAATGTAGCCTTCGGGATCATACAGGAAGGCGGCGAACTGCTTGGTCGCCTCCATGTTGCCCGCCGCCTTGGGGATGAAGACCGAGGGGAAGTCGTTGAAGGTCCAGGGCGCGATATCGGCGGATTTTGTCGGGTAGGTGTCGCAGGTGACGTGATCCGCGATGCCCGGGTTCTGGTTGTTGACGTTGATCAGGACGCGCCCGGTGTAGATGCCGGTGGCGCAGGCCCCCGAGACGAAGGCCGTCAGGCTGTCACCCCAGCTGTAGTTGGTGGCACCCGGCGGGCAGTACTGGCGCATCGCCTTGTAGAATTCCAGCGCGTCGCGGGTTTCCTGGCTGTCGATGGCGACCTCCAGGTCGGGGCTGAAGACCATGCCGCCGGCCTGATGGATCACGCCGATGAAGATCAGCGTCGTCATCGAGTTGCGGCCATAGGGCAGGGGGGCGCCGTAGATTCCGCCGCCCTGCATGGCCGCACAGGCGGACAGAAGTTCGTCCCACGTACGCGGGTTCTTGTCGATGCCGGCCCTTTCCATCAGGTCCTTGCGCAGCCAGATCACGTTGGCGGCAGAGTTGCCGATCGAGGTGCCGGCATATTGGCCCTTGTCGATCTCGTAGATGCGGTTCACACCGTCATAGAATTTTTCCGGCCCGATCATTTCGATCACGTCGTTGAACGGCTCCAAAAGGCCGTTGCGCCAGTAGTTGGAGACCGCGAAGCTGGGCAGGTGCGTGACGATGTTGGGGACGTCGCCGCTTGCAAAAGCGGCAGCAAGTTGAGGGGCATAGCCTTCGTCCGAGGTTTTCTCGAACACGACTTTGACATTCTGGTGCAGCGCTTCGAAATTCGCGATCTGCGTCTTGTAGGCGGCAAGCTGTTCCGGCGAGGATTGCGGGGACCACCAGCGCAGGGTGATCTGCTCTTGCGCCTGGATGCGGCGCGGCATCAGAGCGGCAGCGCCAGCCGCGGCCATCCCGGTCAGAACTGTGCGACGCGGCAGGCCCGCGTTCATCCGTTTGTTGGTGGTCATTTGACACTCCACTGTTGGCAATGTTCGCATATCGAACATATGTTCGTATCATTGCCGCTGCGAAACTCGAATCGCAAGTGTTTTTTGACTCGGCCCCCCGGTTCAAGGTGGGTTTCGCTTCGAGTTTTGCGGTGATAGTTCGTATTGCGCACAATAAGTGAGACGTCAGATGGCGAAGCCCGTAAAGACCAAACCCGTTCAGGCCAAAAGCGAAACCCGGCTTGGCACCGTGACTCCTGACGGAGGAGAAGAGCAGGAAAAGCTGTCCAGCCGCGATTTTGTCAGCTCGCTGTCGCGCGGGTTGGAAATCCTGTCCAGTTTCAGCCGCACATCGCGCAAGATGACCCTGTCAGAGGTGGCCGCCGAAACCGGAATGAGCCGGGCGACGGCGCGAAGGTTCCTGCTGACGCTGGTCAAGGAGGGCTATGTCATCACCGATGGCAAGCTGTTCGACCTGACGCCCAAGGTGCTGGACCTCGGCTTTTCCGTGCTGTCCAAGATCGGTATCTGGGACCGCGCCCGTCCTTTCATGGAGCGGCTGTCGGAACAGACCGGCGAAAGCTGCACGGCGGCGATCCTCGACGGGCTGGACGTGGTCTATGTGGCCGGTGTGCAGGCGCATAACATCATCAGCGTCGGCATCACCGTGGGCAGCCGCCAGTCGGCCTTCTACACCGCGAACGGGCGGGTCCTGCTGGCCGCGCAGCCGGAGGAAAACTGGGACGGGATCATCGCCAATGCGCGTCTTGTCCCCCGCACGCGACACAGCGTGACCAACAAGACCGAGCTGCGCAACATCCTTGAACAGGTGCGCAAGCAGGGCTGGGCGCTGGTCGATCAGGAACTGGAAGAGGGGCTGCTGTCCATCGCCATTCCACTGAAATACCGGTCCGGTATCCTCGCCGGGTCGATCAACATCGCCGTGCCGTCGATCCGGGCCACGCCCGAGACGATGATCGAAACCTACCTGCCCAAGCTTCAGGCCACGGCGGACGACATCCAGCAGTCACTGGCGCATTAAGCGCGCCAACGCGCCGGGGCATAAGGCGCGGGGTCGATCGGCGGCTCAAGCCCCATCGCCAGCGCCGCGGCGGTCCGGCCTGTCACCGGCCCCAGCGTATAGCCCGCGTCCCCCGGCAGGGCGAGGAACACGCGGTTTTGCGGATGGGCGGGGCCGATGGTGGCCTTGCCATCGACCGGCGTGTTGTAGCCCGCCCAGGTGCGCAGCACGCGCAGCCCGCCGATGCCCGGCGCAATCTGCGCCGCCAGCGCGACATTGCCCAAGAGGCTGGTCTTGCGGATGGTGGGCGCGTGGCGCGCGTCGCTGGCAAGGTTCGCGTCCCAGCCGCCGCCGATCACCACTTGCCCGGATCGAAACTGTTTGAGCGTGATCGGTCGTTCGGCGTGCTGGACAAGATGGTGGATTTGGTACTCCCCGGCCTCGGTGATGTTCATGTGCAGTGGTTCGGGCGGGGTGCGCAGCGACAGGCCCAGAGGGGCGGTCAGCGCCTCGGCCCCCCATGCGGCAGCGATCAGGATGGTATCGGCGCGGTAGTCGGTGGCGCCGTGGGCGACGGGGCGGGGGCCGTCCTCTACCCTGGTGATGCGGTCGTGGACGTGGCGCACGCCAAGCGCGTCCAGCGTGGCGCGCATCTTGCGATTGGCAACCAGCGGGTTCAGCTTGCCTTCGTTGCGGCAGAGCTCTGCCCCGACGATCCGGGAGGACAGCCAGGGCGCAATGGCGTGCAGTGGGTCGCGGTTCAGGATCTCGACGTCCAGCCCCTTGCGCCGCTCGCGCTCGGCCTTTTCGTGCAGAAAGGCCAGTTGCGCGTCATTCTCGGCCAGCATCAACCCGCCCTCGCGGGTCAGTTCGACCCCGCCAAGCCGGGCGTCCAGCGCCTCCCACTCTGTCACGGCAGACAGGTACAGCGGCAGCGAGCTTTCGAGGTTTTCGGCCAGATGCGGGTTCAGCCGCAGAAAGCGGCTTTGCATCTGGACGTGCAGGCTGCCTGCGTTGGCATGGGAGCCGGCGTTGCGCTGCGAGTCGACGATGGTCACACGCGCGCCGGCCTCGGCGGCGGTCAGGGCGGCCACCTGCCCGGTGATGCCGCCACCGATGATCAGCAGATCCGTCATTCCTCGGGGTCCAGCAGCGCTTCGGCGGCGGTGATGGCGGCAATGTCCACGGGTTTGATCGGCACACGGGGCGCGAAGTAGGACAGATCCTCCAGCGGGCGGCATTGGCGGCGGGCCATGATCCCGGCGACGGCGGGCGCGCAATAGCGGCCCTGGCAGCGGCCCATGCCGACGCGGGTGGCACGTTTCAGCGCGCCGATGTCGGTGGGATCATCGGCCAGTGCGGCGTCCAGTTGTGCCTTGGTCACCTCTTCGCAACGGCAGATGTGGGTGTCCGGCGGGGCATCTTCGGGCAGCGGCAGGTCGGCGGAATAGACCCGCCAGAGCGCGTCCTGAAAGGCGCGATGGCGGGCCAGTTCCTCCTGATCCTCGGGCAGTGGGGCGCTGCCGGTGGCGGCGCGGCCTGCGATACGGCCTTCGGTCACGGCAGCGGGGGCGCCGCCAAGACCGCAGCAATCGCCGATGGCATAGACGTTCGGGACGGAGGTTTCGCAGGTTTCCGCACGGGTCACGCGGAGGTGGTCGAAACCCGCGTCGTAGGACATGTCGCAGCCCAAAAGGCGCAGCACCTCGTTCGAGGGTTGAAAGCCGTAGTTCAGGCAGACCGCATCGGCGGTGACGGTGCGGGTCTGGCCGCCCACGGTATAGGTGACCTCCAGCCCGTCGTCTGTCTGGCGAATGGCGCGGGGCAGGGCGTCATGGGTCGGGCGCACCTTGTGAGACCGCAGCCGGGCCAGCATCCGCAACCCCTTGACCGCCAGCGCCCGGTCACGGCGCAGCATGTCGGCCCCGGCCAGCGGACGACGCAGCGGGTGCGGCGCGGCTTCGGCCAGCAGGGCGACATCGACCCCGCCGTCAGCCAGTTCCAGCGCGACCTGCGTCACAAGGGGGCCGTTGCCGAACAGCGCGACACGCTTGCCCGGAAGCGTCCGGTAGCTGCGCCAGAGCGTTTGCGCCGCGCCCACGGTCATCACGCCGGGCAGGGTCCAGCCGGGGATCATGGTGGGCCGTTCGTAGGCGCCCGTGGCGACGATGAGTTTCTTCGGCGCGATGGCATAGACGGCGTCGGGCGCGGTGGCCATGATCTCTGGCCCGTCGAAAGCGCCCCAGACTTCTGTCTGAGGAAGGATCGTGACGCCCGCATCGCGTGCGGCCTGCACCAACGCGCGGCCCTCTGCCTGCTGATCGTCCAGCGGATCGCCCTGCGCGGCCTGCTTGTAATACTGCCCGCCGGGCACCTTGCGTTCGTCCAGCAGCACCACCTCGGCGCCGGACTCTCGCGCGGCGATGGCGGCGGACAGGCCGCCTGCGCCACCGCCGATCACCAGTACCGTGGGCCTCATGCGGTGCGGGGTCAGGTCGCGCGGGGCAGGGGGCGTCAGCGAGGGTCGCGCGGTTTGGGTTTCGACCGTCATGCCGTCGCGCGCCGGGGTCATGCAGGCGCGTTGGTTCGGGCGCCCGTCGACGGTGACAAGGCAGTCCTGGCAGACACCCATGCCGCAAAAGATGCCGCGCTGCGCGCCTTGCTCGGTGTCGCGAAAGGCACGGTGCCCGGCGGCGGTCAGCGCGGCGGCCAGGGACGAGGTGTCGGGGCAGGTGATTTCCTGGCCGTCAAAGGTGAAGCGAAGCGTCATTTGCCGGCACTTTCAAGGATTTCACGGCGGGCGTCCAGCAGACGCGCCAGCGCCTGTTCGCGCCATGCGCGGCGGGCGGGCAGGGCCTCCTCTGGCAGGGCCGCGCGCCGTTCGGCCTCGACCCGGTCGACCAGTTCTGGCGGCCAATCGGGCGCATGTTCGCCACGGTCGCGGCCGATGGCGGCATAGGCGGGGCCAAGCCGTTCGGCATGGCCGCGAATGCCGCCTGCGGTGTTCAGATCGGCGGTCTCGAACGGACCCGACAGCGCCCAGCGGGGGCCCAGTCCGTCGCGCACCAGCGCATCCAGCGCGGCAACGCCGATCACGCCTTCGTCGACCAGCCGGTAGGCTTCGCGCAGGAGGGCGCTTTGCAACCGGTTGAAGACAAAGGCGGGGACCTCGTGGCCCAGGCGTGCGGGATCAAAGCCGCCTTGCCGGAACAGGGCGTCGGCCTGGTCCATCGTGTCGGTCGTTGTGCCGGGCGCGGGCACCAGTTCCAGCACGCGCAGCAGGCTGGGCGGGTTGGCGGGATGCGCCACGAGACAGCGGGCTTGGTGGGCGGGATCGGGGAGGATTTGCGAAATCATCAGCGCCGAAGAGGCGGTGGCGAGGATCGCGGTGTCGCTGCGGGCCAGAAGATCCTGGAACAGCGCCTGTTTCAGCTCCAGCCGTTCCGGCCCGGCCTCGATCACCAGCGGGGCGGTGACGTGGTCGGGCAGGGTGGTGATGATTTGCGCATTCCCCGCAGGGGTGGGCAGACCGGCCAGGTCCATCGCGGCGCCATGCCGCGCGATCAGGTCGGGCGCATTGCTGCGCGCCTCTTCGGAGGGGTCACAGAGGGTGACCGCAAAACCCGCGCTGAGAAAGGCGGCGGCAAAGCCGCATCCGATGGGGCCGGCGCCCAGGATGAGGACCGATTGCGCGTCATTCATGTTGCCCGACTCCTCGTTGTTCGTTATGTGAACATTTGTGCGAAAATGGCAAAGGCGTCAAGGGCGCCATGAAGGAGAGGGCCGATGTTGGACGGCAAGACGATAATGGTGACCGGCGCGTCGAAAGGCATCGGACAGGAAATCGCCCGCGAGGTTGCGGCGCAGGGCGCGCGGGTCGTGGCGCATTACGGGCGCGACCGGGCCGGGGCAGAGGCGGCGTTGCAGGGCGTGCCCGCAGATCGCGCCATCCTGTTGCAGGGCGACCTTGCGACAAAGGGCGGGGCCGAGGCGATGTTCGCCGAGGCGGTCGCGCTGACCGGGGGGCTGGACGGGATCGTGAACAATGCCGCCGTGATGCATTTCGCCGGCGGTATCGACGACCCCGAGGACGAATGGGACCGGGTCTGGGCCGAGACCTTTCAGGTCAACGTGTTTTCTGCCTCTGCGCTGTTGCGCGCCGCCGTCAGACATTTCCGCGAAAGGGGCGGCGGAGAGATCGTGGGCATCTCCAGCTGGGCGGCGCAGAAGGGGGTCACCAACCCGCAGACGATCGGCTATGCCGCGTCCAAGGCCGCGTTCAAGGCTGCGCTCCAGACCGTTGCCACGGGCTATGCGCGCGACGGCATCCGCACCTACATCATCGCGCCGGGCGTGGTGGACACCAAGATGAGCCGCGATTTCGCCGAGAGCCAGGGCGGGCGGCAGGTGGTCGAAAACCGCCTGACAATGGGAGAGTTCGTACCGCCGTCGGACATCGCGGCGCTGACGGCCTTTTGCCTGTCGGGGCGGTGCCGCCACCTTTCCGGGGCGACGCTGGACGTGAACGGGGCAAGCTATATCCGCTAATCCGCGCTTGGCGCGTGGCCGGCAGGTCAGGCGCCGGAGGTGAGCGGCAAGCGGATCTCGAAGGCCGTGGTCCCGTCGCGGCAAGACACGCCGATGCTGCCATCATGCGCCTCCGCAATGGAAGAGGCGATATAGAGGCCCAGGCCCAGCCCAAGGCTTTTGCCTTCGGCATTCGAACCGCGCCGGAAGGGTTTGAACAGGTCCTCGTGCAGATCTCCGGGTATCGGGGCGCCGCTGTTGGCGACCGCGATGATGACGTGATCGCCATCGGTTCTGCCGCGAACCTCGATCGGATGCCCCTCGGCGCCATGCCGGACCGCGTTTGACAACAGGTTGGACACGGCCTGCGCGACCCGGTCCGGGTCGCATCGGACGGGTCTGTCCAGCGCAAGGTCCAGCACGATGTCCCGATCCGGGGCCGTGACGCGGACTTCATCGACCACATGGGCCAGCGCCTCGGCCAGGGGCGCGTCGGACACGGGCGAGATATGGATGCCGCGTCCAAGCCGGGACCGGGCGTGCAGCATGATGTTGTCGATCAGCTCATTCATCCGGTGCAGCGATGCCTTCATCAGCGGGATGACGACCTGCGCGCGCTCTGACTGGGCTTCGCGTTCAAGCTGTCGCAAACCCGCGCCGAAGGCGGCCACCGGATTGCGGAGGTCATGACCTAGGACGGCAACGAACTCTTCCTGGATCTGCGCCATCTGGCGCTCATGCTCCAGATTGTGTTCCTGTGCTTCCAGCCGCTCGACGGTTTCGAGGCTTTGCCCGATGATATCGGCAAACATCTCCAGCATCTTCACGGCGCGGGGATGCTTTATGTCGCGTGGTTCCCGGTCGATGGCGCAGAGCGTGCCGAAAAAACTGCCATCGCTGCGGTAGATCGGGAGCGAGGCATAGCTGGCAATGCCGAACTTCAGCGCAATGGGGTGGTTCGCGTAGACTTCGTCAGTCGCGGAATCGTTGAACAGCACCTTCTGGGCCGTGTCGCGCACGGATTGGCAGAAGGTCGACCTGATGTCGATCTCGTCTCCGGACTGCAACCCGAACTGGGTCTCATCCACGGTGCGGCAGGCGACCCAGCGATCCGTCGTCACGCGCGCGACGGCCGCAAATCGCATGCCGGTGGCCATCATGACGGTTTCCAGGATGGTCCCCACCAGATCGTTGTTGGCAAGGATCTCGATGTCCGACTGGAAATCATGGACCTGGGCCAAATAGGCGGCATGGTCCTGCAGGGTTACGCCGTCACTGCAGTCTTCAGTCATGGTTGGTCCGATCCCTTGCGCCCTGCCAGCATCGAAATATCACGCGGGATTTGACAGGGGCAAGGCAGATCGGTCGGGCCTGCACCGCTATACGGGATCGGGGGCAAAGATCTGTGGATAGAGGCTGCGCATGGCGACCTCGTCGAATTCGGCCTTGAACTGGTGGTGATCCTTCAGCGCCTGGGCCCGCGCGGCGGCAGGGCGGGCATCGATGGTCTTCATCAGCCGGTCGAGATTGGGATATTTCTGCATGATGTTGTCATCGCCCAGCATGTAGGTCAGGCGAGAGCCCCAACCCCAGACCGCCATGTCGACGATGGAATAGTGCTCGCCCATCATCCATTCGCCCTGCGCCAGCCGGTCATCGACGATCTGCCAGTGGCGGCGCGCCTCGAAGTCATAGCGTTTCACGGCATAGGGCGGCTTTTCCGGCGCGAAGTTGCGGAAGTGGACCGCCTGTCCCGAGAAGGGGCCGACACCGGAGGCCACGAACATCATCCAAGACAAAAGCTGGCCGCGCTGATCCGGCGTGCCCATGAACTGGCCGGTCTTTTCGCCGAGGTACAGAAGGATGGCGTTGCTGTCGAAAACCACGGTTTCGCCATCGGTCAGCACCGGCAGCTTGGCGTTCGGGTTGAGCGCCTTGAAGGTGTCGCTGTGCTGCTCGGCCTTGCGGGTGTCGATGGGGACGGGTTCGTAGTCCAGCCCGGACTCTTCGAGGAACAGCGCCACCTTCATCGGGTTCGGCGCCATGTTGTAGAAAAACCGGATCATGTCGGCTCCTGCGGATTGCGAAAGAAGACGGCGCCCCGGTGAGGGGACGCCGCGCTGTGTATCAGGCGATCAGGACGCCAGTTTCAAGTAGAAGGCATAGAGCTTTGGCAGGATCGAGGCCGGTTCCGGATGCCCCAGCGCCTGCGCGGCGTGGTAGGGCCAGGCTGGATCGCGCAGCATCCCGCGTGCCAGCGCCACGAGGTCGGCCTTGCCGGTGGCGACGATGTCATTGGCCATTTCGGCCTCGGTGATCATGCCGACGGCGACGGTGGCCAACCCGGTGTCTGCCTTGATGCAGTCCGCAAAGGGCACCTGGAACCCCGGTTCGGGTTTCTGCTGCGCCAGTCGCATCCCGGCGGGAATGCCGCCGCCCGAGGCGTCGATCATGTCCACGCCCTCGGCCTTCAGCGCGTGCGACAGCGCCACGGTATCGTCCAGCGTCAGCCCGCCCCCTTCGCCGTCCACGCAAGAGGCGCGGTAGAGCAAGGGCATGTCATCGGGCAGAACGGCGCGCACGGCACGCGCCACCTCGACGGCAAAGCGCATCCGGTTTTCGACCGGTCCGCCGTAATCGTCGGTGCGGCGGTTGGAAAAGGGCGACATGAACTCATGCAACAGGTAGCCATGCGCGCCGTGGATCTCGACGCCGTCAAAGCCGGCCTCGATCGCGCGTTCGGCGGCGCGGGCGAAATCCTGCACGATGGCGGCGATTTCTTCGACCTCCAGTGCCTTGGGCGTGTGCCACTCCTCGCGCGCGGGCACGGCAGAGGGGGCATAGGTCTGCCACGGCGGTTCGGCGCTGCCGGGGTCCAGCGGCCCCATGCCGTCCCAGGGACGCATGGTCGAGGATTTGGCCCCCGCGTGGTTGATCTGGACAAAGACCGGGATGCCCTGCGCGCGGTAGAGATCGGTGATCTGGCGCCAGGCCGCGACCTGTTCATCATTATAGAGGCCGGTGCAGCCGGGGCTGATACGGCCGCCGGGGCTGATGCCCGTCGCCTCTACCACCACAGAGCCGACGCCCGAGGTGGCATAGCGCCCGTGGTGGGCGCGGTGCCAATCGTTCGGGACGCCGTCGATTGCCTGATACTGGCACATGGGGGCCAGCATGATCCGGTTCGGAAAGGTGACGCCGCGCAGTTTGAACGGGGTGAAAAGCGGAATCTCCGTCATGCGGCCTTGCTTTCCAGCTCATCCATGAGGCGGTCAAGCTCATCCATGATGCCCTTGAGCCGTTCGGCCTTGGCCAGATCCTCTGCCCCCAGCGAGGCAAAGGTGGTCAGCGGCGGGCGCACGTCGCCCACGGGATAACCGGCCTTGGCGGCCAGCGCCTTGGAGTAACACTGGTGCCCGTAGGTGGGATGACCCTCGGCGATGACATGTTCGATCACGGTGATATGGCGCTGGATGCGCTTGGCGTCCTCGATCCGGCCCGCGGTTAGGAAATCCCAGATCCGGGTCGAGGCGCGCGGGATGTAGTTGCCAAAGGGGTTCACATAGCCGACCGCGCCCAAGAGGAAGCTTTCAACGATGCGTTCTCCGGCAAAGACGTTCATGACACCTTCGGTTTCCTCGATAATGTCATAAACGCGGGCGACGTCCATCGACGCCTCTTTGATGTAACGCACCGTGTCGAATTCGCGGGTCAGACGCCCGACCAGCTTGGCCGACATGTCCACGTTCGACGTGACCGGGTTGTTGTACAGCATGATCGGCAGATCACAGGTCGCTGTGATCGTGTCGTAATAGCCCATGATCTCGTCTTCGGTGGGCGTATAGTAATAGGGCGGGATGATCATCAACCCCTGCGCGCCGGCCTCTTGCGCCTCACGCGCGTAGCGGGCGGCTGTGGGGGAGTGGGCATTCGCCGCGCCGACCAGCACGTCGATCCGGCCGTTCACATGGGCAAGCGTGTCCTCGATATAACGGCGGCGCTCGTCGTCGGTGACGGTCAGGAACTCGCCCGATGTGCCAAGGATGATGATCCCCGGCACGCCCTGCGCGATCTGCCAGTCGATGAACCGGCGGTTGGCCGCAAGGTCGATGTCACCCCCGTCCTCGGTGAAGGGGGTGACGTTTACGGAATAGCTTCCGCGAAACTCTTTCATGGTCGTTCTCCGGAAATTACAGCGCCGCCCAGCCGTGTTCGGCAAGGATGGCGTGGGATTTGCGATAGTCGCTGTCGGGGTCGTTGGCGGGATCGTTCGCATCCGCGATGATCTCCAGCACGGTCATCTTGTCGTATCCGATGTCCTTGAGCGCCTGCATGGTCGGGCCGGGATGGACGATTCCGGTGCCAAGGCACTCATGCTTGAACACATCGGCGGGCGTGTCCGAGATGTGCACGTTCTCGACCAGGTCGCCCAGCATGCGGATCGCCTCGGCGGCGTCTTCCTTGATGTAGACAGAGTTGCAGACGTCGAAGTTCACGCCAACGTTACCGATCCGGTCACAGAGGTCTTTCATGTCCTGCGCGCTGGGGCGATGGGTGAAGGGCACGTTTTCCAGCAGGATGCGGACACCGGCGCCCTTGGCATGTTCGACGACCTTCTTCGCGCTGTCCACGAACCAGTCGTCCAGCCAGGGTTTCGGCGGGTCGATCAGACCGCCATAGATGCCGGGGATCATGACCACGTAGGGGCAGTTCAGCTCTGCCGAGAGGTCGATGGCCTCCTTGTAACGGTCGATCGTGTACTCCCGCATGAGCCGGTCGGGGGCGTTCGGGTTGTTGTCGATCAGCGGATAGCAGAACGAGGTGATCTGCGTGCCCTCGCCGTCCAGCCAGGCCTTGTATTCGGCAATCTGGTCCTTGCTCAGGTCCGCCGGCCAGCAATGCGGCGGAAAGATCATCAGCTCGAACTTCTTGTAGCCCAGCCCCTGCAGGTGGCGCAGGGATTCAAGGCCGGTGTTCGAGTAGAGATGGGGGAAGGTGCTGGCGGCGACTTCGAGAGCCATTTGAGGAAACCTCCGTGTCGGTGAATTCTCTATGTTCATTATGCGGACAAAAGTTAGTATATCGAACAAAGAAGGCGGTTCAACGGGGATTTTGTCCATGCGCTACGATCTTGCGATCATCGGTGGGGGGCTGGCAGGCACGGCGACTGCTTTTTATGCGGCGCAGATGGGCGCGCGCGTGATCGTCATCGAACGCCGGGACGTGAATCTTGGCGCTTCGGGGTCCAACGCGGGGTCGATCCACGCGCAGATCCCCTTTGATCCATTCCGCCATCTTGGGGCCGATTGGGCGCGGCGCTACTCCGAGGTGCTGCCGCTGTTCATCGAATCGATCCGCCTCTGGGCGGGGTTGGAGGTCGAACTGGGCGGTGATCTTGGCTTTGTCGCCAAAGGCGGGCTGATGGTGGCCGGGTCGGACCATGATATGCAGATGCTGCGCGAGAAATCGGCCATCGAACAGGTGCAGGGCCTGCGGATTGACCTGTGGGGCGCCGATGAACTTGCCGAGTGCGCGCCATTTCTGACCGGCGGCTTTCCAGGCGGGGCCTTTTGCCCGATCGAGGGCAAGGCCGATCCGTTCAAGGTGGCGCCGCTGTTCCTGAAACGCGCCCGCGAAACCGGGGCCGAATTGCTGCGAAATGCGCCTGTGACGGCGGTCGAACGCGATTCGGGCGGGTTTCTCATCACGGCGGGCGGGCAAAACATCCGCGCGGCGCGGGTGGTCAACGCCGCTGGCGCGCAGGCGGCCGAGGTGGCCCGAATGGTTGGTGTCACCGTTCCGATAGAGGCCCATGCCATCCAGGTCAGCGTCACGGAAAAGCGCCCGCCGCTGCTGCCCTGGCTGCTTTATTTCACCTCGGAAAAGCTGACGCTGAAACAGGCGGCAGAGGGCGGTTTCCTGATCGGCGGCGGCTGGCCCGCGCGGATGCGGGGCGGGCCGGTGGTCGATCATCGGTCGACCCTGCGCAACCTTGCGCTGGCGCAGCGTCTGGTTCCGGGGCTGGCCGATGTGCAGATCGTGCGCAGCTGGGCCGCGATGGTAAACGGCACCCCGGACTGGCGGCCGGTTCTGGGCGAGGTGCCGCAAGTCCCGGGCTTTTTCCTCAACCTGTTTCCATGGATGGGCTTCACCGCCGGGCCGGTGGTGTCCAAGGCCATCGCCGCGCTGGCGTTGGGGCAGGTGCCAGAGGTCGATCTGGCGCCATTTTCCATCTGACCCCGGTTCGCCTGTCGAACTTCTGTTGCAAGATTTGCGGACCGTGCGCTATACGAACAAAAGTACGATATATCGCGAAGGAAGATGCAAATGTCGGATTTGATGCGGCAGGCCAACCTGATTGGCGGGGAATGGGTTGGTGCCGATGACGGGGCCACGATTGACGTAACGGACCCCGCCAATGGGAATGTGATTGGCCAGGTGCCGAAATCCGGTGCCGCCGAAACACGCCGCGCGATCGAGGCCGCCCATGCTGCCTTTCCCGCCTTTGCCGCAAAGACGGTGACCGAACGCGCGGCCCTGCTGCGCGCTCTTGCGACGGAGATCACCGCCCATGCCGATGAACTGGCCCGCATCCTGACGCTGGAACAGGGCAAACCGCTGGCCGAGGCCAAGGCCGAGGTCCTGTCGTCGGCCGCCTATGTGCAATGGTTCGCCGAGGAAATCCGCCGCGCACGGGGAGAGGTCATTCCCTCGCCCTGGCCGAACCGCCGCCTGATGACGACCAAGCATCCGGTCGGCGTGGTGGCGGCGATCACGCCGTGGAACTTCCCGTCGTCGATGCTGGCGCGTAAATTGGGCCCGGCTCTGGCCGCCGGTTGCCCGGTTGTGGTGAAACCGGCCACGGCGACACCTTATAGTGGCCTCGCCTGGGGTGTGCTGGCGGAACGGGCGGGCTTTCCGCCCGGGGTGGTCAACATCCTGACAGGATCGGCCCGCGCCATCGGCGGCGAGATCATGGACAACCCCAAGGTCCGCAAGGTGACCTTTACCGGCTCGACCGAGATCGGCAAGGAACTGCTGCGCGGGGCGGCCGGGACGGTCAAGAAGGTCAGCATGGAATTGGGCGGCAACGCGCCCTTCATCGTCTTTGATGACGCGGATCTGGATCGCGCGGTCGACGGCGCCATGATCGCCAAGTTCCGCAACGCGGGTCAGACCTGCATCTGTTCCAACCGGGTTTACGTTCAGGCGGGCATCTATGATGCCTTTGTCGAACGGCTCGCCGAACGGGCCAAGGCGCTGAAAGTCGCGCCCGGTCTCGAAGACGGCGCCGAACAGGGGCCGATGGTCGATGCCCCGGCGCTGGAGAAGATTTCCGAACTGGTGCAGGACGCGGTCGACAAGGGCGGCCGCGTGCTGGCCGGGGGCGGTGCGCATGAACGCGGCGGGCTGTTCTATGCGCCCACCGTGATCGCGGGTGCAACGCCCGAGATGCGCGTCACGCAGGAAGAGATCTTTGGCCCCGTCGCCCCGGTCTATCGGTTTGAAACCGAAGAAGACGCGATCCGGATGGCCAATGACACGGTCTATGGCTTGGCCGCCTATGCCTACACCCGCGACCTTGGTCGGGCCTTCCGGCTGCAGGACGGTCTGGAATACGGGCTGATCGGCATCAACGAGGTCCTGATCGTCGCACCGGAAATTCCCTTTGGCGGGCTGAAGGAATCCGGCATGGGCAAGGAAGGCGGCTGGCAGGGGCTCGATGACTACCTGGAGACGCGCTACACCTGCATCGGCGGAATGTGAACTTTCGTTCGCCCTGTGAAATTTCTGGACCGAATCAACTTGGTCCGTTAAAAAACTTTTACAGCAGTTAACGGATTTAACCGTTGCGCCCCCAAGGCGCCCCGTCCGGGGCGCTGCCATCCAACAAGGAGACGATCCATGAAACACTGGATAACCGGCGCATTGTGCGCCGTACTGATGACGGCTGCGCCCGTCGTGGCCGAGGAGGTCCTGACCATCGGCGTCCGGTCCGAGTCCAGTTCACTGGACCCGCACTGGACCCAGCTGTCCGCCGACGTACAGGTGCATGAACATATCTTTGAAAAGCTGGTGGCGCTGGATTCCGCCTCGCAGCCGATCCCCGGACTGGCCGTGTCCTGGCAGCCGCTGGACGACACCACCTGGGAATTCAAGCTGCGCGAAGGTGTCAAATGGCACGACGGCGAGGATTTCACCGCCGATGACGTCATCTTTACCTTCGACCGGCTCAAGGCAGGGATTTCGGGCGCACCCGCCTCGCCGGCCTTCCAGCTGGACAAGGGTGGCAAGCAGTGGACCAAGGTCGACGATCTGACCATCCACATCACCACGGACGGCCCCTATCCGACTGTGGCCGAGGACCTGGCCATGCTGCCGATCGTGGCCGAACACGCGGCCAAGGGCGCAACGGAATCGGTGGATTTCAACAGCGGCAAGGCCACCATCGGCACCGGCCCGTTCAAATATGACACCTTCACCCCCGGCGACAGCGTCACCGTGGTCAAGAACCCCGACTGGTGGGGTGGTGACGTGGAATGGGACAAGGTCGTCTTTCGCCCTGTCACGCAGGACGCTTCGCGCCTTGCGGCATTGCTGAACGGTGACGTGGACATCATCGACTATCCGCCCACGGTCGACCTGCCGCAACTGCGCGACAACCCGGATTTCACCGTCTCGACTATCCCGTCGGACCGGCTGATCTACCTCATGCCGGGCTACAAGCATGTCGAGCCTTTCATCACCGACAACGACGGCAATGTCATGGTGCCGAACCCGCTGCGCGACTGGCGCGTGCGAAAGGCGCTGAGCCTGTCGATCAATCGCGAGGCCATCCGCGACCGGATCATGGGCGGCGCGTCCCTGCCGGCCAAGAACATCGTGCCGCCGGGCTTCTTTGGCTATGTCGACGGGTTGGAAGCAGACCCCTATGACCCCGCCGCCGCACAGGCCCTGCTGGAAGAGGCAGGCTATGGCGACGGCTTCCGCATCACCCTGCACGGCCCGAACGACCGCTACATCAATGACGCCCGCATCCTCGAAGCGGTGGCACAGATGTGGACCCGCGTCGGTGTCACGACAGAGGTCGACGCCATGCCGCGCAACATCTTCTTTTCGCGTCTGATCCGCGGCGATGAATTGTCGATGCCCGGCTTCGACGTGCCGGAATTCTCCATGTCGCTGACCGGCTGGGGCACCGTGGCGGGCGAGGCGACCTATACGGTCTCTGGCACGCTGGAAACCTACAACGCGGCGACGGGCGGCGGGAACGGCAACTTTGGCCGCTATTCCAACCCGGAAATCGACGCGCGTTCGGTTCTGGCCAAGCGTACCGTGGACCCGGAAAAGCGTCTTGCCCTCCTGCAAGAGGCGATCCGCATCGGCATGGAGGATTACGCCTACATCCCGCTGCACTTCCAGGTGAACAGCTGGGCGATGCGGTCCGGTCTGAGCCATGAGCCGCGCACCAACGAGCGCACGCTGGCGACCGAAATCCACCGGGTCGACTGACCAACAGGCGAGGCGAAGAGAATGGCCGAATATATCACCCGGCGCGTGCTACAGGCATTGCTCGTGCTGACCGTCATGACGCTGCTGGTGTTTTTCGGCGTCAACGTGATCGGGAACCCGGTCTACATCTTCGCCTCGTCCGAATGCGATCAGGCCTGCCTGACCGCGATCATCAAGGACCTGGGTCTGGATCAGCCGATTTGGCGGCAATACCTGACCTTCGTCGGCAACATGCTGCAGGGCGACATGGGCAAAAGTTTCACTCACGGAGTGCCCGCCCTGCACCTGATCTTTGAACGGCTGCCCGCCACGCTGGAACTGGCCTTTGCGGCCCTGGTTCTTGCGCTGGTCATTGGCCTGCCGATGGGCGTCTACGCCGGGCTACGGCCCGAAGGCATCGGCGCCAAACTTATCATGAGCTTTTCCATGGTGGCCTTCTCGCTACCGGTCTTCTGGATCGGCATCATCATGATCCTGACCTTTTCCGTGCAACTGGGCTGGATGCCCTCTGTCGGGCGGGGCGATACCGTCGATTTGGGGTTCGTGGAAACGAGCCTGCTGACGCTGGACGGGCTGCACCATCTGGCGATGCCGGCCTTTACCCTGTCGCTGATCATGATGGCGATGGTGATCCGGCTGGCCCGCGCAGGGATGCGCGAGGTCATGTTCACCGATTACATCAAGTTCGCCCGCGCCAATGGCGTGACCGAACGCCGCGTTCTGGGCGTGCACGCGCTGAAGAACATCCTGATCCCCATCGTCACCGTGCTGGGGATGGAGTTTGGCGGGGTCATCGCCTTTGCCGTGGTGATCGAGTCGATCTTTTCCTGGCCCGGTGTGGGCAAGATGCTGATCGACGCGATTGCCGTGCTCGACCGACCGTTGATCGTGGCCTACCTGATCTGCGTCGTCTTCATGTTCGTGACGCTGAACCTGTTGGTCGACATTCTCTATTCGCTGCTGGACCCGCGCATTCGTCTGGGCGGAGGTCGGGCATGAGCGCCGTGACCACCGCCCCCGCCGCCGGATCGGCCCGCGACCTGACCCGCCGGTTCCTGTCGAACCCCGGCGCGGTGATCGCCCTGATCGTCTTTGTCGGTTTCTGCATCGCGGGCTTTGGCGCGCCCTGGATCGCGCCGCAGAACCCCTATGACCTGCGACAGGTCGACATCCTCGACAGCCTGATGCCGCCGGGTTCGGAAAGCTTTACCGGCATGACCTATTGGCTGGGTACGGACGGGCAGGGGCGCGACATGCTGTCGGCCATGCTCTACGGCATCCGGATTTCGCTGGTCGTCGGGCTGGCCTCCGGTCTGCTGGCGCTGGCCATTGGCGCGCTGGTCGGGTTGATTGCTGCCTATCGGCGCGGTTGGGTCGATACCGTGCTGATGCGTATCGTCGATTTGCAGCTGAGCTTTCCGACGATCCTTGTCGCGCTGATCCTGCTGGTGATCCTGGGCCGCGGCGTGGACAAGATCATCTTTGCGCTGGTGGTTGTGCAATGGGCCTATTTCGCCCGCACCGTGCGCGGGGTCGCGCTGGTCGAAGGCGCGCGCGATTACGTCGAGGCGGCACGGGGCCTGCGCCTTGGCGGTATGCGCATCCTCTTGGGTCACATCCTACCCAACTGCCTGCCAACCATGCTGGTCGTGGCGACGATGCAGATGGCCATGGCGATCTCGCTGGAGGCGACGCTGTCCTTCCTGGGCCTTGGCCTGCCGCCGACACGGCCCTCTCTGGGGCTGCTGATCGCCAATGGCTTCGACTACCTGCAATCCGGCCGCTACTGGATCTCGGTCCTTCCGGGGCTGGTCCTGCTGGCCATCATCATCAGCGTCAACCTGCTGGGCGACCGGCTGCGCGACGTGCTGAACCCGAGGCTGTGATCATGACCGCCGTTCTGGAACTTCGCGGGCTGCAAACCAGCTTTGTCACCCCCGCCGCCACCATCCATGCCCTGCGCGATCTGTCCCTGACCGTGCAACGCGGTGAAATCCTTGGCCTTGTGGGCGAAAGCGGGTCTGGCAAATCGCTGACCGGGTTTTCCATCAACCGTCTGATCAGCCCGCCGGGCCGCGTGACAGAGGGCGAGGTGCGACTGCACGGGCAAAACATCCTGGCCTTGTCCGAACCCGAGATGCGCGGCCTGCGAGGGCGCAAGATCGCGATGATATCTCAGGATCCGATGATGACGCTGAACCCGGTTCTGCGCATCGGCACCCAGATCCGCGACGCCCTGCTGGCGCATGAGAAACTGGACAAGGCAGAGGTACGCCGCCGCGCCATCGCCGCGCTGGACGAGGTGGGCATTCCCGCGCCCGAGGATCGGCTGAGCGCCTATCCGCACCAGTTGTCCGGCGGAATGCGGCAGCGGGTGGCGATTGCCATCGCGCTGTTGCATCAGCCCGACCTGATCATCGCGGACGAACCCACCACCGCGCTGGACGTGACCATCCAGGGACAGATCCTTGCGCTGGTGCAGCGGCTGTGCCGGGATCGGGGAACGGCGCTGATCTGGATCAGCCATGACCTGGCCGTGGTGGCCGGGTTGGCAGATCGCGTGGCGGTCATGTACGCGGGCCGCATCGTCGAAGAAGGGCCGGTCGATGACATCCTCGACGCGCCCGCGCATCCCTATACGCAGGGGCTGATCGCCTCCGTCCCCGTGCCGGGCCAGCGCGGTGGGCGGTTGCAGCAGATCCCCGGGCGGATGCCCTTGCTGACCGATCTGCCACCGGGTTGTGCCTTTGCGCCCCGCTGTCCCCGCGCGACCGAGGCCTGCGCGACGATGCCCGCGTTGACACCTGTCAACAGCACCCGCGCGGTGCGCTGCGTCCATCCGTTGATCAAGGGGGCCGAGGCATGAGCGAGACCGTCCTTTCCGTCCGCAACCTTGGCCGCCGCTTTGGCTCCGAAGGAGATTTCGTCACACGGGGGCTGCGCCGGGTCGGTCTTGCGCCGCCGCCCGCGGTGGTGCGTGCCGTCGAGGATGTGAGCTTTGATCTCAAGAAGGGCGAAGTGCTTGGCGTTGTTGGAGAATCCGGCTGTGGCAAGTCCACGTTGGGCCGCATGGTGGCGGGGCTATTGGACCCCACCTCCGGCACCATCGACCGCCCCGATCCGGGCGGCAAGGCCCTGCCCATGCAGATGATCTTTCAGGATCCGTTCTCCTCGCTCAACCCGCGCAAGCGGGTGAAAACCCTGATCGGAGAGGCTCCGCGCGTGCATCGCCTGACCTCACCCGCCGAGGCCGAGAGCTATGTCGCCGAACTGATGGAACGCTGCGGCATCGACCCCAGCTATGCCGACCGCTTTCCGCACGCCTTTTCCGGCGGTCAGCGGCAGCGCGTGGGGATCGCGCGGGCCTTGGCGGTGCAGCCTGAAATCCTTGTCTGCGACGAGGCGGTCAGCGCGCTGGACGTGTCCATTCAGGCGCAGATCGTCAATCTTTTCATGGACCTGCGGGATGAGTTTGACCTGACCTACCTGTTCATCAGCCATGATCTGGGGATCGTCGAACATATCTCGGACCGGGTGCTGGTCATGTACCTGGGCCGCGTCGTCGAGATGGGCAGCGTCGACCGTATCTTTGACGCGCCTGCGCATCCCTATACCCGCGCGCTGATCGAAGGGGTGCCGCGGCTGGACCGCCGCCGCACGGTCTATGCCCCGATCAAGGGCGACATTCCCTCACCGTTGAACCCGCCTTCGGGCTGCGCCTTTCATCCGCGCTGCCCGCTGGCGACCGACCTGTGCCGGGCCGAACGGCCCGACCTGAGAGACATGGGCGATGGCCGGCAGGCCGCCTGCCACCACGCCGAAGAATTGACCAAAGAAGGAGAGCCCCAGTGGCCAGCTACTCAGACCGGATGACCCGGTTCCGCAACAGCATCGACGGACAAGCAGACCTGATCTTTTTCCCGATCGGGACCGATCTGGATTACTTGACGGGAATTCACCGCGATATTCCCAACTATGGCCGCAACCTGCACCCCGGTCATTGGATCGAGGGCATGTGGATCGCGCCGGGCAAGGAGCCGATCCTGACCCTGCCGCGCATGACCGCCGAGTTTGGCAGCGCGGGCGGGATCACCGGCGTCGACCTGCGTGTTCTGGGCGACTGGGATGACCCGGTGGAAATGGCGCGCGGCATTCTTGCGGACCTTGGTGTGGGTGCGGGCGCAACCGTGGCCGTGTCCGAGGACGGCGAGGCCGACACGCTGATCCACCTGCAATCGCTGATCCCCGGCGTGACTTTTGCCAATGGCACGGCCCTGCTGCGCCCCATTCGCGTGATCAAGGATCAGGACGAAATCGACCTCTTGCGCCGCGCGGGCGAGATCACGGAAAAGGCCTTTGCCGCGACGGTCAAGAACCTGAAATTCGGCATGACCGAATTGGAGATCAGCGCCGAGATCGACTACCAGATGAAGGCGCATGGCTCTTTGGGCCCGTCCTTCACCACCTCGCTGTACAACTCCGGCCCGGATCACCCGCTGATCTTTGGCGACAAGCTGAAGACATGGCCGCGCAAGCTGGACAAGCCGGTTTCTGTCAACTTTGACTTTGGCGCGGTGCTGGACGGCATGTGCTATGACTTTGGCCGGACCGTGGCCTTTGGCGCGCCGACCGAGGAACAGCGCAAGGTGCACAAGCTGGTCATGGAAAGCCAGGCGGCGGGGATCGCGGCGCTGAAGGCGGGTGACGTGACCTGCGAGCAGGTCGACAAGGCCGCGCGCGACGTGCTGGAGGATGCCGGCTATGGCAAGGACTTCCGTCACCGCCTGGGCCACGGCATCGGCTGGGACGTGCACGAACCGCCCTTCCTGACCAAGGGCGACGAAACGCTGGTGCGCGAGGGCATGATCTTTACCATCGAGCCGTCGATTTTCCGCGATGGTGATTTCAGCGCCCGGGTCGAGGATTGTATCGTTGCCCGTCCGGGCGGCGGTGAGGCGCTGACCAGCGGCTTTCAAGAGCTGATCGTCATCGAATGACGTTGTTGCGCCCCCGGTTCACGGGGGCGCCATGCTACGGGGGGATGCCATGATCGATCTGTCGGGAAAAACCGCTCTTGTGACCGGCGGCGCGCGCGGGCTGGGGCGGGCCATTGCCGGGATGCTGGCGCAAGCGGGGGCACAGGTTTGCGTGTTGGATCTGCCGGAAGTTTTGCAGGACGCGGCCCTGCCTGCGGGGTGGCGCGCCATCGCGATGGATCTGACCGCCCCCGATGCCGAGGCCCTGTTGAGCGCCGCGCTGACCGATCTGGGGGCCCTCGACATCCTGATCGCCAATGCCGGGATGGTGCCGCCGTGGCGGCGGATCTCGGTGCTGGATCTGGGTGAATGGGACCGGGTCTTTGCGCTGAACGTGCGTGGCGTGGCGTTGAGCCTGAAGTGCGCCGCGCCGTGGCTGGC
>NZ_JASHJL010000070.1 GCF_030733205.1 Mameliella sp. MMSF_3455
TCAACCAACCCGATCAGCAGGTGCAACGAGTAGCTTAAATTACGCCAGTTCCTATCCAAAAGATGGGGAGTAGCTCAGTCAAATGGTTACTCGGCGACCGGGGCTACGATGCTGACTGGTTCCGAGAAGCCCTGCAAGACAAAGGGATACGCGCTTGCATCCCCGGAAGCAAACAACGCAAGGCCCCCGTCAAATACGACAAGCGCCGCTACAAACGCCGTAACCGCCCCTCTCGTGACATTGCTATGCAATGCACTGCCGGGCAGCGATGCGATATCATGTTCGGCAGGCTCAAGGACTGGAGGCGTGTGGCAACCAGATACGACAGATGCCCCAAGGCATTCTTCTCGGCCATCGCTCTCGCCGCACTCGTCATCTAATGGCTGTGAAACTCAATGAGTCCAGAGCCTAGGGGGTTTGCCGTCATTTGAATTGAGTAGCCGTTCATGTCCGCCACGACGAACGTCCGTTCTCAGCGCTTCCTCCCAACGTCCCGCGCAGTCGCGGGGAGAACCGAGCACTCGCAGCGAACTTCAGGGAGGTCCGGCGATTCTGTCGCACGCGAGCCCGGCACGCCTTTTGCTTTTTCTAGTGGATAATAGGGTTTGGGAATGTGGGCCGCTGCCTGACGATTGAGGCCTCTCAATCGACAGACAGGAGGTTCCCATGACGGACGAGAGAACGACCCCGCTGCGCGAGCGAATGATCGAGGGCATGGGTATTCGCGGCATGGGCGAGAAATCCCAGAAGGCGCATATTCGGGCGATCAAGGATTTTGCGTCCTTTCTCGGTCGCTCGCCGGACACGGCCACGCCAGACGATCTGCGCGCCTACCAGCTTCACATGACCGACACCGGGGTCACGGCCAGCACGTTCAACGTGCGGATTGTGGCGCTCCGGTTATTCTTTGGCATGACTTGCGGGCGCGAGGACATGAAGCGCTACATGCAATTCCGCTCGCAGCCGCGGAATCTGCCCGTGGTGTTCAGCTTCGAGGAGGTGTCCGACATACTGATGGCGGCACCCGGGCCCGGCCTGAAATATCGCGCGGCTCTCAGCATCTCCTACGGTGCCGGGCTCAGGGCTGCCGAGGTCTGCAATTTCAAGATCGGGGACATCGTGCCAGAGGCGCGTCTCCGACACGACAGCGACCGCATGCTGATCCATGTCGAGCAGGGCAAGGGGCGGAAGGACCGCAAGGTCATGCTGTCCCCCGGCCTACTCGCTCTCCTGCGCGACTACTGGCGCGAAGCGCGACCCGAGGGCTGGTTGTTCCCGGGCAAGCCGAAGATCAATCCGGTCTCGTCACGGCAATTGAACCGGGCCTTCACGTCGGCCAAGACGATGCCCGGGGTCAAGAAGGCTGCCACCCTGCATACGCTGAGGCACAGCTTTGCGACCCATCTTCTGGAGGCCAACACGGATGTCCGGGTGATCCAGGTCTTGCTTGGTCACGCCAAGCTGACGACGACGGCGCAATACACGCATGTCGCCACCAAGACGATCCGCGACACGGTCTGCCCCTACTATATATACTGGCCAAGCTGCAGGATCACGCCGTGAAGCGAAGTCTGGGTGACCGGGCGCCGGGGTGCCCCGGCCGACGCTGGAGATCGCTGACATCTTTCGTTCCCATGGTCCTGCGTGGCGGCAGGCCAATGTCGGGCACTTCAGCCTGTCCCAGCTCAAAGTGATGTCCACTGCCCGATAGTGCATTGCGCAGCAATGTCACGAGAGGGGGCGATCGAAGCCTGCCGGACCGAGGCGCTCGGCGGGCATGTAGCGGGCTGCGCCAAATGCGGCCACCATCACATCGCCTACAATTCCTGCAAGAACCGGCATTGCCCAAAGTGTCAGGAGCCGGCGGCGCGCGACTGGATGGCGGCGCGTGCCGAGGACCTTCTGCCCGTCGAGTTTTTCCATGTGGTCTTCACCCTGCCAGCCGGGATCGCTCAGATCGCCTTCTGGAGTGAGCCATCGTGTCGCCACGGGTTCGAGACCGATGGCGAACAAGGCCATCTGTGGCATGCTGTTCCGGGCGTCCGCCGAAACGGTCACGACCATCGCAGCCGCCCCCAAGTGGCTCGGCGCCCGGATCGGCATGACCTGCGTGCTGCACACTTGGGGATCGGCGTCGTGCTGAAAGCACGCCTCCGGCGTGACCCCACCACCCACACATCCACATGATTGTGCCGGGCGGAGGGCTCTCGCCGGACGGCACCCGCTGGGTCGCCTGCAGGCCGGGTTTTTCCTGCACGTGCGGGTGCTGTCGCGCCTGTTCAGGCGCTTGTTCCTCAACGGGCTGCTGGCGCTTTATGCCGCTGGGGAATTGGCCTTCTACGGCGATCTCGAAGGACTGACAAAGACGAATGCCTTTGCCGCCTGGCTCGCGCCGTTCCGCAAATCCGAATGGGTCGTCTACGTCAAACCGCCCTTCGGCGGGCCTGAGGCAGTACTCGCCTACCTGAGCCGCTACACCCAACGCGTCGCGATCTCGAACCATCGCCTGATCAGCGCCGACACCCAGACTGTCGCGTTTCGATGGAAGGACTACCGCGTCGAATCCGGCGACCGGCAGAAGGTCATGCGCCTGTCCACGTCGGAGTTCATCCGCCGCTTCCTGATGCATGTCCTCCCCGACAGGTTCCATCGCATCCGCCATTACAGCCTGCTGGCCGGTGCCACCCGCAAGGCCACCATCGCCCGCATCCTTGGCCTGTTGGGGCAGCCGGCGCCCGAAATGGAAGCGCAGGACCCGAGGGCGCCCGCACCTCTCACCCTGCGCGAGCCGTGCCCATGCTGCGGTGGCCCGATGCGCATCATCGAAATCCTCCGTCGCGGCCAGAAACCGATGTCGCGCAACCCACCACGGACGCAGGCCGCATGACAAACCTCCAGTCTCTGCCACGATCAAAACTCCGGATCTCACGCCCGTTCCGGACCGGCTCAGCCATGCCTCACGCAGTGTCACGCCCGCAAACCGCCGACGAAAGGCGCCGCCCGCGACCGCACATCATCAACTCGGCCGATCAGGGCGCTTTTTGCGACGTTCGATGTCATTCGAGCCGTCAGCCACGCCGCATCGGCGCTGGAAACCTCAGCGCACTTTCCACATAGACAGCACCTGGCCACCGCGGCTTCCACCTTGGGAGGATTTTCAACGCGGGCCGACCACTCGCCAAGCGGCACCGTTGCACCACGGCCCACATCAATAATCCTTCACCAGTCCGGACACTCGCCAAGATAGTCATCGCTGTGGCGCAAATTCCCCCGAACCGGCCTTTCGCATCCAGGCGCTCTTGCGCAAGAGCAGACCGTCATCCTGAGGCCGCGCGCTGAGCACGTGTGCGGATTTCTTGACCGTTCGTCAGGAGCTTCACACGGCACATCAACGCTCAAGACCACTTCTCGGAGCGCCGGAGCTCGGCCTTGCAGTCATCACCGCACTGCCGCCACAACAGGCGGCAGCGCGGTTACCTTCAGCCGGTGTAGTCCGCGTCGGAGACCTTCTCCAGCCAGGTCACCGGCGTGCCGTCAATGCTCTCCTGAATGGCTATATGCGACATGGCAGTATCGGGAGAGGCGCCGTGCCAGTGTTTCTCGTCGGCGGGGAAGAAGACCACGTCGCCCGTTCTGACCTCTTCGATCGGGCCACCTTCTCGCTGCACCCGGCCGCGGCCAAAGGTGATGATGATGGTCTGTCCCGCCGGGTGGGTGTGCCATGCGGTGCGGGCGCCGGGCTCGAAGGTGACATGGGCACCGCTGGTGCGGCCCGGGGCGTCGGCCTGGAACATGGGGTCGATCCGCACGGTTCCGGTAAAGTAGTCCTCGGGACCGGGGGCGGAGGGCGTGCTGCCAGCTCGGATGATCTTCATTGAATGTCTCCGTTGGTGAGGCGGCGGTGTCGTGGCCGCGCCGCAGAATTTCAGTCTGCGCGGCCCTCGAACACCTGCCGCGCCACGGGCATCGCCGAGAAAACCCTGGGCCAGCCCGCGTAGAAGGCAAGATGCGAGAGCATCGCGCCTGCCTCTTCCTGTGTCAGCCCGTTGTCCATCGCGCGGTTCAAGTGAAAGGTCATTTGCTCTGGTTGACCGGCGGCGATCAGCGCCGCAACGGTGACCATGCTGCGGTCGCGGGGCGCAAGGGCCGGGCGCAGCCAGAGGTCGTTGAACAGCAGCTCGCGCGTGGTGTCGACGACGCCGGGGCTTACGTTGGCGAAATTGGACTGAACCGTTTCCTCCCGCGCGGCCTCGGCCTCTTCGTCCAGCGGCAGGAGATCAGGGGCGAGAGCGGGCAGGTCTTCAGCGGTCACGCCACGCGCGTCATAGACCGGGGCCATGGCCTCGGCGGCTGCGGTGGCGTTGCCCCAACCGGTGTAAAAGGCGAGATGGGTGATGGTTTCCGACAGTTCGGCCGGGGTCACGCCCGCGTCGAGTGCCAGTTCGGTGTGACGCCCAAGCATGTCCGCCTCATGGCGTGTGACCAGCGCCGCGAAGGTCACGAGCGCGCGGTCGCGCACCGAGAGCGCCTCATCGGTCCAGACGGAGCCGAAGAGATCTTCGGTGGCATAGGCGGCGAGAGCCGGCGCCACCGTGTCGACGGCGGTCGGGAGGGTTTGGGAAACGTCCTGTGCCGAGGCGGCGGTGCTCGCGAGTGCGAAGACGGAGGCAATGATCCGGGTTTTCATGGTAGCATCCTTAGTATCGGTGAGTTGGCGAAGTGGCGGGGACCGGTCACACCAGTCTCCCGTTGCAGGCGTTCAGTCTCAGCTGCCGTAGTCCTCGTCGGAGACCAGTTCCCCCCAGGTCACGGCGGAGCCGTCCTGAGCGGCCTGGATCGCGTAGTGAGTGACAGAGGTTCCTGCCGTCGCGCCGTGCCAATGGTTCACGCCCGCCGGGGCGAAAACCACGTCGCCGGTGCGCATCACCTGCTTTTCCCGGCCTTCTTCCTGGTACCAGCCGGTCCCCGCCGTCACGACGAGGTATTGGCCCACCGGATGCGTGTGCCAGGCCGAGCGTGCGCCGGGCATGAAAGTCACCTCACCTGCGCTGACTTCGTTCATGTCGGGGCCGAAGACCGGCGCGACGAAGACCGTGCCGGTGAAGGTCTCGGGGCTGCCGATCTGGCCACCCCGCTCCAGAGGCGTGGTCTGCGTCATCTGCTGGGCGAGGGCCGCGGGGGCGGCGAGGCTCAGCGCAAGTGCGGCGAGGGTCATATTCATCGGGTCGTCTCCATGATGGGTAAAGGGGCGATGAGAGCTGCCCCCGCGTGCGGGGACAGGCCCGGGGATTTACGCGAGGTGGCCTTCGAAGAATGCCTGAAGACGGTCGAAGGGGATGATGTTCTTCTGGTCGTAGAGATCGCAGTGATCCGCGCCGTCGATGATCACCAGTTCCTTGGGGTCGCGCGCCGCGGCATAGGCGTCTTCGCTGAAGTAGCGGGAATGCGCCTCGGACCCGGCGATGATCAGCGCCGGACGCGGCGAGATCTCGTGGATGTAGGTGAGTTGCGGCATGTTCATGAAGGACATGGCCGAGGTGACGTTCCAGCCGCCGTTCGAGTTCAGCGAGCGCGGGTGATAGCCGCGGTCCGTCTTGTAGTAGGCGTGATACATGGCGATCACCGGGTTATCGATGCCGTCCAGCGTGTCGGGCAGACCGCCCGCCAGCTTCGGAGCCTCGTCCGAGGCAGCGTCTTCCCAGCGTTGCAGGCTCATTGCCGTCAGCGCTTCGGTGCGTTGCTCGTCGGTCATCGAGTCGAAATACCCGCGCGCAATCACTCGGCTCATGTCGTACATCGACGTCACTGCAACCGCCTTGACCCGCTTGTCCGGGGCCGCCGCGTTCAGCGCCATGCCGCCAAAGCCGCAGATGCCGATCATCCCGATACGGTCGCGGTCGACCGCGTCATGCAGGCCAAGGAAGTCGACCGCGGCCATGAAATCTTCGGTGTTGATGTCGGGCGAGGCGACGTAACGCGGGGTTCCCTCGCTCTCGCCGATATAGGAGGGGTCGAAAGCCACGGCGGCAAAGCCACGCTCGGCCATTTCCTGCGCATAGAGGCCCGCGGCCTGCTCCTTGACGGCGCCGAAGGGGCCGGCCACTGCAAGCGCAGGAAGCGGCGCGTCGCCGCGGTTCTTCGGCAGGTAGAGGTCGCCCACCAGCGCGATGCCGTAGCGGTTGGTGAAGCTGACCTTGCGGTGGTCGACGCGGTCACTCTGCGGGAAGGTCTTGTCCCACTCGGTAGTCACCTGCGCCAGCGCCGCCTCGGCACTCAGCGAGGCCAAGCCAAGCGCAGCGGCGCCCATTCCAGCGGCCAGCAGATCGCGGCGGGCGGGGTCCTGGGGATCGGTCGTTGGGGTCGGGGTGGTCATCTCGGGAACTCCGTTTCGGATGTGTCGTCTGCCCTCCAATCTGGAGCTGCCCCCGGGGCGGGATAAGGCCGCCTTGCCTTATCGTTGCCATGAGCTGGATTCATGCTTGGGCGGCGCTTTTTCTTTGCGTCAGTCTTTGCATTGCCCCACAAAGTCGCGAGCCACAGAGGGAGCGCGCCATGGACCGTGAATTGCTCGGCGATCTTTCGACCCTGCTCGCCGTCACCGAAGAGGGCAATTTCACCCGCGCCGGGCACCGTCTCGGCGTGTCGCAATCCGCCGTGAGCCACACGATCCGGCGGCTCGAAGACAAGATCGGCGTGCGGCTGCTCAACCGCAGTGCGCGGAAGGTGACCCCCACCGATGCGGGCGAACAGCTGCTCGCGGCGCTGCGCCCCAGCTTCCAGCAGCTCGGCAACCGGATCGAAGAAATACGCACACTTGGCGAGCGTCCCTCGGGGCTGGTGCGGGTGACCTCCAGCGTGCCCGCCACCCGCGACATCCTCTGGCCGGTGGCCTCGCAACTGGTGCGCGACTATCCCGATGTGCGCATCGAGATCAGCAGCGAAGGCCGGCTTTCTGACCTTGCCGAAGACCGCTTTGACTGCGCGATCCGGCTCGGCGAACACCTGAGCCCCGACATGATCGCAGTCCCCGTCGGGCCACAGTTGGAAATGGCGGCGGTCGCCAGCGCGGACTACCTCGCGCGGCGCGGCACGCCGACGCACCCCGACGATCTTGATGCCCACGACTGTATCCTGATGCGGCATCGCTCCGACGGGCCGGT
Organism: Mameliella sp. MMSF_3455; assembly: GCF_030733205.1. GTDB lineage: Bacteria > Pseudomonadota > Alphaproteobacteria > Rhodobacterales > Rhodobacteraceae > Antarctobacter. The sequence goes on from NZ_JASHJL010000070.1 coordinate 7,161, forward strand.
CTATGACTGGGAGTTCGAGATCGAAGGCACTGAGGTGGTGAAGAAGCTGAGCGGTCCCTTCATCCTGAACGACCCCGGTCTTGTCATGGAAGCAGTGCGGGCTGGTCACGGGTTCGGCTACCTGCCGCTGCCGGAAGTCCGCGCTGACCTCGATACCGGACGTTTGCGCAGGGTCTTGGCGGACTTCTGCCTGCCTTTCGACGGCTACCACCTGTGCTACATGGGGCGGCGGAATCTTAGCTCGGCGCTGCGGCTCTTGGTCGATCGGTTGCGTTCGGCGCGATCATGACATGTGTTCATGAAAGCGTTCTTCGGATCACAAAAAATGACGCCGGCGTTTGACTGAATGCGAGGGTGCGACGCCGAAGCGCTGCTCGCTGGCAGCGCTGGCCCTCAGGGGCTATGGTAACAGATCAAGCCGTCTGATCTGTCGACCGATTGCCGCAAAAAGGCTCGGCTCCGTCATGCGGCGATGCAGCACAACCCTCGATCTTGGCCCGCTCTGAATGTCGCATTCCATCTTGGCTGGATGATCGGATGGCCACCGCAGCGAAAGGCCGGAATCCGCCGTTCTGTGGAAAAACACTCGTTTGCCAGCGCAGAATATCGATGCCTGAACGGGGCGCGAGTGACTTTCCTGTCAGGCTTTCCGCGATTGCTGCGGTGCAGGAAAGATCTTTGCCAGTTTCCGGAGGTTCTGGGCGGTGGCGGCGAGGAGGAATTCGTCGTTGGCATCGCATGGGCCGCGTAGTCGGAGCCTGTTTAGGCCCAGGATCCGTTTGAGGTGGGCAAAGAGCATCTCGACCTTTTTCCGGAGCTTCATCGAGACCTCGTATTGCCCGGTCTTCGCGATATCCCGTGCAGCCTGGCGTGCGTCTTCGTGCTCTTCACGGGTGATGGACCGGAAGTCCATGTTCGGACAGCAGCGCGGCTTCGAGGGGCAGGCTTGGCAGGTGAGCTTCAGGCCACGGTATTTGGCGACGCCCTTGCCGGACGGCCCTCTGTTCGGATCGGAGTAGTTTCGGCGGAACTGCTTCTGGCAGGTCCGCTGTCTTCCGGTCGTTCGCGCTGTTTCCGGTCATTCGTTGATCTATTGCCGGTCGGTCGAGGGTTGACGTCAAAGGCCCGGGTGCGTCGGCACGCCGGATGCGATTTTTGCCTTCGATTTCAATGATCCGTTGCGCGCATCGGACGGCTCCACGCCTTGGTTCATGGACGCCGTTGGTCCGGCACCCAAGGATGCCGATGCTCATTTTCGCAGCTGTCCCAACGCAGTGAGCCGGCTTTTCCCCTGTTGAATCATCCAATTAGAAAGAATGTCGCAATTGGGGGTTGAATGGTCGCAAATTGTCCGTGAGGTTGTCGGTGCATATTGGGCAGCACTCTGACGCCTCTGGGCGGAGCCGAGCTGACGACCCGCTTGGCACCGACCCGCGCAGAACCTGGACCCGATCACATTGCCACCCGCGGCGGGGTCACGCCGGCCGGGGACGAACATCGAAGTGGGCAAAGACATCAGTGCAGCCTTTCGAGGCTTGCGCAGAAAAACTGCGCGCCCGGCGGGCATCTGCATCGCCGGCAACGGGACGTTTGGAACGGAGACAGAGATGAGCGACACGATGGCCGAGAACGCTGAACTGACGATGACCGATCAGGTCTACAGCGACGACCCGCTGGCCGATCGCGAGACCGACCATTACCGAAAGGAATACGTCAAGACCTTTGTCGACAAGTGGGACGAACTGATCGACTGGGCGGGCCGCGCCGAGAGCGAGGGCCAGTTCTTCATCGACATCCTGCGGGCCCGCGGCAAGGAAAGCGTGCTCGACGTGGCCTGCGGCACCGGTTTTCACTCGGTCCGCCTGACCGAAGCCGGCTTTGACGTGACCGCCTCGGACGGGGCGGCCTCGATGGTGGCCAAGGCTTTCGAGAACGGTCGCAGCCGGGGGTTGATCCTGAAGACGGCGCAGGCTGACTGGCGCTGGCTCAACCGCGACATCAACGGCAAGTACGACGCGATCGTCTGCCTTGGGAATTCCTTTACGCATCTGCACAAGGAATCCGAGCGTCGTCGTGCGCTGGCCGAATTTTACGCCGCGCTCAAGCACGACGGCCTGCTGATCCTCGACCAGCGCAACTACGATGCCATGCTGGACCGGGGCTATTCGACCAAGCACAAGTACTATTACTGCGGCGACCAGGTGACAGCCGAGCCCGACCATGTCGACGAGGGGCTGTGCCGGATGCGCTATTCCTTCCCGGACGGGTCGGAATACACGCTCAACATGTGCCCGATCCGCAAGAACTACATGCGGCGCCTGCTGTCCGAGGCCGGGTTCGAAAGGGTCCGCACCTATGGCGATTTCCAGGAAACCTACGCCGAGGACGATCCGGATTTCTTCATCCACGTGGCCGAGAAATCGGCGATGCACCTGGTGCGCTGGGGCGCCGTATCGGATGACGGCAAGCAGGACATCCGCGACATCACGGAAGACTACTACGACAGCGACGATGCGGACACGTTCTATTCCACGATCTGGGGTGGCGAGGACCTGCACATCGGCCGCTATGCCGAAACGCCCGACATCCGCACGGCATCGGACCGTACCATCGAGTCGATGATCGACCGGCTGCCGCCGCTGGATGCCTCGGCGCGGGTCATCGACATGGGGGCGGGCTATGGCGGCGCGATGCGCACGCTGGTGCGCAAGACCGGCTGCGAGGCGGTCTGCCTGAACCTGTCCGAGACGCAGAATGAATATAACCTGGGCAAGATCCGCGCCGCGAAGCTGTCCAACAAGATCTCGGTCCGTCACGGCGTGTTCGAGGACGTGCCCGAGGCCGACGCCAGCTGCGATGTGGCCTGGAGCCAAGACGCCTTCCTGCATTCGGATCAGCGGGCCAAGGTGCTGGCCGAGGCCTGGCGAGTGCTCAAGCCCGGCGGGCACCTGATCTTCACCGATCCGATGCAGGCCGACGATGCCGATCCCGCCGTGTTGCAGCCTGTCTATGACCGTCTGCAACTTAACGATCTGGGGTCGCCCCGGTTCTATCGCGAGGCGGCAGAGGCGCTCGGCTTCGAGACGGTGGAGCAGGAAGAGGCCGTCAGCGACTTGCGCACGCATTACTTCCGTGTCCGCGAGGAACTGTTGGCCAATTACGAGAAACTGCGCGAGGCCGGGGCCTCGGCGGAGTACCTCGACAAGATGGCCGTGGGGTTGGAGAACTGGGTGAAGGCCGCCGATGACGGCCATCTCGCCTGGGGTATCCAGCACTTCCGCAAGCCGGCGTGATGTGACGTGCCGGGGCGCCGTCGCGCGTCCCGGCCCTTGCTTCGCCATTCGCCCACATCATTGGAGAGTACTGCATGACCGGGCCCTTTCCCGATCCACCCGCCTCTGTGTCCTTCGAGCTTTTCCCGCCAAAGACCGATGCTGGCGAAACGACGCTGGCGCGTGCCGTCGATCAGATGGCCAGTGCCGATCCGGCCTATTTTTCGGTGACCTACGGCGCTGGCGGCAGCACCCGCGACCGGACCGCCCGCATCGTGGACATGGTCGGGAACCGCACCGGACGACCCGTGGCCCATCACCTGACCTGCGTGGGGGCAAGCCGGGACGAGATCGACCGACTGGCCCGGGGGCTGCACGAAAAGGGCATCACGCGCATCGTGGCCCTGCGCGGCGACCTTCCGGAAGGGCAACGCCTTGCCTCCGATGGCTATGGCGACGCTGCGGAACTGGTTGCGGGGCTGCGCCGGGTCGCGGATTTCGATATCTCCGTGGCCGCCTACCCAGAGATTCACCCCGAGGCGGCAAGCGCTGCGGCGGACCTCGATCATCTCAAGCGCAAGCTGGATGCGGGGGCGGCCCGGGCAATCACGCAGTACACCTTTGACACGGATGTGATCCTGCGGTTCGTCGACCGTGCCCGTGCCGCGGGCATCACCGCGCCGATCGTGCCGGGGATCATGCCGGTGGCGAATTTCGCCGGGCTCAAACGGTTTTCCGCCATGTGCGGCGCGTCGGTGCCGGACTGGCTGGCGCGGATGTTCGAAGGGCTGGACGACGCACCAGAAACCCGCGCCATGATCGCGACCAGTGTCGCAACCGAGCAATGCCGTCTCCTGATGGAGGCGGGACTGTCCGAGTTCCATTTCTACACGCTCAACCGACCCGAGGTCAGCCTGGCGGTCTGCCGCGCGCTTGGACTCATGTCCGGGACCACGGCCGAGAGCGCCGCCTGAGGAGAGACGAGATGACCGAGACCGACATCACTTCCCACGCCGCCCGACGCATCCTGGTGCTGGACGGGGCCATGGGCACCATGATCCAGCAGCACAAGCCCGGAGAGGACGTCTATCGCGGGACGCGCTTTGCGGACTGGAACAGCGACGTGGGCGGCAACAGCGAATTGCTGAGCCTGACCCAGCCCGACATGATCCGCGACATTCACACCGCTTTTCTCGAGGCGGGCGCGGACATCCTGTGCACCAACACTTTCGGCGCCAATGCGATCAGCCAGGCCGATTACGGCATGGAAGGCCTTGTCACCGAGATGAACACCGAGAGCGTGCGCCTTGCCCGCGAAGCAGCCGAGGCCATGTCGACGCCGGACCGTCCGCGCTGGGTTGCCGGGGGCATCGGCCCGACCAACCAGACCGCCAGCCTCAGCCCGGACGTGAACGACCCCGGGTTTCGCGCCGTCACATTCGACGATCTTGCACGCGCCTATGGCGAGGCCGCGCGCGCCCTGGTCAAGGCCGGGGTCGATGTGCTGCTGGTCGAGACGATTTTCGACACGCTCAATGCCAAGGCCGCGCTCTTTGCCATCGACAGCCTCAAGGACGAAGGGCTGGACGTGCCCCCGCTGATGATCTCGGGCACCATCACCGACCGGTCCGGGCGGACGTTGACAGGCCAGACGCCAGAGGCCTTCTGGGTCTCCATGAGCCATGCGCGCCCCTTTTCGGTGGGGCTCAACTGCGCCCTGGGCGCGGGCGAAATGCGCCCGCATGTCCGCACCTTGTCCGAGGTCGCCGACACCCGCATCAGCGCCTATCCCAACGCGGGCCTGCCGAACGAGATGGGCGGATACGACGAGACGCCCGAGGAAACCGCCGCGCACCTGGGCGAATGGGCCGATGCCGGGCTGGTGAACATCGTCGGCGGCTGCTGCGGCACGACGCCCGACCATATCCGCGCCATCGCCGATGCCGTTGCGGGCAAGACCCCGCGCGCCATCCCCGAAACGGTACGGCGGATGCGCCTGTCGGGACTGGAGATGTTCGAGGCCCCGGGCACACATACGGAGGACGCAGCATGAGCAGTGTTGCCAATTTCATCAATATCGGTGAGCGCACGAACGTCACCGGGTCGGCCAAGTTCAAGAAGCTGATCATGGAAGGCGACTATGCCGCCGCGCTCGACGTGGCTCGCAGCCAGGTCGAGAACGGCGCCCAGATCATCGACGTGAACATGGACGAGGGCCTGCTCGACTCGGAGCAGGCGATGGTCACCTTCCTCAACCTGATCGCTTCAGAGCCGGACATCAGCCGGGTGCCGGTGATGCTCGACAGCTCCAAGTTCGAGGTGATCGAGGCCGGGTTGAAATGCGTCCAGGGCCGAGCCGTGGTCAACTCGATCTCTCTCAAGGAGGGCGAGGCACCTTTCCTTGAACAGGCCCGCACCATCCGCCGCTATGGCGCCGCCGTGGTGGTCATGGCCTTTGACGAGAACGGCCAGGCCGAGACCGCACAGCACAAGTACGAGATCTGCCGCCGGTCCTACGATCTGCTGGTCGAGAAGGCCGGTTTCCAGCCTTGGGACATCATCTTTGACCCCAATATCTTTGCCGTTGCGACGGGCATCGAAGAGCACAACGATTACGCCAACGCGTTTTTCGAGGCGATCAAGCTGATCAAGGCCGACATGCCCGATACCCATGTCTCGGGCGGGCTGTCCAACGTCTCGTTCAGCTTTCGCGGCAACAACGCGGTGCGCGAGGCCATGCACTCGGCCTTTCTGTATCACGCGATTCCGCTGGGCATGGACATGGCCATCGTCAATGCGGGCCAGATCACCGTCTACGACGATATCCCCGAAGAACTGTGCGAGCGCGTCGAGGACGTGCTTTTCAACCGTCGCAACGATGCGACCGAACGCCTGTTGGACATCGCGGACAAGTACAAGGGCACAGGCGAGGCATCGAAAAAGGAAGACCCCAAGTGGCGCGAGGCCCCAGTCGAGAAACGACTGGAACACGCGCTGGTTCACGGGATCACCGATTTCGTCGTCGAGGACACAGAAGAGTGCCGCCTGCGCGCGGAAAAGCCTCTGCACGTGATCGAAGGGCCGTTGATGGACGGCATGAATGTCGTGGGCGACTTGTTCGGCGCCGGCAAGATGTTCCTGCCGCAGGTGGTGAAATCGGCCCGCGTTATGAAGACCGCCGTCGCCCATCTGCTGCCCTTCATGGAAGAGGAAAAGCGCCAGCAGGGCGATACCTCGGCCAAGGGCAAGGTGCTGATGGCCACGGTCAAGGGCGATGTGCACGATATCGGCAAGAACATCGTGGGCGTCGTCCTGCAATGCAACAACTATGACGTGGTGGACATGGGGGTGATGGTCCCGACCGAGGACATCATCGCCAAGGCCAAGGAGGAAAAGGCCGACATCATCGGTTTGTCGGGCCTTATCACGCCCTCGCTCGACCGCATGGTCGAAGTGGCGGCAGAGATGAAACGACAGGGGCTGGACCTGCCGCTGCTGATCGGCGGCGCGACCACGTCAAAAAAGCACACCGCGCTCAAGATCGCGCCGGAATATGAAAACGGTGTGGTCCACGTGGACGATGCCTCCAAGGCCGTCGGCGTGGTGTCCAAGCTGTTGTCGAAATCCGCCCGTCCGGCCTATCTGGCCGAGATCGCGGAAGACCAGGACAAAATGCGCGCAGGCGACGACCGCGGCGGCGACCGGCCGACCGCTCCATTGCCGCAGGCGCGGGCAAATGCCTTTGACGGCGGCTGGGACAGCTATACGCCCCCGGCGCCACAGACGCCCGGCCTGACCGTGATCGACGACATGGACGTCGCCGCACTGCGCGAGTTCATCGACTGGACGCCGTTCTTCGCCACTTGGGAAATGCGCGGCAACTTCCCCGCCATTCTCGAGGATCCCGACAGGGGGGAGACGGCGCGCGAGCTATACGATAACGCGCAGAAGATGCTGGACCGGATCGAAAGTGAGGGTTGGTTTTCGCCGCGCGGCGTGGTCGGGCTCTGGCCTGCCAACAGGCGGGGCGACGACATCCTTGTCTGGACGGACGAGACGCGCGGCAAGCTGCGCGCGCGGATGCCGCAGTTGCGCCAGCAGCGCAACAAGACCCGCGACACCGCCCAGATGTGCCTGGCAGATTTCGTCGCCCCCGAGGGCACGCCGGACTGGGTCGGCGGTTTCGCCGTCACCACCGGGGCGGAGGTGCACGAGATCGCCGACCGGCTGAAGTCCGAGGGCAATGATTACGACTCGATCATGGTGCAGGCCCTGGGCGACCGGCTGGCAGAGGCCTTTGCCGAGGCGTTGCATGCCCGCGTGCGTCGCAGCCTCTGGGGATATGCCCCGGGCGAGGAACTCGACAACGCGGCGCTGATCCGCGAGCAGTACCGCGGCATCCGCCCGGCACCGGGCTATCCGGCCTGTCCGGATCACACCGAGAAGCGCACGCTTTTCGACCTGCTGGATGCGCCTGCGCATACCGGCCTCAAGCTGACGGACTCCTGTGCGATGTGGCCCGCTTCCGCGGTTTCGGGCCTTTATTTCTCGCACCCCGAGGCGCGCTATTTCGGGATCGGCCGGATCGGACCGGACCAGGTCTCGGATTATGCCGCGCGCAAGGGAATGGAGATCGCCGAGGTCGAGGCCTGGCTGGCCCCCAGTCTGTCCTATCGGCCCGACAAGTCATCGGCGGATCGCAAGATCGCCTGACCCCCGCAAGACCACTTGCCAACCCCGACCCAATCCCACCGTAGTGGAGAAAGGAACGAGATGAGCGACAAGACCTGGCTGTTTACCAGTGAATCCGTGTCCGAAGGACACCCTGACAAGGTATGCGACCGGATTTCGGATGCCATCCTGGACGCCTACCTGGCCGCTGACCCGCAATCCCGCGTGGCCTGCGAAACACTGGCAACCACCGATCACGTGACCATCGCCGGCGAGGTGCGCGGTCCGGAATCCGTGCTCAAGAATGTCGATCAGATCGCCCGGGATGCGATCCGCGACATCGGTTACGACCAGGCCGGCTTTTCCTGGCGCGACGTCGAGATCGTCTGCCGCCTGCACGCCCAGTCCGCCGACATCGCGCAGGGTGTCGACGAGGGCGAGAAGGGCGAGGAAGGTGCCGGCGACCAGGGCATCATGTTCGGGTATGCCTGCAACGAAACCGCCGAGCTGATGCCCGCGCCGATCCAGTTTTCCCACCGCATCCTGCGCCACATGGCGGAGGACCGGAAATCGGGCAAGCAGCCGAATTTCGGCCCCGACGCCAAAAGCCAGGTGACGCTGAAATATGCCGGCGGCAAGCCCGTGGGCCTGGATACCGTGGTGGTCTCGACCCAGCACCTTGAGGGCCTCAGCCAGGCCGAGGTGCGCGAGTTGGTCAAGCCCTACATCACGGATGTCTTCAAGGACGAAGGTTGGGATCTGCCGGCCGATGACAAGCTGATCGTCAATCCCACCGGCAATTTCGTCATTGGCGGCCCAGACGGTGACGCCGGGCTGACAGGGCGCAAGATCATCGTCGATACCTATGGCGGCGCCGCACCCCACGGCGGCGGGGCCTTTTCGGGCAAGGATCCGACCAAGGTGGACCGGTCGGCGGCCTATGTCGCGCGCTACCTGGCCAAGAACGTCGTGGCCGCGGGCCTGGCCGACAAGTGCCAGATCCAGCTGGCCTATGCCATCGGCGTGCCCGAGCCCGTGGCGCTCTATGTCGATACGCTCGGCACCGGCGAGGTCTCTGAAGCCGAACTGTCGCGCCGTCTGCGCGAGATGGTCCGCCTGACCCCGCGCGGCATCCGCGATCACCTGCAACTGCTGCAGCCCATCTATACCCGCACCTCGGCCTACGGCCATTTCGGGCGGCAAGCCGCGGACGACGGGGGCTTTTCCTGGGAGCGGACAGATCTCGCAGACGAGCTGGCCCGCAGCTTTGGCGCCACCGTGGCGGCGCAGTGAAGCGAACGGAATTCAAGGATATCTACCAATGAACAAACCTGAAAACGTCAAAGCGGCGGATTATGCCGTGCGCGACATTGCACTGGCCGGGTTCGGCCGCAAGGAACTGGACATTGCCGAAACCGAGATGCCGGGGCTGATGGCGCTGCG
>NZ_JASHJL010000071.1 GCF_030733205.1 Mameliella sp. MMSF_3455
AAGCGCGCGTGGATGACGGCATTGCCCCCCTGTTGCAGGTGCGCGGCCTGACCACGCGCTATGCCACCGGCGGCGGCTTCCTGGGCCGGGGCGCGGGGCGCGTCCACGCGGTCGAGGGCATCGATTTCGACATTCACCCCGGCGAGACCCTGGCCCTGGTGGGTGAATCCGGCTGCGGAAAATCCTCCGCCGGGCGGTCCATCCTGGGGTTGACCCCGGCGCAGGGCGGATCGGTCAAGCTGGAAGGCGACGAACTTCTGGGCCTGTCACGCCGCGCCATACGCCCCTACCGGCGCAAGATGCAGATGATCTTTCAGGATCCTTTTGCCAGCCTCGATCCCCGGTTCCGCATCGGGGATGCCATCGCCGAACCGATGCTGACCCACGGACTGGTCTCGCGTGCCGAGGCGCCCGCGCGCGTGGCGGACCTGCTGGAAAAGGTCGGGCTGAAAGGCGACATGGCGCGGCGCTATCCCAACGAGTTTTCAGGCGGTCAACGCCAGCGCCTTTGTATCGCCCGCGCGCTGGGCATGACGCCCAGCCTGATCGTCGCGGACGAGGCCGTGTCCGCGCTGGATGTTTCGATCAAGGCGCAGGTGATCAACCTGATGCTGGACCTGCAGGAAGAGATGGGCCTGTCCTACCTCTTCATCAGTCACGACATGGCGGTGGTGGAACGGATGAGCCACCGCGTCGCGGTCATGTACCTTGGCGAGATCGTAGAAATCGGCCCACGCGCAGCGATCTTCGAGACCCCGCAGCATCCCTACACCCGCCGCCTGCTCTCGGCCGTGCCAGTGCCAGACCCGGCGCGCAGGGACGTGCGGCGCGGGCTGGACGTGCGCGAACTGAAAAGCCCGGTGCGCCCGCTGGACTATCAGCCGCCAAAACGCGAATGGCGCGAGGTTTCGCCGGGGCATCGCGTCCAGGTGCCCGGCCAGGAATGGGCTGGCGAGATCGCCGAGCAGGCGGCGGGCATCCCGGCATGAGCCGCCCCGTCGTGATGATTTCCGGCGCCAGCCGGGGCATCGGCGCGGCCATCGCCGCCGAGATGCAATCCGCCGGATGGGCCTTGAGCCTGGGCCTGCGCGATCCGGCCAGCAGCCCCCTGCCCGCCTCGAACCACGTTCTGACCTGCCGCTACGACGCCACCGACCCGGACAGCGAAAGAACCTGGACCGCCGCGACGCAGGCGCGTTTTGGCCGGCTGGACGGGCTTGTGCTGAACGCCGGCATCCACAGTGCCCATTCGGTGCTGGAGGCCAGCGAGGCCGAGTTCGACCGGCTGATCGGCGTCAATGTGAAATCCCCGATGCGCCTGTCGCAACTTGCCTGGCCCCTGCTCGAACTGGGCCCCGGCCGGATCGTCACCATTGCCTCGCTCTCTGGCAAGCGCGTGAAATCGCCGGGATCAGGCCTGTATGCCATGTCGAAATTCGCCCTTGTCGGGTTGACCCATGCCCTGCGGCAAGCCGGCAAGGACAGCCGTGTGCGGGCCACCGCGATCTGTCCCAGCTTCGTGGCCACGGACATGGGCCGCGCCGCATCGGGCACCGATGGCAGCGACAAGACCCGCCCCAAGGACATTGCCCGCATCACCCGCACCGTGTTGGAATTGCCCGCCTCTGCCAGCGTGGCCGAAATCCCCGTCCACTGGGGGGTCGAGGATTGTTTCTGACATGACACTGCCCAATCGCGGCCCCGCCCCGCTTTCGGTCGCCAGTTCGGGCGATCTGCCTGCGACGGCAGATGTCGTCGTCATCGGCGGCGGGATCATCGGCGTGGCAACGGCACTGGACCTTGCCCGCGCCGGCCATGGCACATGCCTGCTGGAAAAGGGGATCATCGCCGGGGAACAATCCAGCCGCAACTGGGGCTGGGTCCGGCAGGCCGGGCGCGACCTGCGCGAACTTCCCCTGTCGAGCCTGGCGCGCCGCCGCTGGCAGACCCTGTCGGACAGGATCGGCCCCGATCTTGGCTATGTCGAATGCGGCATTGCCTATGTCGCCCGCTGCTCTGAACAGGCGGCCCGTCACCAGGCCTGGGTGACAGAGGCCGCGGGGCACGGCATCGCCGCCAGGATACTGGACCCCGAAAGTCTCATGGCCATCGCCCCCGGGCTGGCCCGAACCGGACTGTCCGCGCTTTATCTGCCCGGTGACGGGCGAGCCGAACCGCAAAGCGCCGCGCCGCTGCTGGCGCGCGAGGCCGTCCGGGAGGGGGCAAGCATCCACCAGAACTGTGCCGCGCTGAAGATCGAAACCGACCATGCAGGCATCTGCGGGGTGCGTACGGAACGGGGGCAAATCGCAACGCGAAGCGTCGTCGTCGCGGGCGGCATCTGGTCCGCGCCGCTGCTGCGACGGCTGGGGGTCGAGCTGCCCCAGCTCAAGGTCCTGTCCTCGGCCTTCCGCACCGGCCCGCTGACAGAGGCACAGACTAGCGCCTTCATCCCGTGCCTTTCGCTGGGGGGCGTTGCCCTGCGGCACCGTGCGGATGGCGGGGTCACGATGGCCAGTTCCGCGACAGCCGTGGCCGAGATCGTGCCGGACAGTTTCCGCCACATGCGGGCCTTTCTGCCCGGCTTGCGCAGCATGCTGCCGGGCCTCAAGCTGCGGCTGGGCGCCGCCACCCTGCGCGAGGCCGGCTGGTTGCTGTCCGGCACTGCGCTGGAACGCAGCCTGACGCGCCACCGCATCATGGATCCCACGCCGGACCGCCGCGCCCTGCGACAGGTCAAGCAGCGCCTTGCGGAGAGCTTTCCCGCGCTGGCGGACCTCGAAGAGGTGCAGCGCTGGGGCGGCCTGATCGACGTGACACCTGACGTGATCCCAGTCATCTCGACCGTCGCCGGCGTGCCGGGTCTGGTCGTCGGGACGGGCTTTTCCGGGCATGGTTTCGGTATCGGCCCCGGTGCCGGGCGCGTGCTGGCCGAACTGGCCACGGATCAACGGCCCAGTGTCGACCTGCGGGAGTTCCGGCTCGACCGTTTCGGCAAGGGCGGGCGCGTAGAGATCCAGTCATGGCTCTGACGCACTCGGCCCCGGGTCAGGCGGCGGGCCCCGTTTCCATCGGCAAGTCCGGATCGGCGGCCCATTCGTGCCAGGAGCCGACAAAGATCCCGACCCTGTCGAACCCTGCCATGCGCAATCCGTAGAGCGCTGTCGCCGCCCGCGCGCCACGATGGCAATAGGTGACGACAGGCCGCGCCGGGTCCAGCCCGGCAGCAATGGCCGCCGCGCGGATCTCGTCAGAAGGGCGATAGCGCCCGTCGCGGATCATGTCCTCGTAGAACATGAACAGCGCGCCGGGCACGCGGCCGCCACGCGCACAGCATTCATGCGCGAAACTGCCGTCGAATTCGCTGGGACGGCGCACGTCGAAAATCTGCAACTCTGGCGCCGGTGTCAGCAGCGCGTCACGGGTCAGGGCCAACTCGGGACGCCAGCCCTCTGGCGCAGGACCGTCTACATGAGTGATCGCCTCGGCCCCCCCCTGCCCCGGCGCCGTCGCCCCGCCGATCTCGCGCCAGGCCCGCAGCCCGCCATCCAAAATCACGCCACGGTCACGCCCGAGGAGCTCCTGAAACCACAGCCCACGTGGCGAGCGCATGCCCGTTTCCTCCTCGAACCAGACCACGGTCCGGGCCTTGTCCAGTCCGGCCCGGCGAAAGGCCTCGGCGGCGCCCGCCGCCATGCCGGCATAGCCCACATCGGTGCTTTCCGGCACGAAATAGTCGTAGACGTTCAGAAAGATCGCGCCCGGCAGGGTCTCCTGCTCCCAGGCCTCGCGGGTGCGTGTATCAACCAGGACAAGCCCCGGTTCATCCAGCCGGGCGGCAAGCTCGCTTGCGGAAATGGTCACAGGCATGTCGGTCCTTTCGGAAATCAGTCGGTTAGGATCTGCCCCAACCCCAGGTCGGTGGCCCGGCGCATCAGCCGCGCGGCAAGGGCGATGTCGAAGATGTTCAGCCCGAAGCTGGAGAAATAGACGCAGGCCGCCGGGTCCGGTCGCCAGCCGTCCAGCAGGATCGCAGGCGCGTCGGCGGCGACGCGACTGGCCGGAAATCGCCCGGCGCGGTGCATCTGGAACAGGCTCTTGGCGCTGGTGCGCGCGAAATCTCCCCAGAGATCGCAGGTCACGGCATCGGCGCGGTCGATCGCGTCAAAGCTGACCTCGTGAAAGCCGGTCTGCAGGACCAGCGCGCCCCTGGTCATCACCTCCGGCCCCAGGATCGGTTCGGGCGCCGAGGTACAGGCAAATGTCACCTCCGCCGCCAGGCTGGCCGCCGCGGCGGTCTTGTGAGAACGGACCAGGACGCCTTCGGGCACCTGCAATGCGCGTCCCGACCGCGTCCAGTGATGCACCTCTGCCAGGTCGGGAAGCACGGCCTGTGCCATCCGCAGGTGCATTTCGGCCTGTGCCCCGGCGCCAAGGATCGCGACACGCCGGACGCGGGGTTTCAGCGCTCGCACCACCGCCCCGGACAGAGCCGCGGTCCGCACGCGGGTCAGCATGGCGCTGTCCACGACACCCATCGGCAGGCCCGTGTCCAGATCGTCGAGGATGGTTCGCGAGGTGATCGCCTCGCCCCCCTGCGGCGCCTCGGGCCGGTGGATGGTCCATTTCAGCCCGGCAGCGGCAAAGCGCCCGCCGACCCGGGCAGGCAGACCATATCCCTTGGCGCGGGGATCAGCCCCCAACGGCAGGACGTTCTCGGCGGCCATCTCGGCCTTTCCGGCACGCAACAGGGCCAAGGCGTCATGCACATCGGCAAGGGCCGCGTCCCAGTCAAGCGCCCCGGCGGCGACGAGGTCACGGCGGTTGAGGTAGCGGCTGGTCATACGCCCTGCCCCATGTGGGTCAGCCAGGCCTGGACCGAGGCGATGAACCGCCCGAACCCTTCGATCTGCAGGAACTCGTCAACCGCATGGGCATTCCCGCCCCGTCCTGCGCCACCGATCAGAAAGTTCTCGGCATGGCGGGCAAAGGCGTGCCCGGGGGCAGAGCCCAGGGCCCAGGGCCAAACCTGCGGCGCCTGCGAGGTCTGTTCATAGGCCGCGATCAGGGCCTGCGCACCCCGACTGTCGGCGCCGAACCGCACGCCCGGTGCACTCTCTCCTACCTCCAGCGTCACGGCGCTGCTGTCCAGCCGGGCGCGCTGCGCCGCCAGGAAACGGTCGGCCTCCAGCCCCGGCGGGGTGCGCAGGTCGAACAGGGCCTCGGCCCGGTGCGGGATCACGGCGGTGTCGCCCGCCGGGGCGCTGACCAGCGAAGAGATATTGAGCGAGGCGGTCCGCAGGACATGGCGCAGCAACGCCTCGGCCTCTCCGCCACGGGCAAAGCGACTGGCAGTGCGAAAATCCAGTTCGGACTCCGGGTCGAACCCCTGCGCCAGCCGCGCGATCAACCCAGAGGCCTCTTCATCCAGCGCGACCTGATCCAGTTCGCCCGTCACCGCACCGCCGAAGTCCGCCAGCGCGTCGACAAGCACCCGTGCAGGGTTGGCGATCCAGGGCGCGTTGCTGGAATGAATCGCGGTGCGCGGGCCGCCCCACTCCCCACCCTCGACCAGCAGTCGGCCCTTGGTGATCCCCGAAAAACCCAGGAACAGACGCGGCGCCCCGCCGCCATATTCGCAAAGGCTGGGAAACAGTCCGCCCGCGCAGGACGGCAAGGGATACCCGGGCGCGGCGAGGTAGCGCCGCATCGCGGGCGAGCCCTGTTCTTCTTCGCCGTCCAGAAGGATCTCGACGTTGACGTCCAGGCGACCGGCGCGGTGCAGGTCGCGCAGGGCGACAAGCATGCCGGCCAGCGGCCCCTTGTTGTTCTCGGCACCGCGGGCGACAAAGACCTCGCCCAGCCCCTCCATCCGGGTCCGTCCGCCCGTCCAGGGATCGACGCGCCACCCGTCGGGCGCCGCGGGCATGACGTCATACATGTTGTAGAGGATCACGCTGTCATTCGCGCCGACATCAAGCCGCGCATGGATCACCGGGGCGCCCTCTGGCTCTTCGATCGGCGCGATGATGGTCGCCCCCAGGTCGCCGGTCAGCCAGTCCAGCAGGGCGGTCACCTGGCGTGTCTGCGCCGCCGGGTCACCGGCGTGCGAGGGGATCGCACACCAACGCGCCGTCAGGTCCAGCGCCTCGTCCAGCAGAGGGGCGGGCGCCGTCCTCACAGGCGGATCCTCGGGTTCAGCCAGGTGTAGGCCACGTCGACCAGGAAATTCGCCACGACAAAGACCAGTGCTGCGAACAGGACCACCGCCTGCACGACCGGGAAATCGCGGTTCTGGATCGCCTCGACCGCCAGCCGCCCGATGCCCGGCCAGGCAAAGATGATTTCCGTCACCAGAGCGCCCCCCATGAGCGAGGCCAGGTACATGCCCTGCAGGGTGACAACCGGGATCATCGCGTTGCGCAGCGCGTGGCGCACGACGATGCGCCATTCGGTCAACCCCTTGGCGCGCGCGGTGCGGACATAGTTTTCGCCCAGCGTCTCGATCAGGCTGGACCGTACCAGCCGCGTGATTGCCGAGAGGTAGTAGGCGCCCAACGCCACCGAAGGCATGACCAGGTGGCTGAGGCTGCCATAGCCGCTGGACGGCAGCCAGCGCAGATTCAGCGAAAACAGGATGATCAGCATCAGCGCCAGCCAGAACACCGGCACCGCCTGCCCCAGCAGGGAAATGACGCGAATGGCAAAATCGATCGGGCTGTTCTTGCGCACGGCGGCGATGGCGCCCAGCAAGAAACCCAGCAACGAGGACCAGAGCAGGGCCGAAAGCGCCAAGAGCGCGGTTGCGCCCAGCCGTTCGGTCAGCAGGTCCATCGCCGGGCGGCTGTAGCGCAGGGATGACCCCAGGTCTCCCTGCAGCGCATCGACCAGGAACCGCCCATACTGGACAATGATCGGATCGTCGAAGCCCATCGCTTCGCGGAAGGCGTCGATTTCCGCGGCGGTTGAGTCCGGCGCCATCATCAGCACCGCCGGATCGCCGGTCAGGAACAGTGCAAAGAACACCAGCGCCGAGACGCCGAACATCACGATCAGCCCCTGAGCGGCGCGGGACAGCAGGAAGCGCAGGCCTTTCATCAGGACACCTTGCTTTCGGCCCGGCGGACAAGCCAGTCGCCAAGCAGGTTGCAACCGATGACCAGCGCGCCGATCATCAGGCCGGGATAGAGCACCAGCCAGTTCGCGATCAGGATGACGGACCGGCCCTCACCGATCAGGTTGCCCAGCGTCGGCATCGGTGGCTGCACCCCAAGCCCGAGAAAGCCGACAGAGGCCTCGAGGATGATCAGGCGCGGCAGATCCAGCGTCAGCAGCACGGTCTGCGGCCCGATGATATTGGGCAGGACATGGCGAAAGATGATCGTCATGTCCGACAGCCCCATCGCGCGCGAGGCGTCGATGTATTCCAGTTCCCGCACCTCCAGCGTGCGCCCCCGGGCGACCCGGGCGAAGATCGCCCAGCCCGTCAGGCCCAGAACGATCACGAGGTTCGTCATCGAAGGCCCCAGCACCGAGACCAGCAAGAGGATCAGGAGGATAAAGGGCACCGCCAGCTGGATGTCCACAAGGCGCATGATCAGCGCATCGACCCAGCCGCCGTAATACCCCGCGATCATGCCCAGGGCGGTACCCAGCACGACAGAGATCAGTGCCGCGATCAGCACGATCCCGAAGGACACCAGCGTCCCCAATCCCAGCCGGGCGAGAAGATCCCGCCCGAGCTGATCGGTTCCCAGCGGATGAAGCGAGTCACCCACCACTGTCATCGGAGGTTTGAACGTCGCGGAGATGTCACCGCGCAGCGGGTCCAGCGGCCAGGCCAGCGGGACCAGGATGCAAAAGGCCACTGCGGCCACGAGGAGGACGACCGCCAGGGCGGCGTCCTCGTTTCCCTTGATGCGCAAACTTCCGGTCAAGAGGTCAGTCCATCGTGATCGAGAATACGGGGATACGAGCGTCGGCCCGGCCGTCGAAATTCACGTTCGGGGCTTTGCCCATCAGCTTGTCTTCCTGGTAGAGTGTCACCAGCGGCACCTGCTCGGCGGCGACTTCCTGGATCTCCTGCAGGATTGCCGCGCGCGCCTCTGGATCGACGGTCGACCGGCTCTGGTCCAGCAGCGCATCAAGGGCGTCGATCCGGGCACCCGAATAGGGCTCACCCGATTTCATGATCGCATAGATGGCCGCGTCCGCGTCAAGCGTCTGGGTGGATCCCCAACCCAGCATGTAGATCGGTCCCTCGAAAGGCACGGTCTGGGTGTAGACCGACCATTCCATCGTTTCCTGGTTCACATCCAGGCCGATGTCCTCGAAGCCCTGCGCGATGGTCTGGGCCACCTCGGCGTTCTTCATGTAGCGGAAGGACGATTGCAAAGTGATCTCGAACCCGTCTTCAAAGCCGGCCTCGGCCAGCAGTTGCTTCGAAAGTTCCGGGTCGAATTCCGGGACCGGCACGTCGAGATAACCGAAATCGGCGGCACCGACCTGTGTACCCTTCGGCGTGGCAAGACCACCCAGCAGGTTCTCGGTGATCGAGACGCGATCGATGGCATGGTTCAGGGCCTGGCGGACCTTGACGTTGTCCAGCGGCGCCTTGTCCATGCGCAGGCCCAGGTAGATGGTCAGGCCACCGTTCTCGACCTGCACAAGGTCGGCGTCAGGCGTTTGCTGCAACAGCGGCACCAGGTCGACCGGCACGTCCTCGATCAGCCCCACCTCGCCAGTGATCAGCGAGGTGATCCGCGCCGTCGCATCGGGGATCGGGCGCCAGATCACCGTCTTGATGTCGGGCTGGCCGCGCCAGTAGTCGGGGTTGGCCTCCAGCGTCACCCGCTCGTCGGGCACGAAATCCACGAAGGTATAGGCGCCGGTGCCGACGGGATTGTTGGCGAAATGCTCGCGCCCATGTTCGGCGATGTATTTCGGCGGCACGATGTAGGCAGGGTAACGGCTCATCCGTGTCGGCAACAGCGGATCGGGCTTGGCCGTGACGATGCGCACGGTCATCGGGTCCACCACCTCGACCGAGGAAATCGTGCGGATATAGGAGATGGTCGGCGCCTTGTTGTCCGGGTTCAGCACGCGGTCGAGGCTGAATTTCACCGCCTCGGCGTCAAAGGGTTCGCCGTTGTGAAAAGTCACGCCTTCGCGCAGCGTGAATTCCCAGGTGGTGTCGTCGACGGCGGTCCAGCCGGTCGCCAGGCCCGGAACCAGCTTCATGTCCTCGTCGCGCATGACCATCGTGTCAAAGATATTGTCGACGATGGTCGCCGCCTCGCGCAGGAAACCGGGGTCAAGCGCGTTGGTCGAGGCAGATCGCCCAATGACGAGCGTGTCGTCCTGTGCGAATGTCGCCGTGGCCGGAAAGGCCAAGGCAAGACCGAGGGCAAATGCAGAAATATTCTTCATGTCGTGAGACCTCCTATTGGATGCAGTCGCAAGTTGGATGGGAAAGCGGGCCGCCTGTCTTGGCCTCGTGTTTGGATCTTTCGCAGCGATCCATAATATAATATATCATATATCATTACTCCACAAGCCGGGCGTCGCCCCGCGTGCAGTCGGACCACATGCAGGAGATCGTTTTTTATGCAGACCGGATTCAGCGCCCCGCCCCGCAAGAGCCTGACCGCCCATGTCGAAAGCCAGCTGCGCGACGCGTTGATCGAAGGCCGGATGGAGCCGGGCACGCGGCTGGTGACAAAGGACCTGGCGACCTCGCTGGGGATGAGCATCACGCCGGTGCGCGAAGCTCTGGTGCGTTTTGCGGCCTCGGGCGTGCTGACGGCGGAACCGGCCAGTTCGTTTCGCGTCCCCGTCATGACCGTGGCCAGCTACGCCGAGCTGGGGGCGATCCGCAAACGCGTGGAATCCCTCGCCGCCGAGACCGCGGCGCAAAAGATGACCCCCGCACAGATCGACGCCCTGGAACAGCGCGTGCAGGCCTACATTGAGGCGAAGCACACCCGCGACCCGCATGAGGCGCTGAAGGAGAACAAGGAGCTGCGGTTCAGCCTTTACGCCGCCGCCGAAATGCCGATCCTGCTGCAGACGATCGAAACGCTTTGGCTGCGCGCCGGCCCGGGGTTCAACTATCTCTTTCCTGATCCCGGGGCGAGCCGGACAGAGCACGCCAATTACGAGGCGCTGATAAAGGCGCTGCGCTCCGGCGACCCCGAGGCCGCCGGAGCGGCGATCTGCCGTGCCATCGACGACGGGTCGGAACGGGTGTCTCGTGCCCTTGCGGAACGTGAACGCCAGGCTTGAGCGGACTGGGGTTCCGAAGCCCGGGCAATTCATGATCACAGTTCCATCGCCGACAGGTGACGGGACAGGCTGTCGCGGACGCGCTGTTTCAGCTCTGCCTCCATGTCGCGCCCCGGCGCCAGCACCGAGACCGCCAGCTCGACGCCGCCCCGCCCGACGTTGTCCCGCACCGGCATCGCCAGGCTGCAGACATCGACCTTGCCGGAACGTCGGGACACCAGCAGCCAGCCCTGTTCGAGATAGCGCGACAGTTCATCCCGGACCCCGGTCTCGCCCAGACCCCAGTCGGCATAGCGCGGCGCGTTGATGCGCAGCACCTGCTCGCGGCCCGGGGCGTCCATCTCGCCCAGCACGACCAGCCCGCCGACGCCCACACCAAGAGGCAGCCGCCCGCCGATGCCGTCGAACATCGCGGGCACCTGGGCGAAACCGCTTTGCCAATCCAGGCAAACGGAATCGAACCCCGCCCGCGCCATCAGAAAGGTCGGCAGGCCCGTTTCCGCCGCCACGTTGATCAGCAAAGGACGCAGCGTGGCGGTCATGTCGCCCACCGCGGCCTCCTTGAGTGCTATGGCATGGATCGCGGGACCGACGTGGTAATTCCCGCGCCGCCCGATCTGCATGACGAACCCGTGGTCGGCCAGCGCCGCTACCGCGCGATGGACCGATGCGCGGGGATCGCCCAACGCCTCTGCCAGGGCGGTCAGCGAAAGACCTTCGGCCCCGGCTTCACCCAGAACGGCCAGGATACGCGCGGCGCGGGCCGCGTTCGAAGAGGTGCGCGGCGAACTCATGCGCGGGCCGCCTTGCGCCCTGCCCGCGCATCCGCGTCCCGCAACACGGCAGAGCGCCCTGCCGGATCGCCGTGGCCCCCGCCGCCGGGCGTGATGACCTCGAAGATATCGCCCGCCGCCAGGTCGGCGCTGCCCGAAAGGCCGATGGCCTGCGGATCGCCATTGATGCGGAAGGCGCCGCTGGCCCCCGGTACGCCACCGGCCAGCCCCCAGGCGCGCGACGTCAGCCGCGCGCCCATGATCTGCACCCGGCAATCGGCATCGGCGCGATAGACCCGCCTTACACCCATACCGCCCAGCCAGGTGCCATCACCGCCGCTGTCCTCGGCAAATTCATAGGCCATCAAGGTGATCGGGTACTCCGCCTCAAGCGCCTCCAGCGGCAGGTTGGAGGTATTGGTCATATGCACTTGCACCGCATCCAGACCGTCCTTGTCGGGCCGTGCGCCAGAGCCGCCGGCGATGGTTTCGAGGTAGACCCAAAGTCCACCATCGGGGCGCGTACCGCTGAAACTGGCTACATGGACCGAACCGCAGGCCGCCGCGCTGACGCGGTCCGGGACCACCTGCGCCAGCGCGCCGTGGATCAGGTCGACCACCCGCTGACAGGCAGAGATACGTCCGTCCACCGCCGCCGGGTGCACGCAGTTCAGCAGCGTGCCGGGCTGCGCCGTGATGCTCAGGGGCCGCGCAAGCCCCGCATTGGGCAGGATCGTCGGATCGACCACCGACTTCACCGCGTAATAGACCGTCGCCTGCAGCGCGGTGTAGATCACGTTCAGACCCGCCCGCACCTGCGGCGGGCTGTCAAAGGTCAGCGCCATCTGCTCGCCACGGATCGTCAGCGTGACTGACAGCGTCAAGTGTTCGGCCTGGCTCTCGGTCTCGAATATGTCCGAGAAGGTCCATGTGCCATCCGGAAGCGCCGCGATCCCGGCGCGCATCTTGCGTTCGGCATAGGCCATCAGCGCGACACCCGCCGCCTCCACCGTCTCGACGCCGAAACGGGCGCAGAGTTCCTGCATCCGCAACACGCCCAGCCGGTTCGCCGCCATCTGCGCGCGCAGGTCGGACAGGCGTTCGTCCGGCACCTGGCAATTCAGCAGGAAAAGACGCATGACCTCTGCCTGGCGCACGCCGTCGCGTTGCAGGCGGGTCGGCGGAATGCGCAATCCCTCCTGGTAGACATGGGCGTGGCCCCGGTCGGCGAAATCCGAATGATGCGCGGTATTGATGGCCCAGCCGAACAACGCGCCCTCGACGAAGATCGGCTCTGCCATGACGATGTCCGGCAGATGCGTGCCGCCCCCCGCGTAGGGATCGTTGCCGATAAACACATCGCCTGGGCGCAGGTCCTCTGCCGGATAGGCCTCCAGCAGGCGCGGCACGAATTGCAGGAAGCTGCCAAGGTGCATCGGGATATGTTCGGCCTGGCAGAGGATTTCGCCCTTTGCCGTGCAAAGCGCGGTTGAACAATCGCGCCGTTCCTTGATGTTGGTGGAATGACTGGCGCGCACCAGCGCCTCGCCCATCTCGTCCACCGCAGAGGAAAAGGCGCTGCCGATCACCTCGACGGTCACGGGGTTCAGCGTCCGGGTCATGTGCTGCGCTCCAGGATCAGGGTCAGGTAGGGGTCGACGCGCGCCGTCATTCCCGGCGGGACGACAGTGGTGGTATCCAGCTGGTCAATGATCGCAGGCCCTTCGATCAGATTCCCCGGCCTCAAGAGGGTACGATCATAGATGGGAGTCTCGGCGAAACCGCCCGCTTCGCGCATCCAGACCGGGCGTTGGCCGGTCTGCGCGGCGGAGGCATCCGGCCCCGCGTCCGGATATGCTGGCATCTGCGCTTTGGACACGAGACCGGTGGCCTGCAGCCGATAGGTCACCATCTGGATCGCGTCGCCCTCGGCCACGAAACCGTAAAGCTGTTCGTGCCGGGCCAGAAACCCCTCGCGCAACGCGGCAAGGCTGTCTTCGTCGATCGGCCCCTCGGGCAGATCAACGGCAATCTCGTAGTTCTGGCCAGCATAGCGCATATCGACGTGCAGGCTCAGCCGCTGCGCCTCGGGCGCGATGCCTTCGCGGGCAAACCAATCCCGCGCCTGATCCGCCAAGCCCTCGAAGACCTCGGCCAGATGCGCGGGCCGCGCCTCGTCCAGCAGCCGGATCTGCGTCGCGGCATAGTCCGTCCGCAGGTCCGTCAGCAACAGGCCCAGTGCGCAGAGAACGCCCGGCGTGCGCGGGATCAGGATGCGGTCCATGCCCAGTTCCGCCGCCAGCCGCGCGGCGTGCACCGGCCCGGCGCCACCAAAGGCCATCAGCGCATAGTCGCGCGGATCATGCCCGCGCTGGACAGAGATCAGGCGGATCGCCTTGGCGGTATTCGCGGTCACGATGTCCAGGATACCGTCCGCGGTTTCCATCACGCCCAGGTCCAGCCGGTCGGCGAGCCGTTGCATCGCCGCCAGCGACAGGTCACGGTCGATGGGCATCTGCCCGTTCAGCAGAGCCTTGGGGTTCTGGGTCTGCAGAACCACATTGGCATCGGTCACTGTCGGGTCCTCGGTACCCAGGCCATAGCAGGCCGGGCCCGGGTGGGCCCCGGCGCTGCGCGGACCGACCTTCAGCAAACCGCCGCTGTCGACACGGGCGATAGAACCGCCGCCCGCGCCCACTGTGTGAATATCCAGCATCGGGGTCTTGAGTGGGTACCTGTGGACATCCGCCTCCGCCACGAGGCGACAATTGCCGCCAGTCAGCAATGCGACGTCCGAGCTGGTTCCGCCCATGTCGAACGTGATCAGGTTGTCGATGCCGGTGACCTGGCCGATCCTCTGCGCCGCGACAACCCCGGTCGACGGGCCCGAAAGCAGCGTACGCACCGGCACGCGCGCCGCGTGATCAAATCCCGCCACACCGCCGTTCGACTGCGTCAGGTTTGGCGCCACTGACAAGCCCGCGTCGTGCAGCTTTGACTTGAGCGCCGAAACATAGCCCCGCATCACCGGGCCGAGATAGGCGTTCACAACAGTGGTGGACAAACGTTCATACTCGCGGAATTCGGGCGCGACATCGGACGAAAGGCTCAGGAACGCTTGGGGGAACTCCTCTGCGATGATTTCTGCAGCGCGCCTTTCATGCCTGTCAGAGAGGAAGGCGTAGAGAAAGCTGACCGCGATCGCCTCAACCCCCTCGGCGCGGAGGTGCCGGACAGCTGTGCGCAGTTCCTCTTCGTCCAGCGGCGCCTCTACGCTGCCATCTCCACGCAGACGCTCGCTGACACCCAGCCGCAGGTCGCGCGTGACCAGTTCCTGCGGCTTGTCGGCGCTCATGTCGTAAAGGTGCGGGCGCTTTTGCCGAGCGATGGCCAAGAGGTCACGAAAGCCCGCGGTGGTGATCAGCCCCGTCTTGACTCCACGATGCTGGATCAAGGCGTTGGTCGCAACTGTCGTGCCATGTCCGAAAAAGGCGACATCCTGCGCAGAAACCCCGGCGCGCGACAGACCTTCAGCAAAAGCCTGCACGATCCCGCGCGAGGGATCGTCCGGCGTCGACCTGACTTTCCAGATCTGCACTTCGCTCCTGTCTTCGTCGACGAGGCAAACATCCGTGAACGTGCCGCCCGAGTCGATGCCGATGCGCCAGGCCATCGCTTCATCCCATCTTCAATGTCTTCGACAATCGTTTAGGGCATGAGGCACAGCCACCAAAGACAGGACCATTTATCGGACCTGATTAATGATTATATTCCCATTATCGGATCTTATGTGATCAAGATTTACGCGATCGCGGAACTGGTTACCATTGTCGGCGTCGCAACTCGCCAGGCACTGCAGGGCGTTTCGCAAAGAGCGGCAGCAGCGGCAGTTGAACTGTTTCGCCGCAAGCGGAGATTGAACCAAACGAGACCCGAAATTCAAAGACATGCGCGTACGATGCGGCGTCTCCCCCGCCACCGGCTTTCGCACCGACCTGACCGAAAGCGGGAA
This sequence comes from Mameliella sp. MMSF_3455, assembly GCF_030733205.1. GTDB lineage: Bacteria > Pseudomonadota > Alphaproteobacteria > Rhodobacterales > Rhodobacteraceae > Antarctobacter. Next base: position 15,070 of record NZ_JASHJL010000071.1, read on the forward strand.
AGGCAACAGGCTCGCCCGGACCAGCCGTTCCGGTACGGCCAAAGCCCGGCCGAAATCGACGATGCCGGGGCGGGCTGCGACCTTCAAGATCGACGTAGTTGATCAGTGATCCGCACGTCTTGCCCATCCCGCATATGCCTGTCTCTGCCGTTGATCCTCAGGAGTGACCAAATTTCTGACCCGGCGTCGAGGCCCCGCCAATGTCCAGCACCTGCCAACGCTCGATGGTCAAACCGGAGCATGTGCAATTATCGACGATACGGTCATAGCCGAGCTTCGAGTATTCGAACGGAGGCGCCTTTGCCGGGTCCTGCTCGGCCTCGACGACGATCCAGCCGGTGTAATCCATCGCCTTCAGCTTGTCGGTCACCGTCTGGAAGTCGATGCAGCCCTCCGGGTCGCCCGGCACCGAGTAGACGCCTGACGCCACGCCGCCGAGAAAGCTGCGGTCCTTTGCGTGCACCCCGAGCGCTGGCTGGCGGACGTCCTTGAAGTGCACGTGGCGGACCCGGTCGCCCCACTTGTCGTGCATCTTTTCGAGGTCCGCGATGGAGGAGACATTGCCCGCCGTCGCGCCCATCGCCTCGGCGTGTTTGGCAAAGTCGATGTTGGAGTTTTCGCCGCCGATCGCGTGGTCCAGCAGGTTGTTGAA
>NZ_JASHJL010000072.1 GCF_030733205.1 Mameliella sp. MMSF_3455
CACCGCGCGCGAGACGATGTTCTCGGAGGCGATCAGCTCGATCTCGTCGCGCTGCCGGCCAAGCTCGCCGGTGATCGAGCCAAACAGTTCGGGGTCGCGCGAGGCGAGGGACTCGGTGAAGAAACCGTCCGGTCGGTGCGAGACATTCATGGGTGTTGCTCCTTGTCCTGTCAGCCGGTCCAGCCAAGGCCGGCGGATATGCAGTTCATGCTTTGCATCAACTGGATGCGATGGCGGTTTCCGTCCTGCTGGCGCACCAGCCGCAAAAGATGCACCTGCGCCTCGTGCGCAGAGCGCAATGCGTCTTCGTGCCGGGTTATCCGCGCCACCGCATTGGGAAACCGCGCCCCCAGCGGCGTGCCGGTCAGGCGTTCGATTGCCGCGACCGAGCGCGCGTGCTCGGCCTGGACCATGTCAAAGATCGCTTCGGCTTCGGCCCGGTCCTCAACCAGACCGGCATAGATTTCGGCGATGTCCAGCCGGACCATCAGCAACGATTTCTCGACCTCGTCGATGCATAGCCGGAACAGCGGAAGATCCCGCATCGCCCGCGCCAGCGCCTTTTCGCCCCCTGCCCCGCGAATCGACTGGAAGTCCTGCAGGGCCTGGCCAAACCCGTACCAGCTGCTGATCATATGGCGGTTCTGGCTCCAGGCAAAGACCCAGGGAATCGCGCGCAGGTCGGACAGGGTCGCAGCCCCGAACCGTCGTGCCGGGCGCGACCCGATCTTCAACAGCGCCAATTCATTCACCGGGCTTGCCTGATTAAAATAGGACAGGAAAGACGGATGCTGCAACAGCGTCTGGTAGGTGGTCTGGCTGAGGCTGGAGAGAGTCTCCATCACGTCTTCCGCCTCGGGATCGACGGTTTCGAAAACAGGCGCAGTGCTATGGCGCAAGACCGAGGAGGCCAGCAATTCCAGTTGCGCCGCAGCGGTGCCGGTGTTGGCATATTTCGCCGTCACCACCTCGCCCTGTTCGGTCAGGCGCAGGGTGCCGTTCAACGTGCCGCGCGGCTGGGCCGCAATGGCCCGGTCGGTGGGCGCGCCACCCCGGCTGACGGAACCACCCCGCCCGTGAAAGAACACCGGTCGCGCCCCCTGCCCGGCGATCGCGCGGGTGATGGCGCGCTGTGCCCGGTCGAGCGACCAGCTGGAACAGAGGAAACCGCCGTCCTTGTTGCTGTCGGAATAGCCCAGCATGATTTCCAGCCGCCCGTCCCGGTCCTTCATGCTGCGCGCCGCCAGCGGCACAGACAGCACGTCGCGCAGGATCGCGGGCGCCGCCCGCAGGTCTTCGATGGTTTCGAACAGCGGCACGACCTTGAGCGAAAGGCGCTCGGCCCCGAAACCGGCATAGCGGGCCAGAAGCAGCACCGCCAGCAGATCGTCCGCCGAGCGGGTCATGGACAGGATGAATGGCCCGATGGCATCGGGCTCGGGCCCGTCATGCACTTCGCGGATCAACCGCAAAAGCGACATCAGTTCGGCGGCCTCTTCGCCCAGGCGCCCATGATCGACAAAAGGCAAGCCCGCCTGCCCCACTTCGCGCCGCAACCGCGCCGACCAGTCGGCGGACAGCGCCTCTGGTGCGGCGTCGACCGCGTTCCAGACCGCCTCCAACGTGCGGGTCACGACGTCGGAGTTCTGGCGAATGTCCAGCGTATGGGCCCGAAAGCCAAAGGTGCTGGCTTGCCAGCGAAGCGGGCGGATAAGCTGTTGCGCAAGCCGGGTCGCATCAATGGCTTCCAGCGCCGCTTCGATACTACGCAGATCGGCCAGAAAGGCCGAGACGTCGCGATAACCCCCGGCTGCAAGGCACTGACGGATGGCCGAGCCAGCTTGGCGAAAGATCTCGTTCGGGTTGCGCTGCGCACAAAGGCCCGGATCCGTGCTGCGTGTCTCGACAATCTGGGCCAGCGCGTCGCGGTGCGGCCGCGGCACGGCGACGATCTTTTCCGACACGCTGAGCCGGGGAATGATCCGATCCAGGGCCATGACATACTCCTCGCGGATCATCTCTCGCGAGCGAGCGATGGCCTCGCGCGTCACCTCGGCGGTCACGTTGGGATTGCCGTCCCTGTCGCCGCCGATCCAGGAATGGAACCGGATGCAGCAATGGTCGCGCCCGGTCGGGCCAAAAACCTCGCTGACCGCGTAGTGATAGCGTTCGAAGAGCCGCGGCACGGCCTCGAACAGGCTGGTGCGGTAGAATTGCAGGCCCCAGTCGATCTCGGAGGCAAGACTGGGACGTTCCATCCGCAACTCGCCTGTCAGCCAGAGCAGGTCGATTTCCATCTCCAGCGTCTCTTCCAGCCGCGCGATCTCTCGCGGGCTCCAGCGCATGGTCTCGAACAGGACCAGCGTGCGGTAGATGCGGCGATGGATTTCCATGACAGAGACGCGCTTGGCCTCTGTCGGATGGGCGGTGATCGTCGGGCCAACGGACAGCTGGCCTTCGGAGAGCAGGCGCTGCATCGCGGGACGGTGATCCTCGGGACAATCGGCGAGCGCCTTGTGAAACCCGCCCTCGCCCGGATGGCCATCCTGTTCGGCCAGGCGTCCGGTGCGGATCGTCAGGTTTTCGTCCATGATCTGCTGCAGGTGAAACCAGATCGTGCTGGCCTGCAGGTGGTCGGCGTAATCGCCTTCGTCCCAATGGGTGACGCCATCCTCGACAGCTTGCGCCACATGCGGCGCGCGACGGTGGAGAACCTTCAGCCACGCCCCGCGCAGGCGGCGGTACACGTCTTCCGCATATTGATCGGGGGCTTCGAGCCCCGCAGGTTCTGCCACCATCTGCATCATGCCACCTGATCGCCAGGGGTCCGGCCCTCGAAGAAGTCGACAAGGTTGTCGAGCACGCGCATGCCCATCGCCGTGCGGGTTTCCTCGGTCGCGCTGCCAAGGTGGGGCAGCATCACCAGGTTGTCGCAATCCAGCAGGATCGGGGCCACCTTGGGTTCACCGTCGAAAACGTCCAGCGCCGCGCCGCCGATGCAGTCGAACATCAGCGCCTGGGCCAGCGCGTGTTCATCGATCACCTCACCGCGGGCGGTGTTGATCAGAAAGGCCCCCGGCTTCATCAGGTCCAGCCGGCGCGAGTCGATCAGGTGCCGGTTGGCCGCGCCGCCGGGACAGTGCAACGAAACGAAATCACACTGCGGCAGCAGGTCTTCGATCGTGTCGACCTGCACCGCGTTGTAGCGGTCCAGCACGTCCTGCGCGATGCGAGAGCGGTTCTGCACGAGGATCTTCATGCCGAAGCCGAAATGCGCGCGTTGCGCCATCGCCTGACCGATCCGGCCAAAGCCCACGATGCCCAGCACCTTGCCAGAGACCTTGGCCCCCACGAGGTGTGTGGGACGCCAGCCGGTCCACTGTCCGGCACGCAGTTCACGTTCGCCCTCGCCCGCGCGGCGGGCCACCATCAGCATCAGCGTCATGGCCAGGTCCGCGGTGCATTCCGACAGCACATCCGGCGTGTTGGTGACGGCGATCCCCAACTTCTTCGCCGCATCGGTGTCGATGTGGCTGAAGCCCACGCCGTAATTGGCCAGGATGCGGGTGCGGGCCTCGCTCACGTCCATTGCCTCGCTGCCCAGCCCGTCGGTGACGGTCGGCAGGATGGCATCGAACTTGCCCAGGGCATCGCGGAAATCCGCGGCGCTCATGGGGCGGTCCTCGACGTTGAAGACCGTGTCGAATCGCTCGGCCAGTTCTGCCTCGACCGTCTGGGGCCAGCGGCGCGTGACAAGCACGCGCGGCCGGTTGTTCAGGATGGCAGGGGCATTCATCATGCGGCCTCCTTCTGCATCACCTTCGCAATGGTGTCGCCAATCTCGGCCGGATGCGGGGCGACCGTGACACCGGCGGCGGTCAGGATCTCGACCTTTTCGCTGGCGCTTTCGCCGAAGGCAGAGATGATCGCCCCGGCATGACCCATGGTCCGCCCCTTGGGAGCGGTCAGACCCGCGACATAGGCGACCACCGGCTTGGTGACATGATCGCGGATGTAGGCCGCGGCTTCTGCCTCTTGCGGGCCGCCGATCTCACCGATCATGCAGATGACATGGGTTTCATCATCCGCCTCGAAGTGTTCGAGTATATCCTTGAAGGAGGACCCGTTGATCGGGTCGCCGCCGATCCCCACCGAGGTCGAGATTCCGATGCCATGCTCCTTGAGCTGCGCGGCGGCCTCGTAGCCCAGCGTGCCGGACCGACCGATGATGCCGACGTGACCCGGCAGGTAGATATGGCCGGGCATGATCCCCAAGAGCGCCTTGCCCGGGCTGATCGTGCCGGCGCAGTTCGGGCCGGTCAGGACCATGCGGCGATCCTTGGGATAGCGGTACATGTAACGCTTGACGCGGATCATGTCCTGGGCCGGGATGCCGTCGGTGATGCAGACGCAGTACTTGATGCCCGCATCGGCCGCTTCCATGATGCTGTCGGCGGCAAAGGGCGGCGGCACGAAGACCAAGCTGGCCTCGGCGCCGGTGGCCGCCACCGCGTCTTCGACCGTATCGAAGACCGGGACACCCTCGACGGTCTGGCCGCCCTTGCCGGGGACGACGCCGCCGACGACATTGGTGCCATAGGCGATCATGTCCGCGGTGTGAAAGCGCGCCATCTTGCCGGTGATCCCCTGGACGATGACGCGGGTACCTCTGTCGATGAAGATGCTCATTGGACTGCCCTCATGTTGGAGCCCTGGGAAAGGTCGTTCTGCCAGGCGCCGACGGCGCGCTGTGCCGCTTCGATCAGCGTGGTGGCGCGGATGATCGGAAGGCCGGACTTGGCCAAGATCTTCTGCCCCTCCTCGACATTCGTGCCCGCAAGACGGACCACCACCGGCACGTCGACCTGCACCTCTTTCAGCGCCTGAACCACGCCCTCGGCGACCCAGTCACAGCGGTTGATTCCCGCGAAGATGTTGACCAGCACGGCCTGGACGTTGTCGTCGGACATCACCAGGCGAAAGGCCTTGGCCACGCGTTCCGGGGTGGCACCGCCGCCGATGTCGAGGAAGTTGGCGGGTTCGCCCCCGGCCAGCTTGATCGTATCCATCGTGGCCATCGCCAGTCCCGCACCGTTCACGATGCAGCCGATGTTCCCCTCAAGCCCGACATAGGACAGTCCCCGGTCGGCAGCGCGGCTTTCGCGCGGGTCTTCCTGGCTCTTGTCGCGCAGCTCGCTGATCTGCGGGTGGCGGAACAGCGCGTTGTCGTCGAAGGTCATTTTGGCGTCGAGCGCGAGGATGCGGTTGTCGCCCGTCACCACCAGCGGGTTGATCTCGACCATCGTGGCGTCATGCTCGCGGAAGGCGCGGTAGCATCCTTGCAGCGTACGCACCATCGGCGCGGTCAGCGCCGGGTCCATGCCCAGCTTGAAGGCGATCTGGCGGCACTGGAAGTCCTGCAATCCCACGGCGGGTTCGACGGTTGCCCGCACGATGCTGTCGGGGCGGTTGGCGGATATCTCCTCGATCTCCATTCCGCCTTCGGCAGAGGCCACGATCATCACCCGCTGAGAGGTCCGGTCGAGGACAAAACCAAGGTAGATCTCGCGTTCGATCGGCACGGCGGCCTCGACGTAGACCCGGTAGATGCCCTTGCCCTCGGGGCCGGTCTGATGCGTCACCAGCTTGCGGCCAAAGAGCGACTCGCAGGTCGACTGGATCTCTGCGTCGCTGTCACAGACCTTGACGCCCCCGGCCTTGCCCCGGCCCCCGGCATGAACCTGGGCCTTGACCACCCAGCGGTCACCGCCCAGTTCGCGGGCCCGGTAAGCCGCCTGTTCAGGGCTGTAGGCCAGCGCCCCGGGGGGGCTGTGCACTCCGAAATTGGCCAGGATTTCCTTGGCCTGATACTCATGAATGTCCATGCTCTTTCCTCCTCCGAAAGACTGGATCGTCTGCTAGTTATTCTGCGGCGACCGCACGGTCGTAGACGCCGTTCAGTGCATCGGTCACGCGGGCATCGTCGACCTCGCCACCAAGCGCGCGGATCGCATCCGCGAAACGGGTGACGATGTCGGTGATCGCTTCGCGGCTCAGCAGGTTCAGAATGCCGATGCGGATCTGGACAGGTTCGGACAGGGTCGGCCAGATGCCGAAGTTCTGCGCCCGGCAGGCCTGCACCAGTTCCATCTCGCGGCCCGCCAGCGCCTTGGGCAGGTTCAGCACGACCAGCGAGGTCATGTTCGACGTCACCTCGCAGCCCATCGCCTGCACCGCGCGGCGCAGCGCCGTTTCGTGGTGGGCGTAGTCCTTGGCCCGCTCGGCGATGCCCTGCTGCAGGGTAATCCGCAGCGCCTCGTGGAAGGCCGCGACCGCGTAGGCGGAATGGGTCCGGTGATAGGTGCCCTTCTCGACATCCTGGCCGTCGATGATGCCCCAGTGGCGGGCTTCCATGATCGGGTGGTGCACGAAGGTGCGCGTGCCGGTCTTTTTCAGGGTTTCGATGTAGCGGTCGCTGAACGAGACGGGGGCGTAGGTCAGCGGCAGGCAGCAGATGCCCTTTTGCGGGCAGGAGGCCCAGCCATGCACACCCGGGTAATCGTCGATCCGGAAATCCTCGACCCCCAGGGACGAAACCGCGTCCACGAGGCCCATCACGTCGTATTTTTCACAGGCGGCGCTGAACCCGGCGATGTCGTTGATCCGGCCCGAACCGGTTTCCCAATGCGCCATCGCGGCCCATTTCGGCTTGTGCTCGGCCAGCGCGGCCTCGACCATGCCGCCTGTCACGGACATGCCGTGCGGCACGTCGACAATGACGACCGACGCGGGTTTGGGATCCAGCGGGCTGAGCGCCAGTTCGGCAGCGGTCGCCGCCTTCATACGAACGGTCAGACCGTCGATGCCCGAGAACGTGCCGTTGGAAAAGACCACGACCTTGTCACCCGGCATCACGGCGCTGAACATCACGTCCAGGCCGCTCCACCCTGTTCCGGCGACACCGAAGGTGTGCACGTTTTCCGTGCCCCAGACCTGGCGCAGCATGTGCTTGCACTCGACCATGCCGCGCAGGACGTCGCCATGCATGTGATCGGCCAGCCCTGCCCCGGCAAAGGCCGCCAGCACCCGTGCGTCGGTATTGCCCGGTCCGGGGCCCGCGGCGATGGTTTCGGGGATTTCGAGCTTGGGAAATAGCTGCGCAACGGTCATGATCGCTCCGTTCGTTCACTTGAGGTGTATGGTTGTTTCCTCTCGGTTATAAAACTGCTTGCTCACGGGAAAAACGTTCCTTAATCCTGCTTTTGGGCATCCAAATGGGTGGGGAAATTACCACCCAAATTGGCAAGTATTCCGTTGTATGCCGTTTTCGACCCCACCCAAATGGGTGGCCTATGACAGAAACTTAAAGAAAATCAGGGATCTACAGTGCAGAGAGAACGCATCGACATCATGCTGGGCGACGGCAATCCGCTGGTCCTGTCGGCCATGTCCGAGGTTTTTGAACGCGATCCCCGATTCTCGCTGGTGGCCACCAGTGCCACCGCCGAAGGGTTCCTGGGCATGATCATGCGCGTGCCGGTGAAGGTCTGCGTGGTAGACTGGAACATCCCGGCGCTGGGGGCGGAAAAGCTGATCGAGGTGCTGCGCGCGCAAGAAAACGCGCCGCGCATTGTCGTCTATGGCCATGACTCGGACGTGGCCGTACCGCGCCAGGCGATGGCCTCGGGCGCGGCGGCCTTCGTGTCGCGGGCCGCCCCGACCGACTCGCTGGTGCAGACCTGCCTCGACGTGGCCGCGGGCAAGATGGTCTTTCCCTACCTCGACATCCGCGAGCTGAAGACCGATCCCATCAGCACCCTGTCCCGCAAGGAGCGCGCGATTCTGGATGCCCTGGCCGAGGGACTGACCAACAAGCAGCTTGCCGCGCGGCTCGAGATATCGACCAATACGGTAAAGTTCCATTTGTCGAACATCTTTGACAAGCTCTCGGTCAAGAACCGCGCTCAGGCGATCGCGCACTTCTACGCGTCAAAGGCGAAAAGCGGCGGATGACGCGCCGTGCTGTGTGCACTGGTATGCAAAAAAATTTATTGACAGGAATACAGATTTCCCAAATGCAAATAGGGGTCCGACCCAACTTTCCTGTCAGAAAGGACCCTGACCATGTCTTTCCACGCCATCGACCAGGCCCCCGCACGGCTTAATCGCTCGGAACTGGCCGTGCCCGGATCACAGCCTCAAATGTTTGAAAAAGCGGCGCAATCCGACGTCGATGTGATCTTTCTCGACCTCGAGGACGCGGTTGCGCCCGACGAAAAGGCTCAGGCCCGCAAGAACATCATCAAGGCCCTGAACGAGATCGATTGGGGCACCAAGACCATGTCCATCCGGATCAACGGGCTGGACACGCATTACATGTATCGCGACGTGGTCGACGTGGTCGAGCAGGCGGGCGAGCGGCTGGACCTGATCATGATTCCCAAGGTTGGCACCGCCGCCGACGTCTATGCCATCGACATGATCGTGACCCAGATCGAAGACGCGATGGGCCTGAAAAAGCGCATCGGCTTCGAACACATCATCGAGACCGCGCTCGGCATGCAGAACGTGTCGGAAATCGCCGCGGCCTCCAAGCGCAACGAAAGCCTGCACTTCGGTGTCGCCGACTACGCGGCCTCGACCCGGGCGCGCACCACGATCATCGGCGGCGTGAACCCCGACTACTCGGTCCTGACGGACCCCGACGCCAACAACGCCCGCGAAACCCACTGGGGCGACATGTGGCACTATGCACTGGCCCGGATGGTGGTCGCGGCGCGCGCCAACGGCTTGCGCCCGATCGACGGCCCCTTTGGCGACTTCCAGGACCCTGACGGCTATCGCGCCGCCGCCAAGCGCGCCGCCGTGCTGGGCTGCGAGGGCAAATGGGCCATCCACCCGAGCCAGGTCGCGCTGGCCAACGAGGTCATGAGCCCCTCCGACGCCGAAGTGACCAAGGCCGGTCGCATCCTGACCGCAATGGCCGAGGCCGAAGCGGCCGGCAAGGGCGCGGTTTCGCTGGACGGTCGCCTGATCGACTATGCCTCGATCCGGCAGGCCGAAGTGCTGGTCGAGAAGGCGCGTCAGATTGCAGCCGGATAAGATCCCGGCACTGAAAGGCGACGCGGCCCGGGCATTCCGGGCCGCAATCCGCCGTGCCGACCCGGCGCTGGCCATGCGCGAAAGCCTGGGGCAACATCCGCTGCCCCGCCCGGCACATGGTTGCCGGACCATCGTCCTTGCCCTGGGCAAGGCCGCCCCCGCCATGCTGCGCGCGGTCCTGCCCCGCATCAGCGGCCCGCGGGTGATGATCTGCGTCACCCACCGCGAAAATCAGGAACAGGTCCCGGGCGCCGAGGTCTATCGGGCCGGACACCCCGTGCCCGATACCGTAGGCGCACGCGGCGCAGAACGGATGCAGGAAGTGCTGAAAAGCGCCGTCACGGGGGACGTCGTGATCGCCCTGATCTCGGGAGGCGGCTCCGCCCTGCTCCCAGCCCCGCCAGAGGGTGTCAGCCTGGAGGACAAACAGTCGCTCAACCGCCTGCTGCTGGACAGCGGGTTGGACATCGTGGCGATGAACCTTGTACGGCAGCAAGTTTCGCAACTGAAGGGCGGCGGGATGTTGCGGTTGGCCGCCCCGGCGCCGGTCACGGCCTATATCCTCTCGGATGTGATCGGTGATGACCTGCGCGCCATTGCCAGCGGCCCCAGTGTCGCCCCCATCGGCACGCCGGAACAGGCGCGCGACCTGCTGCATTCGGTGGGTTTGTTCAACCGTCTGCCCGAGAGCGTGCAGCGCCACCTCCGCAACGCGCCGCGCGCAAACGCGGAACTCACAGCCAGCAACCATTTGATCGGCGGCAACCGCGAAAGCGTGCAGGCAGCCGCGGATGAACTGCGTCGCGACTACGAGACCCTGGTCATCAAGGAACCGCTGACCGGCGACGTGAACGAGGCGGTCTGCACCACCTATCGCGCGCTGCGTGATGCAGGGACGCCTGACAAACCGCGCGCGATCCTCTGGGGCGGCGAAACCACTGTTCAGGTGCGCGGCGGCGGATTGGGCGGACGGAACCAGGAACTGGCCTTGCGGATGGCGGCACTTGCCGATGCCGAACCGATCGCCACGCCCTGGGTCTTTCTGTCGGCCGGGACGGACGGTCGCGACGGCCCGACGGATGCGGCCGGCGCGATTGTCGACCAGAACACCCTTGCCCGCATACGGGGCAAAGGGCAGTCGCCGACGGAGTATCTGGAACGCAACGACAGCAATGCAGCGTTGCGCCTGTCCGAAGACCTGCTGATCACCGGGGCAACCGGCACAAATGTCGCCGATGTCCAGATCCTGCTGATCGGCTGAGACCTCAGCCCCGGCGCAAGGCCCCGTGATCGCGCAGGACCTCCCTGTCCTGCGCTTCTTCGCCCCGGCGCCAGTCGGGAACGTCGTTCACCAGCATGTGCGCGGCCCGTTGCAGGGTCGCGCGCATCTTGTCCACCGCCGGACCCGTCAGCCCCACGTCGGCCAAAGCCCTGTCGAAGGTCTGCAGCCACATCTCCGCATCCGCTTCGCGGATCGGGATGTGGGCATGGATTTCGCGCAGGTTCATGTGGCCGTTGCGTTCACGGTAATAGGGCCTGCCGCCGAGAAAACCGCTCATGAACTCGAACTGAGCCTGCCGGGTGTGGGACAGTCCGTGCCCCCGGAAATGCAGGCGGTGCAATTCATGCACCGCCGGATCCGTTTCCATGAGATCGTAGAACTGCTCCACGAGGCCTCGCAGAGCGGTTTCGCCGCCGATTTCTTCCAATGCGCTTGTCATGGCAAGGACCTAACCCGCCGTGGATTTGGCGGCTTTGAGATACGTCAAGACCGCGGCTTTTCCTTCTTCGGATCATAGGCGGCCAGATCGGCGCGGATGGTGGCGGGTAGGCGTTTCTGATGCCCGTCCAGCTTGCCGATTTCTACCTGCGTGCCCGGTTCGCAATGGGCCACGTCGACCCGCGCCATGGCGATGTTCCGCCCCAGGATCGGCGAACGCATGGAGGAGGTGATCTCTCCGATCTGCGCGCGGCCAATGTGGACGCAATCGCCGTGCCCGACCTCGACGTTGCTGTCGATGTCCAGCCCGACCAGCTTGCGCATCGGGTTTTCCTTTCGACGGATCAGCGCCTCGCGCCCAATGAAATCATCCGGCTTGGACTTCAGCGGTACGGTAAAGCCGACACCGGCCTCGAACGGATCGGTCTGGTCCGAGAAATCATAGCCAGCAAAGATCAGCCCGGCTTCGATCCGCACCATGTCCAGCGCCTCCAGCCCCATCGGGCGGATACCATGCGCCTGCCCCGCCTCCCAGACGGCGTCAAAGACCTCTCCCGCGTGTTTCGGGTGGCAGAAGATCTCGTACCCCAGTTCGCCGGTATAGCCTGTCCGGCTGACCACGACCGGGATACCCTGATCGTCACCGATACGGGCGGGCGCAAAGCGGAACCAGGCGAGATCCTCGAAATTTGGCTGGTGCGGCGCGGTCCAGATGACCTTCTTCAGCAGATCACGGCTTTCGGGCCCTTGCACGGCGATGTTGTGCTGCATGTCGGTCGAGGACCGGATCAGCACCTTCAATCCCAGTTCCTCGGCCTTTTCGCGGAGCCAGTCGCCACCGTAGTCCGAACCGCCAATCCAGCGGAAGTTGTCCTTGCCGAGGCGGAACACGGTGCCGTCGTCGATCATGCCGCCATGCGGATAGCACATCGCGGTATAGACGACGCCGCCCACCGGAAGCGTCTTCATGTTGCGGGTAAAGACATACTGGCATATCGCCTCGCTGTCCGGGCCGGTGATCTCGAACTTGCGCAGTGCAGACAGATCCAGCACGACGCATTTCTCGCGGCAGGCGTGGTATTCCTCGATCGGGCCGGCGCTGGACATGCAGTTTGCCAACCAAAAGCCGTTGTATTCGATGAAGTTGTCGGTGAACCGGTCGAACCGGTCGTGAAAGCCTGTCTGTTTGGTCATCTTCGGTTCCGCATCAGGTGTGGGGCGGTACGCCACGGCGCGTTGAAAGGATTCCTTGCCGCTGTATGTGCGCACATGGATATCGGTCGGGTTCCAGCCGTTCGCCGCCGAGGTATCGTCCGGGCAGGCCGAGCTGACGCAGACAAGGTCGGTCAGGGCACGCAGCAACACATAGTCGCCGGGGCGCGACCAGGGTTCGTCGGAATACATCACCCCGTGCTCGTCCAGCCCGGTGTTGAAGAAGAAGTTGATCGCCATCCAGCCCTTGCGCCCGGTCACCCCATGCGGCGCCAGGGCACCGTTGAAGTTGTCGGAACAGTTGACGTGTCCGGGATAGCCGATGTCGTCGTAGTATTTGGCCGAACAGGCCAGGGCAAAGGCATCGTGCCGCCCGCAGGTATCCTGGATCACCTCGACCAGTGGCAGCATGTCCTGATCATAGTATTTCGCATGCAGCCCCGGCATCGGGTAGGCATGTTCCATCAGCGTCCGCGTCGTGGTCACGTCCAGCGCGTGCTCGATCCCCTTGTCCAGCTTGCGCGCCGAAAAGCACTGGAAATCCGTGCATTGCCGCCCGTCCACGTCAAGGATCTGGATATAGTCACCCGCCTTGACGAAATAAGCCTCGGCGGTTGCCGAATGCACGCGCACGTCGGCGACCGGATCGGCAAGCGGATCGGGCAGTTCGAACTTGGGCACCGGCTTGATCGTCGCCCGCCGGATGTAGACCGTCAGCGGCGTCGCCGTGTCCTGCACTTCGAAATCCATGATGCCGCCAGGCGCGGCGATGATGGCGATCCCTTCGTGCGCGGCAGTAAAGCTCTCGGTGGTCCGGGCCGGGGTCGCGGCCTCGAACAGATGGATCGCCTCGGCCTTTGCCAGGTCCAGACCACGCGCCTCGATCCCCATGCGCAGGCTACGCAGGGACTGGTCGGTCGAGGTCAGCAGCGCCTGAAGCCCGTTTGCGGAACCTTGCGCGCGCGCGCCGATCAATCCGGCATCGAAAGTGCCGTCCGGGTGGGCACAAACGATTTCGCACCGCTGGCCGCCTTCCGTGTTCTCGATTTCCAGCCTGTCCCCGGCCTCGAGCCGGACAAGGATCGCGCCCATGCCTTCAACGACATAGCGCTCTGTCCCGGGAGGCATCGAGAAGACCCGAGGCTCGAAGATCCCACTGGGCCGCGGCGGTCCGGGGACCACGTTGGGATATCTGGTATCAAGCACGTCCATTCCTCCCGAGATTTGCCTTTACGGAAAATAATATTAATGATGAGAATATACCCGGTGGTTTGTTCGCGCAAGCGATACGGACAGGAATCTCTCTAATCGACAGGAGTTTCACGATATGAGTGCGCTTTTTCTGGGCCTGGTTGCGGCCGTTTGCTGGGGTCTGCATGACATCGCGATTCGCTATCTCAGCCGGACCGTCCCGCTCATGGGCGCATTGCTTGTGGTTCTCCTGACGGGGCTCGCGTTCCAAGGCAGCGTGATTCTCGTCAAGGGAGAGTGGCTTTTGCCACAGGGGCCGGCGCTCGGGTATGCATTGGCGGCGGGGTTCACCTTTCTCGCGGCAAGTCTCGGGCTTTATTTCGCCTTTGAGCGTGGGCCTGTGAGACTGGTCAGCCCCATCATCGGCGCCTTTCCCATCCTTTCCCTGTTCTACGCGGCGCTTGGCGGCTCGATCATCACACCAGATCAGATTGCTACCGTTCTGATTGTGATATGTGCCGTCGGCCTGGTGGCGATACTCTCGGATTCCTCGCAGGGCGACATCCCGCCGCGCGGGCCAACGATCGCCTACTCGCTGCTCTCGGCCATCGGCTACGCCAGCACCTTCAAGCTGGGCCAGCTGGCCGCGGAAACCGGGGGCGAATGGCAAAGCACATTCGCCACGCGTCTTGTCGCGCTTGTCCTCCTGTGCGGGATCATCTGGGCGCTGCGGCCCGACATCCGGGTCGGCCGCAAGGCCGTGGTGCCGCTGGTGACCATGGGCCTGCTGGATGGCATCGCCCTGCTGTCGGTGATCTCGGCCGCATCGTTGGCGCAGCCCGAGTTCGCGGCGGTCGCGGCCTCGATCTTTGGCCTCTTCACGATCCTGCTGGCGCGTATTCTGTTGAACGAACAGATGCGGATCGGGCAATGGGCGGGCTGTATCGTGGCCTTTCTGGGGATCGGCTACCTGACGCTCTGACCAATTGGCGGAGCCATTCAGCTCCGCCAGCCGGCCGCCTGTTGTCGTTCGTAGGCGCGGATCGCGTTCCGCATCAGGATCGCGACCGTCACGGGACCGACACCGCCCGGCACGGGAGTGATCCAACCGGCGACTTCCTTGACGGCGTCGGTATCCACGTCGCCGACGATCTCGGTCGTGCCGTCGGAATGAACCCGCTGGTTGATACCGATGTCGATCACCGCCGCCCCGGGTTTCACCATGTCGGGACCGATCAGATGCGCCTTGCCCACGGCAACAACGATCACGTCGGCACGGCGCGAGTGCATGGCCACGGAACGCGTCAGATGGTGACAGACCGTGACCGTGGCGCCTTCTGCCATCAGCATCATCGCCGCCGGTTTCCCGACGATTTCCGAATGCCCCACCATCACGACCTCCAGCCCTTCCATGTTGAGGCCGGTGGCGCGCACCAGCTCGACGGCAGCGGCCGCGGTACAGGGCGCCATCGCAACATCGTTGTAGACGATGTTGCCGATCGAGGCTGGGTTCATGCCCTCCACATCCTTGAGCGGGTGGATCGCGGATTGCAAAGAGCGGACGTTGATGTGGCTTGGCACCGGGCGCTGCAGGATGATGCCCAGTACCTCCGGGTCGTCATTCATTTCCTGGATACGCGCCTTGCAGTCTTCCTGTGTCACCTCCCCGCCCCAGAATTCCTGGTCAAAGGGCAGGTCGACGGCAGCAGCGGCCCGGGCCTGGTTGCGAACATAGACCGCAACCTCCGGAACATCCCCGATCGAGATCGACACGAGCTTGCCGATCCGCCCGGCGGAATTGGTAATGCCACGCACCTCGGCCAGGATCCGCTCCTGCACGGGCTTGCCTAGCAGCAACCGCGGATCGTGTTTCATGCGGTCAGCCCCTCCGGTTCTTCCAGTCCGTTGGCCCGGCAGCAGGCGGTCAGCGTGTTGGCCAGCAGGCAGGCGATGGTCATCGGGCCGACGCC
>NZ_JASHJL010000073.1 GCF_030733205.1 Mameliella sp. MMSF_3455
CCACATCAGTGTAAGGGGGTCATTTTTGGACGCCGATCACCCCTCTACGGGGTCAAAATTGCACGCCGGTTCACACGCCAAAGGGAAGTTGAGGGGCAAGAAGCCAAAGCTTTCCGACCGGCAGGCGGCGGAGTTGACACGGATGCACGCAACTGGGGAGTATTCGGTGTCGGACTTGGCCGAGCTCTTCTCTGTGTCGCGGCCAACCGTCTATCGCACGCTGGCGCGGCAAGGGCCGAAACGTTAATGGCCGACGGTCCCTTCCAACCCTTTACAGCCAACCCTTGACCTCTAATGCGGACCTTCGACGCGAAGTTGTGATGAGGCCTCACTACGAAGTTTCGATTTGCGCAACCTGCGGCGGATTACTGAAACGTGGCAGGTCAAATAACGAGCTCATTTGAAGTGCTGCTGCGCGACGATCCCCAAGTTCAATCAAGTGATCGAGAATCTCCAAAAACTGCACGTGGACATCAGGCTGCAATGGCGCGTCTCGTTCGGCAAAAGTTTGAAGCAGACCGGCAAGGTGTGCAGTTCTTCCCCCTGACCAAAACCCCCTAGACTGCCATACGGCGGGTGCGATGCCCCCCAACCTAGAAGCGAGGAATTCGCTTCTGCGGCTATCGAAGGATCTTTCAACATGGAGCAAGAATGCTTGCATGACCTGAGGCAGGTGCCCAAATCGTTGGAGCATCCAATCAATCAAGGGGTCCAGTAGCTTTGCATCAGACCAATCACTGTTAGCGAAGCGGGCCGCACCCATTGCTGGCCGATCCCAATTTGCCCCCATTGCGATACGAACCAATTTGTGAAGCTGATCAGGAAGACCATAGTCCTCCCGCCACTCCGGACGCTTCCAATCAGGGTCATCTGCGACTGCCTCAAAGATGTCGAGGAAGACGCCAACAATTCCCGCTGGAACTTTCGGCGCATCCAGAAGTCTAATGCAGGAGTACGCATTTGCGAAAGTCGAGAGAACTTCGCTCCTCGGCTTATGGGGCAACTGAGACAACATTGGTATGATTGCACTACGAACATTTTCAATGGGCAATTTCTCGCACAGCGCTGCCAAGTCCCAAATGCAACTGGAAAACTCCAAACTTAGCCTTGAGCCTGAACGGTGCTCGGCTTCGTCAGCTGCACCAATTGCCGCAGTGAGCTTTTCAACGAAGCTATGCAGAAGCGCTGTTAGGTCCTCACGAAAAGCATCATCTTCGTTGAACCTGTCTTTCGGGATGATCGACAACATCGACGCGAAGTCCTTGACCCGCCATTGGTCTAAGTGTTCTGGCTCGATTTCGGCATACGTCTCAGACAGCCCTTTCCCTTCGCCAGAAGCTAGAGCTCGTATAGTCGCCTCAAACAGCCGTTGTTTTTCGGACGCCAGACTGTTTTCTCTCTCATCGCGTCGTCGGTACCAATCAGGTGAACCACGATCCAATTCGAGAGTCGTCAGCTTGAAAGCGAGCGCCGTGCACTTGTCAGCGAAGCCCTTGTGTTCTCGCCAACATGATGCGGCATTTGACAACGCAGCCAACTGCACGCGCTTGTAGGGTTGAAAGCACAACCGAACCAGTTCTTCTTGTGCTGAACCTGCTAATGGTCCGCCATTTTTGACTATCGCCGCCAATCCCTTTGATGCAAATGTTTCGGGTCTGTCGTCGGCAGGAGCATCAGCATGAAAAAACTCATCGTTTGCCGGAACAGTACTGGCGGCGCGAAATGCAACGCTTTCGGCCCATTCCACTTGATTATGTGGAAGATCGGGCTTCAAACTCAGGATCGCTGCTGACACGGCTGCTACTCCGCCAGCGCGGCGGCTGCCGGGGTCTCCGGCATCAAAACCAGATTTGAACAGGTCCTCGTTGTCGACCTGGCGTGCGAGCGCTACAATTTCATCTCGCGTCTCATCATCAATTTTACCGCTCTCAAACCAAGCCTCACATTGTTTAAGCAGTTGGAAGCCTTCGTTCCAATGCGCTAGCCGCTCACCTGCTTCTTCAGCTTGTTGCACTCGTTCGTCTGACGGCTGAAATGCGACGCCGACTTTCCCATCATCGGTCTCCACCTGAGCATAGTTCGAAAGGTCTGCCATCGCGGCCCACTCCTCGGCTCGATGCAGAAAATATGCGACTAGCTTATCATCATCTTCTTGGCCTTCGTGGGTGAAGGGTAGCTCATTTGGAAAGCTGGTAAGCTCGTCCGCTACCTTTTCGCGTTGGTCGTTAGCTGTGAGGATGAATGCTGTCGCGAGCCACCTTATGTTCTTTTTTCGGGAAGGCCGCGAGTTGAGGCGTTTCAATGCTTCAAGATGAGTTGTATCGTTAGACAAGCCGAAGCTCGCTCCAATTTCGTTTGAGTGAAGGCCTTGGACGTCGTGTTGCCAGCGGTACTCGTCCATGGCCCAGATGTGCTGGCAGCCTACGAGAGTGGCTGCCGCAGGTGACAACGCGTCCTTGTCCAACAAGACCCCCAAGGCGATGCCCAGCGTGGCCACGCTTTCGTGTCCTGTAACCAGCTCCCTTACGATCTGATCAACGTCCCGTCCGGCTTCAAGCTCGGAGAACGCCCAATCTTCCAGCGCCATAAGTGCCGACCCGAGGATGTCGCAAGAAAACAGACCTCGATACCAACCATAAATCCTTTGGTCGCCCCAGAACGTTTGAGTTCCCCAGGGGAAATCCACGCTGAATGGAATTGGAATTTTGCGGTTGCGATAGTCGTATTGGGGTAGCTCTCTCCACGCGACGACGGTCCGGCTGAGCAGCTTGCGAATTAAACGAAGACCTTCTTGAGGTGCGTGCTCGAAAAGGGCTGCGAATGGTTGCTGAATAGGAGAAGCTGGATGGCAGTGGCGCGAATAGTTGCTAATGCCCGGAGAATCCCAATCATTCATATGGGGCGACCAACTGATCATCTGCCCCCGCGACCTCTCGGCTGACTCTGATGGTAGTGGGTCGATAAACGCTTGGAAGGAAAAGTCAGCTAGGGCTTCAGGGACAACACTGGCAAGGCGCACGCTCCATGCAAAGACGCTGGTTTGGACCTTGTCGTCAATCCGTTCGCTTGTCCAAGCTTGAAGCCTACGACTCAGTAGGTCCGTGTTGGTAAGCGACGACCTTAGAAAAGCCTGTCGAAGTTTGCCGCCGAAACCGTCTTTATGAAACCCTAATGGAGTGGTCTTTTTGCTCCGGTCCCAATAGTCGTAGGCATCCCATTCAGTCAATATCTGATCAACTCGTTCAGCAAAACGATCTTTGATCTTGTCGGGATAATCTTGAAACAGGTTCAGCCATACGTCGAACGTGTCAACAATGTCCTCGGCCGTTGCCTCGTTCCAGTCAAGCGAAAGCAACCAGATCAGCAGTCGCCTCCAATTCCGAACAGGGCGGGGCCAAGACAAGAAGTCAGCTAATCTGAATTTTTCAAACTTAGTTTTCTCGCCGATTTCAAAAGCGCCATGAACGACTAGAAGGTTTTCGATAGTTTTGTGAGCGCGGAAAGAAGAAAGGAGCCTGATAAGCCGGTGGTCTTCCCTCAAGAATTCTGAAATCGTGTCTTTACGGTCAAAGAACGCTGGCGAGGCAAATGGTGCAAGGAGCCAAACCCTGCTCCAATGGAGCCACGCGTCCTGCTGCTCCAGTGCCAATTGAGTTTCTGACCAGTTGTCTCCGGTCTCGAATTCAAACTGTGACAGTAGCTCCACTACCCGGATCATTCCGGGCCTGTCTCCAGCGGCGGTGAGGGTGCTCGGCCAATCTGGACCATTTTGGCGGCACAAACCGAACATCGCCCATTCCAGAAATATGTCGTGGGTAAAGGAATATCGTCCGCTACCCGCAACCTCCGCTATCGCTCGTTCTTGTACTAATGCCGTCAGAGCTTGAGCGGAAATGCCTTCTGCTGCGGCGCTTCTATTGGTTGCTTGAGCGCATCTCGCGGCCAGCTCACCCATCGCGTGGCGGCGCTCAATCGAAGCGGCTTTTTCATGGAGACCGTGCGGTCCTTCTAGCCAAACCTGCGCTAGCGAAATCTCGGAAAACTTGCTCGCCGCTCCAACAGTGCCCACTGAACGCTGTGCCAAAACCTGAGCAAAGAAAGGGCGCCTTGCAAATTCCTTCTCTTGACCCTCGGCGAACAGGACTTCGTGCATCGCTGGAATCCGCTCAGCAAGGATTCCAGCCTCATTATCATCAAATCCATCGATCTCGACGATATGTGCTTGGTCCTCCTCAATGAGTTGATGAGGGAGCCATATCCTCAAGTCTTCGAGGTGTGACGACCGGGTAGATGCCACAACGCGCCAGTCCGCAAGCCTTGGATCATCAAGAAGAATAGTTACGATGTCCAAGATTGTCTGGCGGGTATCATTACCGAGGCGATCTATCCCGTCGATGAAGAGAGTTGGTTTTCCAAGTGTAGCTAACTCAAAAAGTAGGTCAGCAAGCCGTTCCGTTTCTAGGCGCAAGTGCGTGGCCAGTGAGGGCCAGCCGGGGCCGACGAGACGCTTGTCGGTCAGAACAAGAGCGAAACCGTGCCGGGCGTGCTCTTCGGCAAGCGCACGTAACACCGCCGACTTGCCCGAACCGGCCTCGCCCGCTAATTGGATAAATCGCTTGCCATCATCAATGTCGTTAATCTTTTCGAGAACACTATTTCGTGGGATAATCAGCCCAGAGATATCCATTCGGATACCTTGAAGAGCGTGTCTTGTTTCTTCTGCTACCTTAACCAGATCACTGCGCATGCTTGGAAGAGAAGAAAGGTCAAACACTCCCGAAAGCTGCTCAACCAATGTTGCCCTTGAAAAGCTGCCTGCGGCGCCCGACGCTTTTCGTGATATCTGGGAAAGTCGTACCCAAAGCTCTTCGGCACGATGACGCTCTCCAGTTGGTAGCGCATTCCGCAGACGTTCAATTGCCTCGAATGAACCTGACGCTCCTTCTGGAAGCGTATCAAAGACAAGGATGACAAAATGCCTCAGAAACTGCCAGGAATTTCCCTCGTCTTGCGCCTCTGCTGGCAGCAGGGCCCGAACATCCTTCACGAATCTTCTTTGTGCTTCGCTTGCGAAATTTTTGGTTTCGAGCCGCCTAAAAAAGTCATTTGCCGAGCTGGATGTACGAGCCCATTCAAGCGTAGAACGGGCTGCTCGTAGTGTGGACTGCGCGACATTAGCAGCAGCTAAGCCAACACGGTCCCGGCCTGTCCTGAAGCCTTCTTTCTTGAATTCTCGCCAGCTAGCCGAAATCACGTCTCGAAAATCGGTATTATTTTCAGCAGAACTCAGCGTTGGGCTTTGCTTTACTTGCAGAGCCAATTTGGAAGGTTGGCCGTATCGGTCCGACGCTTCCACGATTATATCGTCTAGTGGCTCACCAAGCGCTGCGCGCTGGAGAAAGACGCCGTCAGTAATCGCTTCAGAGATTCCCCGCGCACCGCCTTCAACAAGGAGGCTGGTCAAATAGGACGCGACTACTGAATCTTCAAAGGTGTAGCCGACGCCACCTGTTGCCTCTGGGCTCGCGGGCATTCACTTATCCACTTTCTTTGCTCGAGTGGCTCTATGTTACTCAGACTCGAGCGGAACAAAACCATGAAATTGTGAGAAAGATCCCTGCATAGCGAACCCAATGTCCAGAAAGAAGGGCTGCATTGCAGAATTTCAATCATCTAGCGGAGGTCTGCTTTGGGCCGTCGGCTTCAGGTAGTAGGAGGCAGGAGGGAGCTGCGCGGTTTGTCCGCTCCAGTAGGTTCTCCGTCCATCTGGAGAAGCCGGTCAGAGCGCTAGTTGCGCAGAGACAAAATCAGCGCGTGATGCGATGTCGGTGCACGGCAGTTCCATGATCTCATATCCGAGCGCGGTGTAGGTCTCCCGCATGACGGCGCAGGTCGCTTCGGCCTCGGTGCGGGTCTGCGTGCGTTCGGTGTCCTGTGTGAAGATCTCGTCCCAGTAGGGTGTCAGGAAGACGCGGGCGTTGTAACGGACTGCCTTGGCCGTAGCGGCGACGTGGGGCGCCACGGGGAGGCCGCAGAGGGTCAGGTAGCCAATTATGTCGGGAATGCCCCGGTCGAAGATCACGGGGCCTGAGAGTGCCTGTGCGTCCTCGTAGGCGCGGAGGTCGCGCTCAAGCATCCGTTCGGCATAGGCCATGCGGTCCGCCCAGGGGAGGGCGTCTCCGCCGCGCGCCATCTCCTCGCGAATGATCGCGCGGCCGGATTCGGGAATGTTCTGAAAGCCACGGCGGGCAAGCTCGGTGATCAGGCTGGTTTTGCCCGCACCGGGACCGCCCGTCACGACGAAGAAATGGTCTCTCATGGGCCATTCTCGGATTTGACAGGGGAAAGCGCTGCGAAGCGATCGACACGCCAGGAGCGGCGATCAAGGCAGCATGGATTTTCGTAGCTAAAACAGCACCCGTCTGCGTGTCAGAGGCAAATCCTCTGACGAGAAAGGCAGAACTATATGGTGCCTTTCAGGAGGGGGATGGTGGAGCCTAGGGGGATCGAACCCCTGACCTCTACAATGCCATTGTAGCGCTCTCCCAGCTGAGCTAAGGCCCCATTCCCGGGCGACGCCAGCGGCGCCGTGCGGGGGTGATTACGCCCTGCCGCGAATGGGATCAAGCGGAAAATTGCGGCGGAGAGAGAATTTCCTCGCGAAGCCTCGGTAGGGCCTGTGGCGGCAGAGGAAACAAAGAAAAACGCCGGTCGGAAAACCGACCGGCGTTGCCGTGTTCAGCGCTGGTGACCAGCGATCAGGACTCGTCGTCTTCGTTCGAGACGTCCGTGATATCGTCCAGGGAAACGTTGTCGTCGTCTTCGTCCTCGAGAACATCGTCATCGTCGAGATCGACGTTTACGTCATCGTCGTCGATCAGATCGACTTCTTCCTCGGACTCCTTGGCCTTGGACTTGTTGGCCGCATCTGCCGAATCTGCAGCGATCATGCTCCGCTTGCCGGTTTCGAGGTTGACCACCTCGCCGGTGTAGGGGCTGACGATCGGGTCGCGGTTCAGGTCGTAGAAACGCTTGCCAGTGGTGGGGCAGACACGCTTGGTGCCCCATTCTTCCTTGGGCATGGGTGATCCCCTTCAACTCTCAGTGTCTGTCGACAATCCACGCCCCCTGCCATATCAGGTGAGTGATGTCAAAAGCTTTGACGACAGGCAGCGGGGCAGGGAGCATATGGGGCAAATCACCTTGGGTGGCAACCCTCCGGTTTCGGTCGTCCTGCGGCGGTCGGCGCGAGCTCGCCGCCTGTCCCTGCGGATCTCGCAACTGGACGGGCGGGTCACGCTGACCTTGCCGCAGAAAGTGCCCGAGTCCGAGGGGCTTGCCTTTTTGCGCGCCAAGGAAAGCTGGCTGCGCGGGCATCTCGCCGGGGTCTCGGGGCCGGTGGTCGTCGGGCCGGGCGCGCGGCTGCCCGTCGAAGGCGTCCTGCACGAGGTGCGGCCGGGAAGCGGTCGCCAGGTGCGGCAATCCGATGGGGTATTGCTGGTCCCGGGCCCCGAGGACCGGATGGCGGCGCGTCTTAAGGGGTGGCTGCGGACGCGGGCGCGCGACCGGCTGGCGGAGGCCTCTGACCGGTATTCGGCGCGGTTGGGGCGGGGGTATAGCCGCCTGACATTGCGGGATACGCGGTCACGCTGGGGCAGCTGCACCCACGACGGCGGCCTGATGTATTCCTGGCGGCTGATCCTGGGCCACCCAGAGGTACTGGACTATGTCGCCGCACATGAGGTCGCGCACCTGCGTCACATGGATCATTCCGCCGCCTTCTGGCAGCAGGTCGAGGCGCTATATGGCGATTGGCGCAGTCCCCGCAAATGGTTGAAGGAACACGGTGCCGAATTGCACCGATACCGGTTCGACTAGACCTTCGGATCCACAAGAGCAGGCGGGTCAGGCGCGGCAGAGCATCCTGCGCCTGGCGACCTGCGATGCGGGGGTGCAAATGCGCTGACCGGCGCGGAAACGCTCTTGCGCCCGCGCAGAGATGAAGTCGGCCCACAGCGTTTCCCGCCTTTCATATCGGGGCGCTTCTTGCTGGGGGTGCGACGCATCCTGCGGGCCGGCCTCGTGCCGCGCTTGCGATTTCAGATCGGCCTGCGTGTTGTCCGCACGAGCTTCCTCTGCCGGCGCTTTGCGGAGAGGTGCCGGGTCGCCTTGGTCGTCGCGTCTGTCCCGCGCCTCGCGCTCTGCGATGATGCGCAATTTCTCGGGGTTGTGCCAACGCAATGCGTCATAGGCGTCGTTCAGCTCGGCAAGCTTGCGCGCGCCTTCCTCGATATCGCCTCCGATGACGTCAGGATGGTGCGCCTTGACCAGCCTGATCCACGCGCGCCGGATGGTGGCAAAGTCGTCCTCGGGCGTGACGCCAAGCGTCTTGTAGGCGGACATCGGTGCGGTACGGGTCATGACAAACTCTCTTGCGGTGCATGGCACTGTCCGCGGTTCGCCCCCCGGAACCGTCGGATAAATCTCAAATTGAAGATAACTTTGATTCATGCACGACGTGTAGCCTGTTTCGTCTGCAAGGGTTAACGCCGCCAAGAGGCCCGTCACGGCCCATTGACCCGCGCCGAAAATGTGATCACAAACAAGCCATGCAAGCCGTACCCAAAGCAGAGATCGCCGCTTCCGCCCATGACCGCGTCTATCGCGGGCTGCGTACGCGGATCATGCATGGGCAGATGGCGCCCGGTCAGGCGCTGACCCTGCGCGGTATCGGCCGGGAATTCGATGTCTCGATGACCCCCGCCCGCGAGGCCGTGAACCGTTTGGTGGCCGAGGGCGCGCTGACCATGTCATCGTCGGGGCGGGTGTCCACGCCTGAACTGTCGAACGAACGGATCGAGGAACTGGCCGCCCTGCGTGCCCTGATCGAGGTCGAACTGGCCTCGCGCGCCTTGCCGCGGGCGCATATCGCGCTGATCGACCGGTTGCAGACCATCAATGCCACCATCGCCGACGTCGTGTCGAACCGCGATTCGGTGGGCTATATCCGTACCAACCTGGAGTTCCACCGCACGCTTTACCTGCGGGCCCAGGCGCCCGCGATGCTGGCGATGGCGGAAACCGTCTGGCTGCAACTGGGGCCGACGATGCGGGCGCTCTACGGTCGGCTACGGCGGTCGGAACCGCCACAGTATCACCGCCTGATCATCGCGGCGCTGAAGGCTGGCGACGAGCCGGGCCTGCGGCTGGCCGTGCGCTCGGATGTCACGCAGGGGTTGCGGATGCTAGCGGGCTGACACGCGCCGCATTGGCAGGCGTGCCGCGATGCGGCATGAAAGACGCATGGAATTCGGACCGGTCTTCATCGCGCTGGGCATCTTGTTCCTGGCGGGGCTTGCGGCTGACGCCCTGGGGCGACGCACGCGCGTGCCCGGCGTGACCTTGCTGCTGGTGATGGGCGTGCTGATCGGATCGTCCGGGCTGGCGCTGCTGCCGGAGGCGGCCATCCTCTGGTACGAACCGCTGTCCATCGTGGCGTTGACGATGGTGGCCTTTTTGCTGGGGTCGTCGCTGCGCCATGACAAGGTCGCGGCGCACGGGCGGGCGATCCTGACGGTCTCCATGGCGGTGGTGCTGGCGACGATGGGTGTCGTCGCGGTGGGTCTCTGGCTGGCGGGCTTGCCGCCGGAACTGGCAATCCTGATCGGTGCGGTGGCCACGGCGACCGATCCGGCCGCGACGCAGGAAACCCTGCGTGAGGCTGGGAGCGAGGGCGATTTCGCCGATACCTTGCGCGGCATCGTGGCCATCGACGATGCCTGGGGCATGATGGTCTTTGCCCTGGCGGTCGTAGCCGCACAGGCTGTCGCCAACGGTGGCTTTGATCCCGGGTTGCTGCTTGTGGCCCTCTGGGAGGTGGGTGGCGCGCTGGTGCTTGGCCTTGTCATCGGCCTGCCCGGTGCCGTTCTGACCGGGCGCCTGCGCCCGGGTGAGCCGACGCGGATCGAGGCGCTGGGCCTTGTCTTCCTGACCGCAGGGCTGGCGCTCTGGCTGGAGGTGTCGTTCCTCTTGGCAGGTATGGCGGCGGGGGCGGTGATCGCCAACAGGGCGCAGCACCACGAACATGCCTTCCACGAAATCGAGATGGTCGAGCGGCCTTTCCTGATCCTCTTTTTCCTGTTGGCCGGGGCGTCGATGCAGTTGGACGCACTTTCCGCGGTTGGCTGGATCGGGGTGGGCTATGTGGTCCTGCGTATCCTCGGACGCCTTGTCGGGGGATGGCTGGGCGGCCTGTTCGGCGGGCTGACGCCTGCCCAACGCCGCTGGATCGGCCCGGCGCTGCTGCCGCAGGCCGGTGTCGCGGTGGGCATGGCGCTGGTCGCCACAGCCGAAATGCCGGCTGTCGGGGACATCCTGCTGACCCTGACCATCGGGACCACCGTGGTCTTTGAACTGATCGGCCCGGTGGTCACGCTTTTGGCCGTGCGTGCTGTACGCAAGGCTGATAGCGGGGCCTGACGCCCCGCCGGGCGTCAGGCCATCGCCGCGGACAGGGCGGTGTCCATCAGCCCCTTGATCGACGCGCGCGAGGTCTGGGCGACGATCCGGCCCAGTTCCGCCTCTCCTTTCAGGACAACCAGCGTGGACCGCCGCGGGATCTTCAGCGAGCGGACCAGTTCGGACCGGCCGTATTCGTCCCAATCCACGTCGATAAAGGTGATCTGCGCCTCGTAGTCCGGGTTTTCCGATTTCAGCGCGTTGATGACACGTTCCTGCGCGGCGCAGGTCGAACACCAACTGGCCTTGAAATCCAGAAAGACGGTCTCGCCCTTGTCCAGGTGCTTTGTCACGAGACCGGGCTTGTAAGCCAGCGGTGCCGCATGGGCGGCAAGGGGCAGGGCAAGGGCCGATCCGGCGGTCAGGGTCAGAAAGCGGCGTCGATCCATGAGAAGGCTCCTTTGCAAGTCCATGTCTTGGGGTGAGGTCAGAGGGAAACGGAAAGGTCGATCAGCCAGGGTGGCAAGACACCGATGAGCCTAGCCTCGACCAGATGATGAAAATTGAAGAAAAGCGCCAGCCCCACGGCCACGAAGGTCGCGCCCAGGATCGGGCGCGCACGGACCGCAAGGGCGCGCAACTGGCTGTTGTAGCGGCCGACCGCGCCACGCGTACCATAGGCCAGGCCCAGGATCAGGGTCGAGACGCCAAGCGCAAAGAACAACATGATCAACGCGGCCCAGCCAAGATCCTGTCCCTGGCTGGCCAGCGAAATGGCACCGCCCAACGTCGGGCCGATACAGGGGCTCCAGACCGCACCCAGAAGCAGCCCTCCCAGGAATTGCCCGCGCAGCGCACCCCGGTCGAGCTGGTCGATCTGCGCATCGGCACGGGCCGACAGACCGGCGGTGGCCGTCTCAAGCACGCCTGCCGCCTGTGGCAGCAACAGTGCCAGACCGAACAGCACCATCAGCACGGCGCCCACCCGGGACACGGTGTCGATGCCGATCCCCAGCGCATGGCCAAAGGCCGTGACGCCGACGCCCAGCACGACAAAAGAGAGGCTGAGCCCCGCCGCCATGACCAATGGTCCGGCCCGGCTGGCCTGCAGGGCAGTGGCGATGACGATGGGCAGCACCGGCACCACGCAGGGATTGATCAGGGTCAGCAGCCCGGCCCCATATGCGAATAGCAGTTCCATGATGGGGATAGTGCCGGGTCGCAGGCGCCCCTGTCACCCGACAAAGCCCTGACGCATCGTCACGAGCGCGTGCAAATTGTTTCGCCTTGGCGTTCGGGCCATCGGCGGCCTCCGGTTACCGACGAACACAGGTTTGCGCGGAAACATTTGTCGCCGCCGCGAGATCCAGCGCGACGGCGGCGGCCAGAGTCCGGAAGTTCATGGATCTGAACGCCCAACCTGCAACTGTAGGTCGGGAGAGGCGGGATCAGGCCATTTCAGTGCGACGTGCGATGGCTCAGGCCGCCAGACCCTTGGAGCCCATGTTCAGGAACTTGTCGCGGCGGGCGCGGATCAGGTCTTCGCGTGACATGCCGTCAAGATCGCCAAGAAGGCCGCCAATCGCGCTGCGCACGGCGGCGATGGAGGCCTCGCTGTCGCGGTGCGCGCCGCCCAACGGTTCCGGGATCACCCGGTCGCAGACGCCAAGCTGATAGAGATCCTGCGCGGTCAGGCGCAGGGCCTCGGCCGCCTCGCGCATCTTTTCGGAATCCTTCCACAGGATCGAGGCGCAGCCCTCGGGCGAGATCACCGAGTAGACCGCGTGTTCCAGCATCGCGACCCGGTTGGCAGTGGCAAAGGCGACAGCCCCGCCCGAGCCGCCTTCGCCGATCACGACAGAGACCAGCGGCACGCCGATCTGCAGGCATTTCTCGGTCGACCGCGCAATGGCTTCGGACTGGCCGCGTTCCTCTGCCCCCTTGCCGGGGTAGGCGCCTGGCGTGTCGATCAGCGTGACCACCGGCAGGCCGAACTTGTCGGCCATGTCCATCAGGCGCATCGCCTTGCGATAACCTTCGGGGCGGGCCATGCCGAAATTGTGGGTGATGCGCGATCTGGTGTCGTTGCCCTTTTCATGGCCGATCACCACCACAGGGCGATCGTCCAGCCGGGCGAGGCCGCCCATCACGGCATGGTCGTCAGCAAAGCCGCGATCACCGGCCAGCGGCGTGAACTCGGTGAACAGGGCCTCGACATAGTCCTTGCAATGCGGCCGGTCGGGGTGGCGGGCGACCTGGCATTTCCGCCAAGGCGTCAGCTTGGCATAGAGATCCTTGAGCAAGGTCTCGGCCTTGCGGTCGAGCGCGGCCGCCTCTGCCGACACGTCCATTTCCTCGTTGTCACGCGCCATGCGGCGCAGCTCTTCGGCTTTGCCTTCGATTTCGGCCAGGGGTTTTTCGAAGTCGAGGTAATGAGTCATCCGGGTCTCCTTGCAGGCCGCTATATGGCCTCGCCGCGCACGGGATGCAATAAAGCAAGATTTGTCGCAACCGGCCGATCCAGGATCCGAAGGGGCTAGGGACACCCGTGATGACCTGACAGAACCACCCCGCCGCCACGCGTGAGGCCAGCATTCGCAGTGCCATGCGCCACTTCGTCGATCCGCCGCCAGAGGTTGTGCTGGCGGAAAACCGGTTGCCGCTTCCGGAGTGACCTCAGCCGAACAGGACCGGCACCATCGCGGCCAGAAGGATTGCTGCCATGCTCCAGTTGAACAGGCGCAATCGCCCGGGCTGGTTCAGCCAGCGGCGCAGTCCTGTGCCAAGGACCGTCCACGTCACGGCCGAGGCGGTTCCGATCACCGCGTAGGTGCCTGAAACCCAGGCCACGGCGGCAAAATCTCGGCTGGTGGCATAGAGCGTGATCGCGCCCAGGGCCATCGACCAGGCCTTTGGGTTGACCCACTGAAAGGCCGCCGCCTGCAGAAAGCTGAGCGGGCGAGCATTCCTGCCCGCCTCGCCCGGCGCCGCTTGGTTGGCGATCTTCCAGGCCAGCCAAAGCAGGTATGCGAACGCAACGAGCTTTAGCAGGGTGTGGGCAAAGGGCCAGATTTCAAAGACCTGCATCACGCCCAGGCCGACCGGAAGGATCATCAGTGGAAACCCGTAGGCCACGCCCGCCAGGTGCGGCAGTGTCCGGCGCAGACCGAAATTCGCCCCCGATGTCATCAGCATCAGGTTGTTGGGCCCGGGTGAGAACACGGTGGCGGCGGCAAACAGCGCAAGGGCAAGGAGTAAGTCAGGCGTCATGGAGCAATGGTCGCCGGTTTATGCCGCTATTTGATTGCATTTTGTGGCGCTCGCGGCGTATTTCTGCAATCAATGATCGAAATGGATGCCATTGATCGCAAGATATTGCGAGAGCTTTCTGCCGACGGGAGGTTGAGCAACCTGGCCCTTGCAGAGCGGGTCGGCTTGTCGCCGTCCGCCTGTCTGCGCCGCACGCAGGCACTGGAAAAGACCGGGGTGATACGCGGGTATCGCGCGGTGCTCAGCGCAGAAAAGCGTGGCATCGGCTTCACAGCCTATATCACCGTGGGGTTGAACCAGCATACCAAGCCCGCGCAACTGGCCTTTGAGCAGGCGATGGCCGCGGCACCCCAGGTGCGCGAATGTCACAATATCACCGGGCCGGTGGAATACCTGTTGCGGGTCGAGGTGGCCGATCTGGCCGCCTACAAACATTTCCATACCGATATTCTGGGCGCGCTTCCGCAGGTGCGTACGCTGACATCCTATGTCGTCATGGGATCGCCCAAGGACGAGCGGGCCTGAGCATCCCCGCCGCGTATCGCGCTACATCCCGGGTCTGTTAGGGAAGGGGCGAAGCGGCGTGACGGGAGGCAGGACATGCGGATGCTGATCCATCCTGGGTTCCACAAGACGGGCACCACCAGCCTGCAACGCGGGGCCGGCGCACAGCGTGGGATCCTTGCCCCGCGCCTGCGCCTGGTCTTACCGCATCACATCGAGCCGGTGAATTTTGCCGCCCGGCGTGTCTCGGTTGGAAGCAACGCCAAGCGCATCGCGGCATTTCGCGCCGCGGTGGCCGAGTTTGCGCAGGGTATCGACGCGGTCGATTCGCGCCCGTTGCTTGTCAGCTCGGAACATCTCTGCGGTTTGCTGCCGGGGCGGAAATCCGTCACCACCTACGCAGCCGCGCCAGAGCTGCTGGGGCACATGGTCGAGGTCCTGGCAGGTCAGCTTCCGGACCTGCCCCTGTCCATCTGGTTCACCACCCGCGCGCCAGAGGCCTGGCTGCAAAGCCTCTACTGGCAACTGCTGCGCAGCCAGAGGCTGACCGAGGGGCCAGAGCAGTTCGCCGAAGATTTTCGAGACGCGGCAGAGCTGGAGAGCATCGTGGCAAGGGTGGCGGAGCGGTTGGGCCGTCATGTCGACGTGTCCGCCACACGGTTGGAAGAGTGCGGCGCTGATCTGCTGGGGCCATTGGGCGTGGCGCTGGACCGGCTGCAGGTATCGCGCGCCGGACTGCGGCCCCTTGTGCGGCAGAACGTGCAACCGGCAAAGGCAGCGGAGCACCTGTTGGCGCTCAACCGGTCCGACCTTGACGATGACGCTCTGGGCGCTGCCAAGACGGCCCTGCTGAAACGGTTGCGCAGGGCGGGCAGAACCCGCGCGGAGTAGGGGGC
>NZ_JASHJL010000074.1 GCF_030733205.1 Mameliella sp. MMSF_3455
TCGGGCCAGCTACCGTGCGCTCCAACGGGGTCATTTTTGGATGCCGATAGGGGGTCAAGATTGCGTGCCGATTGACAGTCATGGGATTCCAAGGCGCATCGGCTTGGGAGCTCGAGCGCGACGGCGAGAGAGAGCGCGTGGAACGCGCCCCGACCTGGAAGGCGCGGGCGCTTCAGAACAGCGGCGCGGCGGATCTGCTGCGTCCCTATCGGAGGGTGTGACAATGTTCGGATGGTTCAAGAAGAAGCCCGATCCGGCGCCGGTTGTCGAGACCAGGGCGGCGGCGAGCGGCTTCACAGCCGAAATCATGACCGCACGCGAGAGCTACATTTCGGGCACGCGAGGCATCGGCGAGTTGACCGCGACGGCGCAAACCTGCGTCTCGCACTGGGAGAACGGGTTATTGGTCGCCGACGTGACCGGGACCGATCTCCTAGACAGGCGCGCCCTGGCGATGATCGCGCGCGGCCTGGCGTTGCGGGGTGAGGCTGTCTTCCTGATCCGCGACGAAGGTCTTGTGCCATGCGCTGACTGGGATTTGAGAACTCGGAACGGCAGAGCGACGGCGTACCGTGTTTCGGTGAGTGAAGCGGGCGGAGGACGCACAGAGACCGCGCTGGCGGCCGAAGTGCTGCATTTCAGGTTGGGGGTCGATCCAATCGCTCCCTGGGCAGGACAGGCGCCGCTCAAGCGATGCCAGTTGACCGCTGGCACCTTGCAGGCAATCGAGTCCGCGCTGTCGGAAATCTTCACGGATGCACCGCTTGGGTCGCAGGTTGTGCCGTTCCCGGAAAACCCGGACGTCGACTCCGAGGCCATGGCGCGCGGGTTCCGCGGGCGACGTGGCCGGGTGCTCCTGAGAGAGTCCGTGACCGTCGCCGCAGCGGGTGGCCCGGCGCCTGCCCAGGACTGGCGCCCGTCTGACCTGACACCGGACCTGGAGAAGGCGCAGCTCGCGCAGGCGCTCGAGGACGCGCGGGGGGCGATCTGTCTCGCCTTCGGAATCCTGCCTGCAATGTTGAGCCCGGCCGCGACCGGCCCCTTGATCCGGGAAGGCCAACGGCACCTGGCGCAATGGATGCTGCAGCCGATCGCAGAGGGCATCGCGGAGGAGGCATCCGAAAAGCTGGGCCAGCCGGTCACGCTGGACGTGATGCGGCCCTTGCAGGCCTTCGATGCGGGCGGACGTGCCCGGGCTGCGGCAACCGTGATCCAGGCGCTGGCCCTGGCCAAAGAAGCCGGGGTCGATCCGGCGACGGCGCTGAACTTGGTCGATTGGGAGCATAAGGCATGAAGGTTTCAATCCGTGGGATCCGGGTCATTGATGAGCCAAAGCCTCGCCGCAACGGCGACATGGTGATCGTGAACCTTGATTTCAGCTTGGACTTCCTGAGCTGCGAAGGAGCAGTGCTGGTGAAGCTGGCAACTGGCGGTCTGACCGTCTGGCCGCCGATGGTAGTCCAGACCAAGGAACCCCGCAGTATTCGGCTGAGCCGGGATGCCCGCGAGGCCATCGCGACCGAAGCGTTCCCGGTCTTCGAGACACTAACACGGAAACCGGTAGCCGAGTGAACGGAGCCGAGCGGCGGCTGTGGTTGTCGGTGCTGGTCGCCGCCCTTCAGGACGAAGCGAAGCACGGCGGCGGCTACGTCTGGTCGCTGGACTTTGCCGAGGTCTGCGACCTGGCGGAAGTGTCGGAACAGCGGGTGAGAGCGGTGTTCCTGACTGAGAAGGACAGGTTCCGGCGGGCGGGGTATGTCAGGGGGTAGCCTCTCGGGCCGCGTCCGGTGTCGACGGAGCGGCAAGGGCATAGAGGGCCGTCGGGCTCAAACCCGACATAATGTCGAGTTTGCCTGCGAACCGTTCGGCGACGGATACGAACCGTTCGGCTTGCCGATCACTCATCCCGAACTCGGCTTCGATCCACTTGCCAAACTGGCCGTGCTAAGATCCGGTCAGCCGAGAAATACTAGCTACGCAGGATTTGGGGGAGGTTGCTACTTTACGGCCTCTGAGACGGTCCACAGTAGGACGCTGCTGTCATCTGTGTATACTCGGATTTGGCTTCTCGTGAATCCACGATCCACTATTGAAAATTCTCGACCATCCAATGGAGCACAAACCGTTCCGATCAGGGCCCGCATGTGACGCATGTCGTTATTGGTTGCTGCGGTAATAAATTCGTCGAGAGATGATTTGGTAAGGCATCCAACGTATGCGCCGTCAATGGTTCCCGCCTCGGCAATGCTTGCCAGTGCAAGTGCACCGGAAAGAACAAACTGAAATCTATGCATAGCTACCCCCCATCTGGTCTCAAAACGATGCAACCATCATACCCTTATGTCAAATTTCCGTGACTTGCGCGCCTCGGTTCACAAGAAGTTCGGTTCCCCCAGTGTTCCCCAGAGCGCCAAAAATGAGAAAGACCCCGAAGGGGCTGCTCATAAATCTCTGTATTTTCAGGGATTTTTGGCTCCGGCGGTAGGGATCGAACCTACGACCAATTGATTAACAGTCAACTGCTCTACCGCTGAGCTACGCCGGAACATGCGGCGGTCTATAACAATGTGGAATCCGGGCGTCCAGAGGGTTTCGTCACAAAAATGAGGTTTTTTGTTTGCCGCATCAGATTGGACGGAAAACGGCATCGACGGACAGTTCTCCGACCGGGGCAACACGTGATTTCGACGTCAGATCAATGAGGTGAGCCAGGACGTTCCGGCTGGCTGCCGGAAGAAGGGCGGGCGGGACGTCGGTATAGATCCGCTCGGCCAGGTCGCGAGCGGTGGCGGGGGCATGGGCCAGCGCCGAGAGGATGGCGGATTCGCGGCCGCGACGGTGCGTCAGAAGCGCCGCAAGCCTCTCGGCGGGCGCGGGCACCGGCGCGCCGTGGCCGGCATGGAACAGGGACCACGGCCGCTCTTGCAGGCGTTCCAGCGAAGACATGAAGGCGGTCAGATCCCCGTCGGGAGGCGAAACCAGCGAGGTTGCCCAGCCCATCACGAGATCCCCGGAGAACAGGATATCACCCCAGGCAAAGGACAGATGATTGGCCATGTGTCCCGGCGTATGCAGGGCTTCGACGGTCCAGCCGTCCCCGGCAATCCTGTCGCCATCGGACAGCGCTATATCCGGAACAAAGGCCGTGTCGACGCCTTCACCGCCCCCGACCAGCCCCTCGGCGGCGAGTTTCTGCATGACCGCGCTGCGCCCGGCTTCGGCCGGGCCGAAACCCAGAACCGGCGCCCCTGTGCGGCGCGAGAGTTCGCGGGCGAGGGGGGAATGGTCCAGGTGAGCATGGGTCACCAGGATATGCGTGATTTCCTGCCCCGGGCTCAGCGCGTCCAACAAGGCCTGCAGGTGGGCCGGATCCTCCGGCCCCGGATCGATTACCGCGATGCCGCCGGTCCCAAGCAGGTAGGTATTGGTACCGCGAAAGGTCATCGGCGAGGGGTTCGGCGCCACGACACGGCGCAGGCCCGGCGAAAGCTCTTCGGCAACGCCCGGCCGGGGCTGGAAATCGGGTTGCGGGTCCTGCATCGGATGGTCCTTTTGGCGATGGCGGGCCGGGGCGGCGCGGGCTAGGCTTAGCGCATGTTCTTCCGCTGGCTCAAACGATATATGCCCCGCAGCCTGTATGGCCGTGCCGCACTGATCCTCGTGCTGCCGGTGGTGGCGCTGCAACTGGTCGTGTCGGTCGTCTTCATCCAGCGTCATTTCGAAGGCGTCACTGTCCAGATGAGCAAGGAACTGGCGCGCGAGGTCAATCTGGTGGTCGCAGACTTGCCGGACCAGTCCAACGGGATGCGGCTGAGCATTCGCCCAAGAGCCGTACCGGATGACGCGTTGCCGGACGGCAATCATCGACGCTGGTACGATTTCACCGGGCTTGTGGTAATCCGCGAACTGGACATGCGGATCCCGGCGCTGGAACGCATATTGCTACCCAGCGACCGAGAAGTGGTTCTGTTCCTGCGTCGTGACGACCAACTTTACCGGGCCAGCCTCGAACGATCCCGTGTCTCTGCCTCGAACCCGCACCAGTTGTTCGTGAACATGGCCTTCTTCGGCGCGCTGATGACGCTCATCGCCTTTCTCTACATGCGCAACCAGCTAAGGCCGATCACCCGGCTGGCGGCCGCGGCAGAGGCTTTTGGCAAGGGGCGTCACATGCGCTACTCGCCGGCCGGCGCTACGGAGGTGCGGGCCGCCGGTCATGCCTTTCTGGAAATGCGGGACCGGATCGAACGACATATCGAACAACGCACCATGATGTTGTCGGGGGTCAGTCACGACCTGCGTACCCCCATGACACGGCTCCGGCTGGGCCTCTCGCTGCTGGACGATGAAGACCGCGAACCGCTGGAACGTGATGTCGAAGAGATGCAGCAGTTGATCGACGCCTTCCTCGACTTCGCACGCGGGGATGCAGAGACCGACACCTCGGAACAGACCGATCCCTTTGCGCTGATCCAGAGGATCGTCGAGGATGCGCAGCGTGGCGGGCAAAAGGTCGAGCTTGGGGAAATGCAGGGCGAGGGGACGGCGATGCTGCGTCCGCGCGCCTTGCGCCGTGCGGTCGAGAACCTCATGGCGAACGCACGCCGCTACGCCTCGGCCTGTCGCGTGTCGGTGCAGTTGACCGACGGGTCTTTGCGCATTCGAGTAGAAGATGACGGCCCGGGCATTCCGGCCGACCGGCGCGAGGATGCGTTGCGGCCCTTCGTCCGGCTGGACCCGGCACGCAACCAGGATCGTGGCTCTGGTGTCGGGCTGGGTCTGGCGATTGCGGCGGACATCGCGCGGGCGCACGGGGGCGTTCTGCGCCTTGGCGAAAGCAAGAGCCTCGGCGGGCTGCGTGCCGATATCGTCATCGCGCTGTGAACCGCGGCCCGCCAGAACCTCTGTCAGCGCAGTATTTGTAAAATCCTTTGGATACGCCACGGTTTCGCCGAGCCGCGGTCATCTGGCTGAAAGGACTCTGGGTCAGCTTGCCCGCAGACCAATCTCAGGAGTTCCCAGATGGCCATCTTGCCGCTTGTCGCCGCCGCAACCATTGAGCTTGCCACGTTCAGCACCACCGACGCCGAGACGCCCAAGACGATGGTCTTTGCGCAGGCTCAGCCATTTGTCGGCACGCAGGGGTACGCGGTGCCGCAGGGTGACTACATGACAACGCCCGATGGCTGCACCTATCGCCGAACGCAGGCACCGGGCCAGCCCGTGCGCTGGATCATCGTCCTGAATCCTCATCACCTGGGCAAGGATGGATCGCCCAGCAGGTGCAAGGGCATGTTGTAACGACGCCCACCAGCAATAGGCGCGCGGGGGCCAACAGCGCGCCTTCGATGATGCCAAGGAACAGTGCCTGGTCAGAACCAGCTCTGTACCGTCCGTGCCCCGGCGGAAATATCCTGCCCGAATCCGTCGACGGTGCCACATCCTGCCAGCCCTGCGGCCAGCGCGATCACGAAAACCACTCTCATATCTGCCTCTTGTCCGGTCTTGTCGCCGTCAGGTGAGGGACGAGATCACTCGTCCTCCCACCACCATACATCAGGCTGAAAGCCCAGCCAATCACCATAGATCGGCAAGTCATCCTTGGGAAAGGTCAGTTCCTTGGCGTGGGCAATGCGGCTGACGGCGTATTTGTCCTGCACCGGGATCACGTAGCGACCGCTGATCAAAACACGGTCCAGCGCGCGGGCAGCGGCGAGGAAGTCGTCGCGGCTTTGCGCACTCAACAGGGCATTGATCATGGCATCCGCCGCGGCCGACTTCATCCCCATCCAGTTGCGGGAGCCTTCCTGGTCGGCACCCTCGCTGCCCCAGTAGAGGAACTGCTCATTGCCGGGGCTGAGCGAGAGACCGCGCCGAAAGCTGGTCATGTCGAAATCGAACTGGTTGGTGCGTTCCTTGTATTGTGCCGGGTCGATCATCGTCACTTCGGCGGTGATGCCGATACGCTCGAGCGCGCGAATGAAGATCTCGGCCATGGCGACGTTTTCGCCCTGGCCCTGCTGCAACAGGATGTCGAAGGTGAAGGGCTCGCCCGCGGCGTTCTTCATCACCCCGTCCTGCACCGTCCAGCCGGCCTCCGCCATGAGGTCGATGGCCTTCGCCAGGTTTTCGCGATTGCGTGGGCTGCCATCGGAAACGGGCAGGGTGTAGCCTTCCAGCGCTCCGGGCAGCAGCTCGTCCGCAAAGGGTGTCAGCAACTCCCTGACCCGCCCTTCGGCCGGGCCGTCACGCATACCCAGCAAAGAGTTGCCGTAATAGGAGGTGATGCGCGGCTGCGCGCCGCCGGTCAGCGTGTCGTTGATGTATTCGAAGTTGAAGGCGTGGATCAGCGCGTCGCGCACATGCCAGTCGGCGAACTTGGGGCGCCGCGTGTTCATGACGAAACCGGTGATCCCGGTGGGGCGCTCATGCGCGATCTCGGATTTGACGATGTCGCCGTTGCGGACTGCCGGGAAATCGTACTGGGTCTTCCATTTCTCGGCGTTGGTCTCGCGGATGGTGTTGATGATCCCGGCCTTGAAGGCCTCGAACAACGCGGTATCGTCCGCAAAGAATTCCAGCCGGATGGTATCCAGGTTGTTGGTGCCCCGGCGAAAGTTGACGTCCTTGCCCCAATAATCCGGGTTACGGTTCAACTCGACATAGCGGCCGGCCTCGTAATCCCCAATGACATAGGGCGCCGAGGTGATCGGCACGAGGTCGAGGCTGGAATTTTCGAAATCCAACGCTTCCCACTGGGCCTTTTTCAGGATCGGGCGCATGCCGATGATCAGGGCCAGTTCCGGGTTTTCTTCGTTGAAGGTGAAACGCACGGAGCGCTCGCCGGTCTGCTCCATGCTCTCGACCTTGCCCCAGAGACCGAGGTAGCGCGGGTGTCCCTTGGTGCCCAACGTCTCGTAGGACCACATGACATCCTCGACCGTCACCGGGGAGCCGTCGGAGAATTCGGCCTCGGGACGGAGGGTGAATTCAACCCATTCGCGATTCGGCCCGACCTCTATCGATTCGGCCAGAAGACCGTAAAGAGAGAATGGTTCGTCGTAGTTCCGGCCCATCAGGCTTTCGTAAACCAGAAAGCGCAACTGCCAGGGTGCAGAGCCTTTCAGGATGAGCGGATTGAGGCTGTCGTAGCTACCAAGCTCTCCGGTGACGATCCGGCCACCTGTCGGCGCCTCCGGATTGGCGTAGGGGAGCGACACAAAATCGGGTGGAAGCTGCGGGTCCCCATACATAGCTATGCCATGCTGCGGGTCCGCCCACAGGCTGCCTGCGGAAAGAATCGCTCCGGCTGCGACGATTTTTGCGACCCGATTTCGGAAAAAATTTACGCGCATTTTGGCAACGATCCCTGTCTGCCCTTGTTTTCTTGGAGGGGAACGTATCGCTCCTTTTACGCCTTTTCAAACTTTTAGCTTGGACTCACGCGGCGAAAAGCTTATACAGAGGGCACTGCTCGATAGGTTTCTTGCCTGTATGAAACCTGCCTCAATGACTGAACCCCGGCCTTGCGCCGGGGTTTTTTTTGCCCATTCGACAGGCATGGTGTCACAGGTTTCTGTGCCCGGTCATGGGGGTCGTGCGCGGCATTTCGACCTGCGCAAGTTCCCGCCGGTGCCTTCCCGAATTTCCCCCGGACCTCGGTGATTGAGCGGGTGCATACCGCCGCGTCCAGGACTATGCTGCATCTGCGAACACAACCAGCATCGGGGAGCCTACATGTCGCTTCAGGGAAAGACCGCCATCATCACCGGATCGAACTCGGGCATCGGCCTTGGCATCGCGCACGAGATGGCAAAGGCAGGGGCTTCGGTGGTGATCAATTCCTTCACCGATTCCGACGAAGATCACGCCCTGGCGAAATCCATCGCCGAGGAACACGGCGTCGAGGCGCGCTATATCAAGGCCGACATGTCCAAGCCGGATGAATGCCGCGCGCTGGTCGAAACGGCAGGCGCCTGCGATATCCTGATCAACAACGCGGGCATCCAGCACGTTGCCCCAATCGACCAGTTCCCGGCGGAAAAATGGGACGCGATCATCGCGATCAACCTGTCCTCGGCCTTTCATACGACGGCTGCCGCGCTGCCGAAAATGCGTGCCGCCGGATGGGGTCGCATCGTCAACATCGCCTCGGCGCATGGTCTGACCGCCTCGCCCTACAAAAGCGCCTATATCGCCGCCAAACACGGTATCGTCGGCCTGACCAAGACCGCGGCGCTGGAAACCGCCGAGGAACCGATCACCGCCAACGCGATCTGCCCGGGCTACGTGCTGACACCGCTGGTCGAGGCACAGATCCCCGACACCATGAAGGAATACGACATGGACCGGGAAACCGTGATCAAGGAGGTGATGCTGAAGCGCCAGCCGTCCAAGGAATTCGCCACGGTCGAACAACTGGGCGGTACCGCGGTCTTCCTCTGTTCCGACGCGGCGGCGCAGATCACCGGCACGACGATCAGCGTCGACGGCGGCTGGACCGCACTGTGACCTAGCGGGGCAGGAGGGGGCTCACCCCCTCCGGGCCTTCGGCACATACACCCCAAGGCATTTCCGAAACCAAGCAAGCACGGGAGCGCGGCGCATGGCGAAGTCCGTTCGCATCAATCTGGCCCTGCAAGGCGGCGGCGCGCACGGCGCCTTTACCTGGGGCGTGCTGGATCGCCTGCTGGAAGAGTCCGAGATCGAGATCTCGGCCATCACCGGCACATCGGCCGGGGCACTGAACGGTGCGGCACTGAAATCGGGCATGTTGGCGGGCGGCCACGAGGGCGCGCGCGAGATGCTGGACTGGCTTTGGTCCCAGATCGGCGCCCTGCGGGACGAGGCCATGCCCGACTGGCTGCAAGGCTGGATGCCGCACCCGGAGGTGGTCAGCAAGAGCCTGGAGTATTCGCTTCCCTATAGCTGGGGTGAGGCTGTCGGGCGGATGGTTTCGCCCTACGCCTGGGGGCCCCTCTACCGGAACCCACTGGAAAAGATCGTCGAACGGTTCGACTTTGACCGGGTCTGTGCCCATGAGGGGCCGGAATTCTATGTCTGCGCGACCCAGGTGCGCGACGGCAAGATCCGGGTGTTCTCCGGCGACCAGCTCAACACGCGGGTGATCATGGCGTCGGCCTGTCTGCCGACACTTTTCCAGGCGGTCGAACTGGAGGACCCGCAGACCGGCACCATGGAACCCTTCTGGGACGGGGGGTATACCGGCAATCCGGCGCTGTTTCCGCTGTTCGAAAAGCACCTGCCCGACGACGTGATCGTGGTGAACATCAACCCGCTTCTGCGCGACAAGACCCCGGTCAGCCCGCCAGAGATCCAGAACCGGATCAACGAGATCAGTTTCAACGCCTCGCTTCTGCGCGAACTGCGGGCGATCGATTTCGTGCAAAGGCTTTTGCAAACCGGCGCGCTGACGCCGGGAACGATGAAGGACCTGCGCATTCACATGATCGCCGACGACGCGCTGATGAACGCGCTTTCGGTGGCGACAAAGATGGTGCCCGTGCCCACCGTGATCGCCCAGTTGAAAGAGGCCGGACGCCGCGCGGCCGGACGGTTCCTGGACAGCCACAAGGGCGATCTGGGGCACCGTCAGACGGCGGATTTGCGGGCGATGTTCAGCTGACGTCGATACTACCTCAGGACGCTTTGCGGAACTGCGCCTCGAGCGCCTGTTTGGCGTCCTGCCCGTTGGGATAGACAAGCCCTGCCGAAATCACCAGCTTGGCTGCGTCCTCAAGGCTCATGTCCAGCTCGATCACATCTTCCTTGGGGAAGAACAACAGGAACCCCGAGGTCGGGTTGGGCGTGGTCGGCACGAAGACCGACACCAGCTCCCCGCTGGTGATGGCTCGACGAGCGACCTCGCCCTTGGCCACGGTCGAAATGAACCCGATCGCCCAGATGCCCTTGCGCGGGTATTCGATCAGGCAGGCCTTTTCAAAGCTGCGCTCGCTCTGGGCAAAGATGGTTTCGGCCAACTGCTTGATGCCCGAGTAGATCGACCGCACCACAGGCGTGCGCTCCACCAGGCTTTCGGCGAAATTGATCATCGATCGACCGATCAGCCCCTTGGCGATCCAGCCGACGACGATTGTGAAGAACAGGAAGACAAAGACGCCGAGGCCGCGCACGTTGACCTCGATCCGGCCATCGTCATCCGCGTCAAGCAGGTCGAACAACCACGGAAGACGCGGCCCGTCGGGGCCGGTCATCCAGCGATTGAGCAGCGCATTGGGTTGGTAGGCATCCGGCACGAAGGGCCAGACGAACCCGTCAACCCAGCCGACAACGGTCCAGATCAGCCATACGGTCAGACCGACCGGTGCGATCACCACGATACCGGTCAGGAAAGACGTGCGCAGCCGCGTGAAAAGACCCGGCCGCTTGCGGGTTGTAGGCTCGAATGGTGTGGTCATCGCAGGTCCCGGGACGATTGAGACGAAAGTAGGTGCATCGCGCGGGCTCTACAATGGGCTTTGCATTCGAAAGACGATCAGGCGGGCAGGGCGCTCAATTCCTGCGCAATTCCGGCGGCCAGCCGGGCGTTGTTGAGAACCAGCGCGATGTTGGCCTCGAGCGAGCGCCCCCCGGACAGTTCGTAGATGCGTTGCAGCAGGTAGGGTGTCAGGTCCTTGCCCGCGATTCCGTGGGTTTCCGCGTCGCGTGTTGCTTCGGCGATGATCGGGGCCAGGGTTTCGCGCGGGATCTCGGCCTCGGCGGGAATAGGGTTGGCGACAAGCTGCCCGCCAGGCAGACCCAACCGAGCGCGCATACGGTGCGCCGCGGCGATCTCTGCCGGACTGTCGGCGCGCTGCGGCGCCCGCAGGCCCGCCTCGCGCGACCAGAAAGCGGGAAGCTGGTCCTGGCCATAGGCCATGACAGGGACGCCAAGGGTTTCCAGCCTCTCAAGGGTCTTGGGCAGGTCGAGAATGGCCTTGGCACCCGCCGCGACGACGGTCACGCGGGTCTCTGCCAGTTCCTGCAGATCGGCGGAGATGTCAAAGCTGGTCTCGGCGCCGCGATGAACGCCGCCGATGCCGCCGGTGGCAAAGATCTCGATCCCTGCGAGTTGCGCGGCGATCATCGTGGCCGCAACGGTGGTCGCCCCGGTGCCACCGCGCGCCATGCAGACGGCCATGTCCGCACGCGACAGTTTGGCCACCTTCTTCGACTGCGCCAGAGACTCCAGCTGGGCATCTTCCAGCCCGACATAGAGCGTGCCTTCGATCACCGCGATTGTGGCCGGCACTGCGCCGTTTTCGCGCACCGTCGCCTCGACCCGGCGCGCCACCTCAAGGTTTTGCGGCCAGGGCATGCCGTGGGTGACGATGGTGCTTTCCAGCGCCACCACGGGGCGGCCATCGGCCAGGGCCTCGGCCACGGCGTGAGAGCATTTGAACGGGCTCATCGTTAGGTTCCTCCGGAAACATGGGTCGCGGCGGCGGCCAGCGCGCGGCGCAGGGCTTCGGGCCGGTCAAAGCCGTCGCGTTCAGCGGCGATATGCGCCGCCATGAAGGTATCGCCCGCGCCGGTGACGCGGGTCACTGTGACGGGCGGCGGGGTCTCCGTATGGCTGGCATCCGCCGTCGCGTCGCAACAGGGCGCGCCACCATGCGTGACCAGCGCCCGCGCGGCCCCCCGTTCGACCAAGGCCCGCGCGGCTTCGGCGGCATTGGTCAGCGGCGCCTCGCAGAGCAGGCACGCTTCTTCGAGGTTGACATAAAGCGTCCCGCGTCCCGCGCGCAGAAAGGCGGAGAGCCGCGTTGCCTTGCCGGGGCTGGCGGGGGCGATGCGCAGATCGGCACGGGCAAAGGCCGGGTGCGCCGCGATCTCGGCCAGCAGGGCCTCTGTCAGGTTGCCGTCCAACGCGATACGGCCTTCGTAGGGGGCCTGAGGTGTCCCCAGTGGCCCGTCGATCAACGGCGACAGGATGCGGGCGCCGGCCTGTTCCAGGGAATGCGCATCGGCAATGGCGGCCAGCAGCCCCTCCGGCGTTTCGATCGCCATGTAGCGATCCGTGGGCAGGTCCGCCGCGCGGGTCAGATGAGTCGTATCCAGCCCCAAGCGCGTGCATTCCGCCGCCAGCGCCGTGCCTTCGGCATCCTGTCCGACCACCGAAAGCAGCGCCGGCCGCATCCCAAGTCCGGCCAGTGTCATGGCGATGTTCAGCGCCACGCCACCGGGGATCAGACGGATGCGGCCCGGCTTGTCATTGCCGGCCTGCATGGTCTGGTCACAGCGGCCGATCATGTCCCACAGGACGGAACCGATGCAGAGAATATCCGGGTCACGCGTTTTCATTGCCGCGTTTTTGGCGCGAAGGGCAGGGCGGTGCAAGCCGCAACCGTCCCTTATCGTGGCAGCATGTCCTCTTCGTCGGCGCAAAGCGCCAGCCAGTCCCGAAAGGCAACAAGTGCGGGCGGCGCCGGACGGTCGGCCGGCCAGACGAGGTAATAGGCTCCCAGACTGACCGGCGCGGCCTCATGCGCGGGTTGCAACGTGCCCGCCGCGCGCTCCGCAGTGCTGAGGTAATCGGGCAAGAGTGCCACACCCAACCCG
This sequence comes from Mameliella sp. MMSF_3455, assembly GCF_030733205.1. Taxonomy (GTDB): domain Bacteria; phylum Pseudomonadota; class Alphaproteobacteria; order Rhodobacterales; family Rhodobacteraceae; genus Antarctobacter. Next base: position 12,583 of record NZ_JASHJL010000074.1, read on the forward strand.
TGCAGTGCGGCCTGCAGAATGGCGGTGAACTGGTCGAAGGTCGGACCGGGCAAGGGCCCGGGTGACAGCCCCTGCGTCGTGAACCAATCTGCCCAGGCATCCGGCCGGGTCTGTATATGCAACAGCGGCAAGCGCCGCAGCGCCTCCAGCGGCAGCGGCCCTTCCGGCATTAGCGCCGGTGCCGCAAGCGGTTGCACGGTCTCGGTCATCAGGCGCAGGTGATGCGTGTCCGGCCAGTCAGGTGCGCCGAAATGCAATGCAGCATCAAGGGGTTCGGTGGCAAAGTTGAACGGGCGCAATCGTGTGGTCAGGTTTACCGTCACCTCTGGATGGCGGCGTGTGAAATCCGGAAGACGGGGCACAAGCCAGCGCATCCCGAAACTCGGCAGGATCGCAAGGTTCAGAGCTCCACCCGAAGGGTCGAGGCGCAGCGCCATTGCCGCCTCTGTGAGCCGATCAAGCGTCTCGCGCACCGTGCCGGCAAAGCTGCGCGCCTGAGGAGTGAGGCGCAACGCCCTGTTTCCACGCAGGAAAAGCGTGACGCCCAATTGATCTTCAAGCGTCTTGAGCTGGCGCGAGACGGCGCTTTGCGTCAGGTTGAGCTCTTGTGCGACAGCAGTGGCACTGCCAAGGCGATCCAGCGCTTCGAGCGCGCGCAAGGCGGGCAGGGGTGGCAGATGCATTCCCAATCCTCATGAATACCTGCGATATTGTCGTTTTTCCATGCGACAGGTGCAAGCTATACTGCGCCCAACCAAGGACAGGAGCCTGCCATGAACGAGATGACCAAACCCGAACTGAAACCAAAGGATGCCCCGGACCTGGGTGGTTTCACCTGGGAAGATCCGTTCCGCCTTGCAGACCAGTTGAGCGAAGAAGAACGGATGCTTGCCGAGGGCGCGCGCGCCTTTGCCCAGGAAAAGCTCGCGCCGCGTATCGTCGAGGCCTTCGAGGAAGAAACCGTCGACCCGTCGATCTTTGCAGAGATGGGTGAAATGGGCCTGCTCGGCATCACCGTACCCGAGCAATATGGCGGCCTCGGCGGGTCTTATGTCTCCTACGGTCTTGTCGCGCGGGAAATCGAGCGCGTGGACTCGGGCTATCGCTCGATGATGTCGGTGCAGTCCAGCCTCGTGATGTATCCGATCTATGCCTACGGCTCGGAAGAGCAGCGCAAGAAATACCTTCCGAAACTGGCCAGCGGCGAATGGATCGGTTGTTTCGGCCTGACCGAACCCGACGCAGGCAGCGATCCGGGCAGCATGAAAACCCGCGCCGAGAAAATCGACGGCGGATACCGCCTGACCGGATCGAAGATGTGGATCTCCAATGCGCCGGTGGCGGATGTCTTTGTTGTCTGGGCCAAGTCCGACGCCCATGACGGCAAGATCCGTGGCTTCGTCCTGGACAAGGGCGCCACGGGCCTGTCAGCGCCCAAGGTGGCCAACAAGCTGAGCCTGCGCGCCAGCGTGACCGGTGAGATCGTCCTGGAAGGCGTCGAAGTTGGCGAAGAGGCGTTGTTGCCTCATGTTCAAGGGCTTAAAGGGCCCTTTGGATGTTTGAACCGCGCACGCTACGGCATCGCTTGGGGCGCGCTAGGCGCGGCCGAGTTCTGCTGGCACGCCGCGCGGCAGTACGGGTTGGACCGAAAGCAGTTCGGAAAGCCCATCGCGCAGACCCAACTGTTCCAAAAGAAACTTGCCGACATGCAGACCGAAATTGCGCTTGGGCTGCAGGGCTGCCTGCGCGTGGGACGCCTGATGGACGAGGCGCAGGGCGCACCCGAGATGATCTCGATCCTCAAGCGCAACAACTGCGGCAAGGCGCTGGAGATCGCGCGGATGGCGCGCGACATGCACGGCGGAAACGGCATCTCGGCCGAATTCCAGGTGATCCGCCACATGCTGAACCTCGAGACGGTGAACACCTACGAAGGTACGCATGATGTTCATGCCCTGATCCTGGGCCGCGCGCAGACCGGTCTGCAGGCGTTTTTCTGAAATGGACCCGTGGCCGGACGGCGTTC
>NZ_JASHJL010000075.1 GCF_030733205.1 Mameliella sp. MMSF_3455
TAGCGCCCCATGCGCACCCCCCGGAGGTATTTCTTGCCCAAAGAAGCCAGGGGGCGTTTTCCCGCCAGAAAAGGGGGTGCGCATGGGGCGCTATATCCTCGGACGATTGTTTTCCGCCATTCCGGTCCTGCTGGGCATCACCGTGATCGTCTTCCTGATCATGGCGCTGATCCCGGGCGATCCGGCCACCGCGATCCTGGGCAGCTACGCAACGCCGGAGAACGTGGAGAAGCTGAACCGCGACCTTGGCTTGGACAAGCCCCTGGTGGCGCAGTACTTCATCTGGCTCGGCAACATGCTGCAAGGCGATTTCGGCACCAGTTTCTCGCTCAACCGGCCCGTGATCGACGAGGTTCTGGAGCGGTTCAACGGGACGCTGATCCTGGCCGGCACGTCCTTTGTCATCTGTTCGGTGCTGGGGATCATGGCGGGCGTGATCTCGGCCGCCAACCAGTACGGCTGGGCGGACAAGGGCATCACCTTTGTCGTTCTGCTGGGGATCTCGATCCCGAGCTTCTTTCTTGGTATGATGATGATCCTGTTCTTTGCGGTGAACCTGCGGATTTTCCCGGTGTCCGGCATGTGGCCGATCTACGGCACGCGGGACATCTGGGCGCTGCTCAATCACCTTGTCCTGCCGGCGACCGCCTTGGCGGTGGTGGCCACAGGCGTGATCGCGCGACTGTCGCGGTCCGCCATGCTGGAGGTGCTGCGGCAGGATTTCATCCGCACCGCGCGCGCCAAGGGCGTGAATGAACGCGGCGTGATCTGGCGCCATGCGCTCAAGGCGGCGATGGTCTCGATCATTCCCGTTCTCGGCATCCAGGCGGGCTTTGTCCTGTCGGGCGCGGTCTATATCGAGATCGTCTTTCAGTGGCCGGGCGTGGGCCGGATGCTGGTCGATGCGATCCTGAAGCGGGACATCCTGCTGGTGCAGGGGGGCGTGGTCTTTGTCGCCGCCTGTTACGTCCTCTTCAACATCGTGGTGGATGTGGCGCAAAGCCTGCTGGACCCGAGGATCAAGACATGATCGCCTTTCTCAAACTCCTCGCCCGCAACCGGCTGGCGCTGGCAGGGGGCATCGTCCTGAGCCTTGTCGTTCTGCTCGCGCTGATCACGCCGCTCTTGCCGCTGGCGGAGCCGAATGTGACCAACACCGCCGCGCGGTTCCAGAAGCCCTTTACCGAGGGCGCGCTTCTGGGCACCGACCACCTTGGCCGGGACCTGCTGTCTCGGCTGATGTGGGGCACGCGACTGTCGCTGGCGGTCGGCTTTGCCGCTGCCGTGGTCGCCGCCACGCTGGGCGCGGCCATCGGCATCGTCGCCGGGTTCTACGGCGGGCGGACGGACAACCTGATCATGCGCGGCGTCGACATGCTGATGGCCTTTCCCTACATCCTGCTGGCGCTGGCGATCGTCGCGGCCCTGGGGCCGGGATTGTTCAATGCGCTGATCGCGGTGGCCGCCGTGAACGTGCCCTTCTTTGCGCGTAACATCCGCGGCATCACCGTGGGCATCGCACACAAGGAATTCGTCGATGCGGCGCGACTGGCGGGCCTGTCGAACACACGCATCATCCTGACCGAGATCCTGCCCAACGTGATCCCGGTGATCGTGATCGCCATGTCCACGACCATCGGCTGGATGATCCTGGAAACGGCCGGTTTGTCGTTCCTGGGGCTGGGCTCTCAACCGCCGCAGGCGGACCTGGGTTCGATGCTGGGCGAAGCGCGCTCGGCGCTGATCACCAATCCGCATACCTCGGTCGTGCCCGGGATCATGATCCTGATCATCGTCATGTCGATCAACCTGCTGGGCGACGGCGTGCGCGACGCGCTGGACCCGAGGCTGAAGTCCGGCGCCCTGTCGCGTCCGATGGCCGCCACGCTGGTCAATCGCAAGGACCCGGTGCCGGCGGCCGAGGGCAAGGGCCTGCTGGAGGTGCAGGACCTGCAGACCCAGTTCCATGTCAAGGACCGCGTCTATCGCGCGGTGGGGGGCGTGTCCCTGCACGTCAAGCCGGGCGAATGCCTGGGCGTGATCGGCGAAAGCGGGTCGGGTAAATCGGTCACCGCGCTGTCGGTCATGGGGCTGGTGGCCTCGCCGCCCGGGGTCATCACCGGCGGGGCGGTGCGCTATGCCGGTGAAGACCTGATCGGCGCGCCTTATCGCAAGCTGCGCGAGATGCGGGGGCGCAACGTGGCCTATATCTTCCAGGACCCTCTGGCGACGCTGCACCCGCTCTACAAGGTGGGGGACCAGCTGATCGAGGCGATCCGCGCGCATCGCCCCATCAGCAAGAGCGAGGGGCAGGCGCGGGCCATCGAGCTGCTGAAGGCCGTGCGTATCCCCAACGCCGAAAAGCGGATCACCGATTACCCGCACGAGATGTCGGGCGGGATGCGCCAGCGTGTCGGCATTGCCATGGCGCTGGCCAATGATCCCGACATCATCATCGCGGATGAACCGACCACGGCGCTGGACGTGACCGTGCAGGCGCAGATCCTGTCGCTGCTGGATGACCTGCGCCGCTCTCGCGGGTTGGCCATCGTGTTCATCACCCATGACTTCGGCGTGGTTGGGCAACTCTGTGACCGGGTGGCCGTGATGTACGCGGGCCGGATCGTCGAAGAAGGGCCGACGCAATCGGTGCTTGAGACACCGACCCACCCCTATACCGCACGGCTGATGGCCTGCGTGCCCGAACTGGGTGAGGGCAAGCGGCGGCTGGAGGCGATCCCGGGCCTGCCGCCCGTGGTCGACAAGCTGCCCGAGGGTTGTGCCTTTGCAGACCGCTGTGACCGGGTACAGGCGGATTGCCGACAAGGCAAGATCGACCTGGAACGCGAAGGCGCGCGCGCCGTGCGCTGCATCCATCCCGTGACCCCGCTGAAGGAGGCCGCCGAATGACCGAGGCGCTGAAACTGACGGAATTGTCCAAGAGTTTCCCGGTGGGCGGCGGCTTTCTTGCGGCCTCCAAGGGGACGGTCAAGGCGGTGCATCCCATCACCCTGTCAGTGCAACAGGGCGAGACGCTGGGCATCGTTGGAGAGTCCGGCTGCGGCAAGTCCACGCTGGCGCGCATGTTGGTCGGCCTGCTGGAACCCACGACCGGCACCATCGAGATCGACGGCGCGGCGCTGGACAACGCCGACCCGGCGGTCTTTGGCAAGCGCATCCAGTACGTCTTTCAGGATCCGATATCCTCGCTCAACCCGCGCAAGACGATCCGCCAGATCATGGAGGCGCCGCTGAAACGCCTCTATGGCATGGACCGCTCGCAGCGCGACAGGCGAATTGCCGAGATCTTTGCCAGCGTGAACCTGCGCGAGGAGTTCCTGGACCGCTACCCGCATGAATTCTCGGGAGGGCAGGCGCAGCGCATCGGGATTGCGCGGGCGCTGGCGGCAAACGCGCGTATCCTAATCCTTGATGAGCCGGTCTCGGCGCTGGACGTTTCGGTGCAGGCGCAGGTGCTGAACCTGCTGGCGGACCTGAAAAAGGAATTCAGCCTGACCTACCTCTTCATCAGCCACGATCTTGCGGTGGTCGAGGCGGTCAGCGACCGGATCGCGGTGCTCTATTTCGGTTCGGTCGTGGAATTGGGGCCGGCCGAGGAGATTTTCCGCGCCCCGCGTCATCCCTATACCAAGTTGCTGGCCGACAGTGCGCCGGTGGTGGGGCGGCCGCTGACGGCGCCGGAGTCCAAGGAAACCGAGCTGCCCGACCCGTTGAACCCGCCGCCCGGCTGTGCCTTTGCCGCGCGCTGTCCGCGCGCCAGCGACCGCTGCCGCAACGAGGTGCCCCGGCTGGAAGGCGACCATGTGCAGGCGGCCTGTTTCCATCCGTTGGACGGGGACTGACAGGGCGGGTCAGTCCAACCGTGATACCCCCTTCTTGACGCGCCGGATGGGGATCGAGGATTCGATCGAGGCCACGCCGGGCACCTTGGTCAACCGGCGGGTCAGGAAGCCCTCGAACTCGACCAGATCGGCCACGGCGACACGCAGCAGGTAATCCCGCGTGCCCGTCATCAGCCAGCAGTCGATCACCTCGGGGTAGGCGTTGACCGCCTGTTCGAAGGCCTGGAGCCGATCGTCGATCTGGTGATCCAGCTTGACCGAGACGAAGACGCTGAAGGGATAGCCCAGTTTCGCCTCGTCCAGATGCGCGTGATAGCCGCTGATGTATCCACGCTCTTCAAGGATGCGGACGCGCCGCGCGCAAGGGGACGGCGACAGGTTCACCCGCCCGCTCAGCTCTTGCATGGTCAGGCGGGCATCTCGCTGGACCTCGCGCAGGATGGCGCGGTCGATGGAATCGAGGACATGGGCGCTCATGGCGGCTTTCTCGCGTTTTTGTCCAAGTATTGGTGGATTCCGCCAAACGTCAACCAGAGTGGTGGCGGGTTTGGCACCTTTCGCCCCGATCCGCTGACTAGGCTGGGTCAAAGGCAGGAGTGACAGATGACCCGGCACCAGACCCGTTTTGACCGTATCCCCCGGGATCCGGACCCCGCAGAAACCGCCGAATGGATCGAGGCACTGGAAAGCCTCACCCACCATGATGGCCCGGAACGGGCGCATTTCGTGATGAACGCGGTGCTCGACCGGGCGCGGCGGCTGGGGGTCACGACCCGTGGCGTGCCCTATTCGGCCTATCGCAACACGATCCCGCTGGCCCGTCAGCCCGCCTATCCCGGCGACCTTGCGCTGGAGGAACGCATCACCTCGATCATCCGCTGGAACGCTCTGGCTATGGTGGTGCGGGCGAACCGGACCTATGGCGAACTGGGCGGGCACATTGCGTCCTACGCCTCGGCGGCCGAGATCTTCGAGGTCGGTTTCAATCATTTCTTCCGGGCGCGGGACGGCGATTTCGGCGGCGACCTCGTCTACTTCCAGCCGCATTCGGCGCCGGGGGTTTACGCCCGTGCCTTTCTGGAGGGACGTCTGTCCGAGCAGGACATTGCCAACTACCGGCAAGAGGTGCCGGGCAAGGGCCTGTGTTCCTACCCGCATCCCTGGCTGATGCCGGATTTCTGGCAGGTGCCGACGGGGTCGATGGGGATCGGCCCGCTCAGCGCCGTCTACCAGGCAAGGTTCATGCGCTACCTGCAAGCCCGTGGCCTGGCCCGGACCGAGGAGCGCAATGTCTGGGGCGTCTTCGGGGATGGTGAGATGGACGAGCCGGAATCCATCGCCGGGCTGACCCTGGCCGCGCGGGAACGGCTGGACAACCTGACCTTCATCGTCAACTGCAACCTGCAGCGTCTAGACGGCCCGGTGCGCGGCAACGGGCAGATCATACAGGAGCTGGAGTCGCTATTTGTCGGTGCTGGATGGAACGTGATCAAGGTGCTTTGGGGGTCGGAATGGGACAACCTTTTTGCCCGTGACACGGATCATGTCCTGCTGCGGCGCTTTGCGGAAACGGTGGATGGCGCTTACCAGGACCTCGGCTCCAAGGCCGGGGATTACAACCGGGCCCGGTTCTTCGACGCCGATCCCGACAGCGCTGCGCTGGTGCGGCATCTGACGGATGACGAGATCCACGCGCTGAAACGCGGCGGGCATGACCTCAAGAAACTCTATGCGGCCTTTGCGGCGGCAAAGGCGCACAAGGGGCAGCCCACAGTGATCCTGGCCAAGACGAAGAAAGGCTACGGGATGGGCGGGGCTGGCGAGTCCCGCATGACCGCGCATCAGGCCAAGAAGCTGGACATGGACGCGCTGCTGGCCTTCCGCGACCGTTTCGACCTGCCCCTGACGGATGCAGCAGTCGAGGCGCTGGAGTTCTACCGCCCGCCGCAAGACAGCGACGAGATCCGCTACCTGACCGCGCGTCGCGCGGCGCTGGGCGGGGCCTTGCCACGCCGGGTGGCGCAGCCGACGACCCCGGCGCCCGCCCGTCCCTCGCCGGAGACCTGGGCGCGCTTTGCCCTGCAGGCCGATGGCAAGCCGATGTCCACCACCGTGGCCGCGGTGCGGATGCTGGGCTACCTGCTCAAGGACAAGGCGTTCGGCCCACGCATCGTGCCGATCGTGGCCGATGAGGCGCGCACCTTTGGCATGGACAACCTGTTCCGCCAGATCGGCATCTATGCCCCCGACGGCCAGTTGTACGATCCCGAGGACAAGGGCGCGATGATGTTCTACAAGGAGGCGGCGAACGGGCAGTTGCTGGAAGAGGGCATCACCGAGGCGGGCGCGATCAGTTCCTGGAGCGCCGCCGGGACGGCCTATTCTGTCCACGATACCGAGCTCTTGCCGGTCTACATCTACTATTCCATGTTCGGCTTTCAGCGCGTGGGCGACCTGATCTGGGCGGCGGCCGATCAGCGAACGCGCGGCTTCCTGCTGGGGGCGACTGCGGGGCGCACGACGCTTTCGGGCGAGGGGCTGCAGCACCAGGACGGCTCCAGCCACATGGCGGCGGCGGCGATCCCGAATTGCCGCGCCTGGGATCCATGTTTCGCCTATGAACTGGCGGTCATCATGGACCACGGCATGGCGCGGATGCTGGACGAGCAGCGCGACGAGTTTTTCTACATCACGGTGATGAACGAGATCTACGACCAGCCGTCGATGTCCGACGGCGCCGAGAGCGGGATCCTGAAGGGGCTCTACAAGCTGCGCAGTGTCGGGGAAACCGGACCCCGCGTGCGTCTGCTGGGATCGGGGACGATCCTGATGGAGGTTCTCGCCGCGGCGGAGTTGTTGCAGGGCTTTGGCGTCATGGCTGATGTGTACTCGGCCACCTCCTATACCGAACTTGCCCGCGACGCGATGGAGGTCGAGCGGCGCAACCGCTTCCGGGCGCCGGATGAGCGCGAGACCAGTCACGTCGAAGCCCTGCTGGGCGGCACGGTGCCCGTGGTCGCGGCAAGCGATTACGTCCGGGCCTTTCCGGGACAGATCGCGCCCTATCTGCGCGCGCCGATGACCATGTTGGGAACGGACGGGTTCGGTCGCTCGGCCAATCGCCAGGCGCTGCGCCGGTTCTTCGAGGTCGACCGGCAGAACATCGCGCTCGCGGCGATCGAGGCGCTGGTGCGGGAAGGCGACCTGCCTCCAGAGACCCTGCGCGAGGCGATCAAGGCATGGGACATCGCCCCCGAAACCGAGGCCCCGTGGAACCGCTAGCGGGCGGGGCTCGGCAACCCTTCGGCAAGCGCCCGCGCGATGGTTTCGCCGTGGGCCTTCGCTTCGTCGCAGGATAGAAAGGCCAACGCGGGCGCAGCACCTACCGCCACCAGGGCCATGCCGATGCTGCGATCCAGCTTGTCTTCGATCACGAACAGCCCGGTTGCAGCGCCGCGAAAGCGGTGCCTTTCGACAAAGCTTGGCAGGGCCTCCGCCGCTGGCCAGGGTGGCGTGGCGCGGGGCAGCATCAGCGCAAGGGCGGGGATATCCTTCTGGCGGGCCGGGCGCAGGCGCAGACCGCCCAGTGCGTACAGGGGCGGGTTGAGCAGGTGCCACTGTTCCGGAGCCATCAGGAAGTCGTGGCAGGGATGGGACCTGCCGTTGGCCTGAAAGAACATGCGCCGCGATCCGGGGCAGCGCGCAAAGCCCAGCCGCGCCAGCAGCGCCAGAGAGGCCGTGTTGTCCGTCCGACAGGTCGCCAGCAGCGGAGGCGCCGGGCGGGAGAACCACTGTGATAGGGCAAGACGCAAGGCCGCGCCAATCAGTCCGCGGCCCTGAAAGGCCGGGTCCAGCCAGTACCACAGACCTGCGCCCAGGCAGATACAGCCCGCTGCGCTGCCCTCGACCTCGATGATGCGGATGTGTTCGCCCGGGTGCTGGCCGTGTTCCAGCAGCGCCTGTGCCTCGGTCAGTCCGAAGGGCTGGGCGACCGCGGCGAGCCAAGGGGCGACGCGTTCATCCGACAGCTGTCGGGTGACCTCTGGCAGGTCGCCCTCGGACATCGGTCTCAGGCAGAAATCCTCTGCCACGAGGCGCCCCGGGAAGTCATGCACCGTCACGGTCTGTCACCCCTGGCGGCCGTTTGCCCGGTCAGTCGCGCGGAATGCCATATTGCTTGATCTTGCGGTAAAGCGTGGGACGCGAGATGCCCAGTTGCTCGGCCACGCGGGTCAGGTTGCCCTTTTCCGCCTGGATGGCGCGCCGGATGGTCATCGCCTCCATGTTCTCGAGGTTGATGGGCGCCTCTTCGACGTCAACGTAGTGACTGAACCCAAGGCCGTCCGCCGGTTCGACGATTTCGGGTGGCAGATCGTTCAGCCCGACCTCTGGGCCGGATTTCAGCAGATAGAGCCGTTCCACGAGATTGCGCAGTTCACGCACGTTGCCGGGCCAACGGTACTCCTTCAGCCGGTCCAGCACAGCCGGGGCCAAGGCCAGGCGCGGGCGCGAGAACCTTTCGGAAAAGACGTCGTTGAAATGGTCGATCAGCAGGGGAACGTCGCCGCTGCGCTGGCGCAGGGGGGGCACGTCAATCGCGACGATGCCGATCCGGTAGAACAGGTCGCGGCGGAACCGGCCCTGTTCCACGTCGCTGCGCAGGTTGCGGTTGGTCATCGCCACAAGCTGCACGTTGACCGGGCGGCGCTGGTCGTCGCCGATCCGGTAGACGGCGCGCTGCTCCAGGGCCCGCAGCAGGTAGGGTTGCAGTTCGACCGGCATGTCGCCGATCTCGTCAAGGCAAAGCACCCCGCCGTCGGCCTGTTCGAACTTGCCCGGCTTGCCGCCGCGCAGTGCCCCGGTAAAGGCGCCCTCGACATGGCCGAAAAGCTCGGCCCCGATCAGCTCCTTGGAGATCGCGGCGCAGTTGACGGTGACATAGGGGGCATTCCTGCGGTCGATCCGGTTGTGCACGAGGCGCGCAAAAAGCTCCTTGCCGACACCGGTTTCGCCCTGGATCAGGACCGTCACCCCGGCAGAGGCGGCACGTTCGGCCAGTTCGATCGCTTCCAGCATCTTGGGCGCGTTGCCTACGATCACGATCTCGTCCTCGTCGACATTGGCACGGGGCTTGATGCGCACGGCGACCGTATCCTGCGGCCGGATGGCGGTAGAGCGTTTCAGCGACAGGGCCGCACCGCGCAGGCTGCCGTCGTATTCCAGTCGGGTGATGCCGTCGGTTTCAATGTCGTGGGGCAGGGCGGCGCGGATGTCGCCCTCGGTCATGTTGGCACTGAGCGGCAGCAACTGGTGGCCGACCGCGAAATCGGGGCGCGGCAGGTGAAGCCGGTCGTCCAGACCGCGGCGGAACATGATGCGGCCCACCTTGTCCAGCAACAGGACGCTGGTATCCGGGCGGCTGGCGTCGGAGTTCAGGAAGGTTTCCAGCAGGCGCGTGCGTTCCTCGCGCTGCTGTTCGGCCAGGGCGATCTCGATCTCGCGCGCGGCGGCGACCACCAGCGCGATGTTGTGGCGGCGAAAGATGTCGGGCGGTCCGGACAGGTCCACCACGCCGATCACCGAACGGTCGAACGGATCGAAGATCGGAACCCCGGCGCAGGTCCAGGCCTGTACGCCCTGGCAGAAATGTTCGGCCGCGTGGACATAGGTCGGCTTGCCGGTCTTCAGCGCGGTGCCGATGCCGTTGGTGCCGATCACGTCCTCGTTCCAGACACCGCCGATTTCCAGGTGGATGTTCTGCCCGGCGTCCAGCACGTCGTGATCGCCGATGGCGTCGATGATCACGCCGTTGTTGTCGGTCAGGATCAGGATCACCTGCGCACCTGCAAGATGTGGCTCCAGGCGGGCAAAGGCCGCGCGGGCGGCCTGTCGCAGGCTGGCATTGCGACGGCGCAGCTTGCGCAATTCCTCGTCGTGTTCGATCTTGCGTGACTGCAACCGCGTCGCATCGACGCCCTGGTTCATGCTGCGTTGCCAGGACTGGACGATCTCGCTGCGCACCTCGCCGGTCTCGGACTGGCCGGTGACATAGTTTTCCCAGGCTCGACGGGTTTCGCCCTCCGAGTACTCGGGGAACAGTCCGGCGTCATCGGTGCCACCATGTGTGGCCTTGAAATATCTAGGTCGCCCCATCGGTCACTCTGTCAGGGCCGGGCGCGGGTCTGCGCCGGCGGTGAAGGTTTGGCGGTCAGGCAAGCGGCACCCATTTTGGCCGGACTCGAACCGGGCTGGCGATGGCATCGTCGAACATGGCTCCTCTGGCGTCATGCTGATCGGGGCGTCGTTCGGCGCCCGTTGTATAGATGTCCATTTCCACGTCTCCCCGCACAAAAGATTACCATGTCATAAACATTTTGCATAGCGCCGCCCGGATGCCCCGGGGTGACGCCGGGGTCGTGGGGACCAATTGACACCGAAATGCCGTCGTTGCGTCAAGTCCCCGGTTGGTCGGTATCGTCTCTATCTCAGCAGGGGCGGCCGGCGCCGATCCCTTGCAAGTGGTTCATCCTAAAGGGCAGCCCCATATTGTGCGGGAGGCGATTATTTGCCGGACCGACCAGAGAGACCGGGGAGGGACAGCCCTTGTCGGTCCTGCCCGCCGGGGCAGTGGCGTGGATTTGCCCAAAGCCCGGGACATGGTCCGGAACGGTTGAGAGAAAGGGGCGCAAATCCGGCCATCTCAGGTGCAACGATTCGCCGCACCGCGGCAGATTCGCGCTTCCCGGAGGGCCATCGCGGACAGCATCGAAACAGATTTTTACGAAGCCTTCCGGACAGTGTAACGAAGCTTTACAACTTTTCGTCCACTCGTCCACTTGTGTCCTAATAACTTGAATTTTCACATGTTTTTCTTGCGCCGCAAGTCGCGAAAGGTAGCATGGCGCGACCATGACACACCAAGCCCGACACCGCCCGAACCTGATCGCCACGCCGCAATCTTCCGTCACCGGAACCGGCCGGATCTGTCCGGCGCGGTCCCGCCGAGGGGCGTGTCTCAGGTCAATTCATGCGCCCGCCCGAAGGGGCGCCGGGCATCTGGTCCCAGATCGCCGACAGGTCCGTGGCCAGACGCCTGTGGGTTTCCGCCATCAGCCGGTCGCGCTGCTCGGCGGGCAGGTCGTCCAGCCCCCGTCGTGCCGCGCGCAGGTCCTCCGGGGCGCCTGTCCGGGCGGCCTTGCGGGCGGTGGCGATGTAGCTGTCCTGCGGGTCCAGCGTCTGGGCCGCGACCTCTGCCAGGGTGGCGAAGAAACGGGTGTCGAAGGGGCTGATCATTCTGACGGGACCTCTCTGTTCCGGCTGGGCGGGCACTATAGGGGGCAGGCATGAGCGATCAACGGCGAAGCGTACAGGACATCCTGATGGAGCGTCTGGAGACGATCCAGGGGATCTCCGAGATCACCGCAGAGCATCTTCGGCTGACCCAGAAACAGAGCGGAATGCAGGTTCTGGACATGGCCGAGGACGACGAGGACCGGGGTGTTGCCCGCGAGATGGGGCGCACCGAGGGCGCGCTGGAAACCTGTGAAGAAAAGATCGACGCGCTCGAGCAACGTCTGGCCGAGCTGGACGAGGAACTCGAGGCCAAGGTCGAAGGAGGAGAGACATGATCGAGACGAAACCACCCCAGGCGCTCAGCCTGTTCGACCTGATCGGACGGGAATGGACGCTGTCCGCCCCGGTGCGGCAGGTCGGGTTCAACGCCAGCGGCTCTGCCGTGGCCTGCCGGATGGAGGGGGGCGGGCTGGCGCTCTTGCCGATGGCGGATGCCGAGCATCCCGAAAAGCGTATCCGAATGGAATTCGACACCGGGCGGACGACCATCCGCCCGCGTGAGAACCCGGTGGCGCCGCACGTGGCAGCCGATGTGTCACTGTCAGAGGCACCGGGATTCTGCGCGTTGGGTGAGCAGGGGTTTGCGGTCGTCGACCAGTCCGGCGCCCTGACACGGGTGACGGCGCGGGGACAGGTGGTCAAGCTGGCCCAGACCAGCGCCGAGCCGATAACGGCGGTGTGCGCCGCGCCGGGGCAAGAGGCGGTCTGCGTTGCCCGAGGCGGGGCATTGGCGCTGCTAAGGGCCGAGGACATGACGCCCCTGGCAGAATGCGACCTGGGCGAACCCGTCACGCAGCTGGCCGTTTCCCTGGACGGAGAGCTGATCGCCGCGCGCTGCGGCGAGCGGATCATTGTGCTCAAGACCGAGACGCTGGAGACCCGCACCGAGATCGCCGCCAAGGGTACGCTGGACTGCCTTGCCTGGTCGCCGGACCGCAAGTGGATCGTCGCCGGATGCCGCGAGACATCCCTTGTGGTCGTCAATGTCCTGCGCGGCGAGGCGGACGTGATCGAGGGGTTCCCGGCGCCTGTCGGCTCTGCCGCCTTCAGCGACAAGGCCAACGTGCTGGTGGCCTCCGGCGCCTTTCGGGTGGTCGGTTGGCGCTGTCCGGACTTGCCGTTCGGCAAGTACGAGGGCGACCCCATCCACACCGGCAAGCCGGGTCTGACCCTGGTGGACCGCGTGGCGCCCAATCCGGCGCGCGACAGCTGTGCGGTGGGCTATGCCAACGGGTTGGTGACGCTTTGCCCGCTTGGCCAGCCGGACGAGTTGATGCTGGTCGAGGGCAAGGGCGCCCCGGTCACGGCAATGGATTGGTCGCCCGATGGCCAGCATCTGGCGTTGGGCTTCGCCGATGGTCGCGCAGCCATCCTGACCTTTCCCAAGGTCATGTTCAAGTAACTGACACGCAAAAGAAAACGGGAGGAAACCATGAAACTCGAACTGTCCAAGGAAGAGCAGAGCAAGGACCGTTATTTCTCGGAGATCGCCAAGATGGCCGAGGAAATGATGGACGAGCACGGCAAGGATTTCGCGATGGGCGCCTTTGTCCTCGCGGCGCGCTGGATTGCCGAGGGCAAGCTCGGCAAAACCGAGGAAAGCATGCACTGAGTCATGCGGCCCCATCAGGGGCTTGGCCCCGCGCCCTCGGTGGGCGGGGCCAAGGGTGCCGTTCTCGCCGCCAAGGCGGTGGATCAGGCAGCCGTGCGGACCCGCCCTA
>NZ_JASHJL010000076.1 GCF_030733205.1 Mameliella sp. MMSF_3455
CGGGCGGGTCGGGGCGGGGTGCGGCTTGTACAAAACGTACAAAACGTACGCGGAAATCAGCATTTTGTACAAAACGGCCCGGCGGCGGTCTTTCCGGGCAGGATGGCCCGGTCGCCGGGGGGCTAGCCTGTCCGGACGCGAGCCGTGCAGGGGCGAGGCGGCGGGACTTGGCCCGTGGTCGGAGGCGCAGGTCGGTTCATGCTGCTGTGCAGCATAATCGCGCCCGAGATCGGGCCGTGGTACGCGAACTGCCGAGGCGTGTGCCGCGCTGCTGCGAAAATTGCCTGCATGTCAGGATGGCTGACGCAAACCGGCCAAAGCGATTTCGAATTCTCCCGGTTTCCGGACCCGGTCAGGCGGCTTTCTGGAGTTGCAGGAAGAGGTCCGTGACCAGCGCTGCCGGGTCGATGTTGACGGCGCTGGCGTGGCGGGCGCGGTCGCCGGCCTCTTGCGCGATATCGGCCCAGCGGCGGCCTGCCGCCGGGTCGCTTGCCAGGCGGCTGAGCACCTCGCCTTCGCCGGGCAGAACCTGTGGTGGCGGATGGCCGGTGACACCGGTGCGGGCGAGGCGGGCGGCCAGTTGCCCTGCCAGTGTCAGCAGCAGGTCGAGCCGTTCATCCTTGCCCTTGCCGGCGCAGGATTCCGAAAGCGACAGCAGGCGGGCGCGGTCGAGCGCGGGCAGGCTGCCCAGCAGGCCCAGGATCTCGCGGTAGAGCGCCAGCCCGTCGTTGTTCAGGAGCCGCATGGCGGCGCCGACCGAGCCCTCGGCCAGCATGGTCAGTGGCTCGACCTGATCCGGCGGGACCTCGGCCCCGGCCTGCGCCAGCGCCGCGGCCATGTCCTCGGGGTTGAGCGGCGAAAGGCGCAGGGTGCGGCAGCGTGAGCGGATCGTCGGCAACAGTCGCGCGGGCTGATGGCTGAGCAGGAGCAGCGTGGTGCGCGCGGGTGGCTCCTCGAGCATCTTCAGAAGCGCGTTGGCGGCCTGGGTGTTGAGTTCATCCGCGCTGTCGACGATGACGACGCGGCGCCCGCCATCGGCGGCGGAGAGGCCGAAGAAGGCGTGCAGCTTGCGGATTTCATCGACGCGGATGTAATCGGAAAACCGGCCTTCGCGCAGGGCCTTTTCGCGTTCGCTGTCCGCCGATCCCGCGCCGCCCCGGCGCAGCAGGAACAGCCCCGGTTCCGAGAGCGCGCGCATCCGGTGGGCGACCGGGTGCTCGGGGTCGATGTCCAGCGACAAGGGCGGCGGCGGCGCCCCGAACAACCCGTCCTCTTCTCCGGCGGGCGGGGTGGCCAGAAGGAAGCGCGCGATTTCCCAGGCCAGCGTCGCCTTGCCCAGCCCGCGCGGGCCGGTCAACAGCCAGCCATGATGCAGGCGCCCGGAGTTATGCGCGGTCAGGAAGGCCTGTTCTGCCTCGGCCTGACCGATCACGCGCGGGGTTTCACGCGGGTGCGGCGCGCCTTCGAGACGGTCGGGTTCGGGCAGGTCTTCGGTGTCGCTCATGGTGTGGCGGCCAGTTCCCGGAGGACTTTGTCGCGGACGTCGCGGGCGACCTCATCCATGTCGCGGTTGCCGTCGATCACGCGGAAGCGCGCGGGCGCCTCGTCGGCCAGCGCCAGGAAACCGTCGCGCATCCGTTGTTGCAGGTCGAGGCCGAAATCCTCGAAACGTTCTTCCTCGGTGGCGCGGGATTTCGCCCGGGCCAGCCCGGCCTCGGCCGGCATGTCGATCAGGAGCGTCAGGTCCGGCTCGATGCCGATCATCAGTGCGTGCAGGGCATCGACCTTGGGGCGCAACCCGCCGCGGCCCTGGTACATGCGGCTGCTGTCGGCGAAGCGGTCGCAGATCACGGTGCGCCCGGCCTGCAGCGCGGGCAGGATCACCCGTTCCATGTGGTCGCGTCGGGCGGCGGTGAAGAGCAGCAACTCCGTTTCCGCCGACCAGCGGTCCGGGTCGCCCTGCAGGACCAGGGCGCGGATCTCCTCGGCCCCCGGGCTGCCGCCGGGTTCGCGGGTCAGGAGCGGGTCGTGTCCCGCGGCGCGCAGGCTCTCATGCAGCTGGCGCGCCTGCGTGGACTTGCCAGAGCCGTCGATGCCCTCGAAGCTGATGAAGAGACCGGGCCAGGGCCGGTGCGGGGTGGTCACATCGCCTCCTCGGCGTCTTCGGCAAAGCGTTTGATGAGCAGCCCGCTGACGGTCATCATGCGGTCGAGAAAGCCGCCCGCATCCACCTTGTCGGCGGCAAAGAGCGGGACACGTGTTTCCGGCAGGCCCTCGGGCTGGATGATCAGCTCGGCCAGTTGCTGGCCCTTGGTGACGGGGGCCTGGATCGGACCGGTATAGACGACCTCGGCCTTTATGCCGCCGGGGGTCATGGTGGGCACCAGCAGGCGCACGTCCTTGTCGGAGACAAGCGCGACCTGTTCGGCGGAGCCCATCCAGACCTCGGCCTGGGCGATGGCGGCGCCCTTGGTCACGACGGTCTGTTCGGCGAACTGGCGGAAGGCCCAGTTGACAATGGCCTCGGATTCCTCGGCGCGCGCGCGGGTGCTGTCCAGCCCGGTGATGGCAAAGACGACGCGGCGTTCGCCGTTTTTGGCGCTGCCGACGAGACCATAGCCGGCCTCTTGCGTGTGGCCGGTCTTGAGCCCGTCGGCACCCGCCACCAGGCCCAGGAGCGGGTTGCGGTTGTTGACGTTCGAGGGGGCGCGGCCGTCGAACTCGAACTTGCGTTCGGCGAACATCGGGTAGAATTCGGGGAAATCGCGGATGATGTGCGAGGCGAGCAACGTCAGGTCGCGCATCGACATGGCGTGGCCTTCTGCGGGCCAGCCGGAAGCGTTCTTGAAGGTCGAGGAGGTCATGCCAAGCTGTTGCGCGCGCTGGGTCATGAGGCGGGCAAAGCCGGCCTCGGTGCCGTCGGGGCTGAGCGCCTCGGCCAGGACGACGCAGGCATCGTTGCCCGAGAGGACGATGATGCCGCGCAGCAGGTCCTCGACCCGGACCCGGTCGGTGGTGTCCAGGAACATGGTCGAGCCGCCGAAGGACATGGCATGGGCCGAGACGGGCAGCCGTTCGTCAAGCTGCAGGCGGCCTTCGCGGATCGCCTCGAAGGCGATGTAGAGCGTCATGAGCTTGGACATGGAGGCCGGGGGCAGGGCTTCGTCGGCGTTCTTGGCCAGGAGAACGGTGCCGGTGGTCTGGTCGATGACGAAGGCCGCCTTGGCGCGGGTGTCGAAGGCGAGGGCCTGGGTGGCAAGCGCCGCCACGACGGCGGTGGCGGCCAGCAGGCTGCGGGCAAAGATGGTCACGTTCGGGGCTCCTGTCCTGTGCTCGATTCAGGCTCTTGCCCCGTTATCGCGTATCGCGGCGGGCGTGTCACGTCGCAGCGTGCCGAAGCGGGCGGGTCATCGCCGGGCGTGGCGCATCAGGGCGAAAGGAACCTGGACGACATCCAGCCTTGGGTGCCGGAGGCAGTGCGGACCTGCCACCAGAGATCGCTGGACGACTGGCAGGCTTGGATCCCGTGCATGGCCTCTGCCGTCAGAACGCCGTGGTCCGACGGACGGCAGGCGGCCCGGCACGCGTCGGACAGGATCGCCGCACCATTCAGACTTCGGTCGACGGGGATGACTTCGCGGTCCTTGCCCACTTCCATGATCACGGCCGCGCCGAATCCCGGTTCGGCGCGCATGTTGGAGAAGTTCTGGACGCGGACCACGCGATAGCTTTGCGCGATGGGCGCGCAGGTGGCTTGTGTCACGCGGGCATCGGTCACACCGGGGCGCCGCGATTGCAGGTCGGCCAGCCGCGTGCCGATCGGCGCCGAAAGCGCGGCCGTGACCCGGGTGTAGCCGGTCCGTGGAAGCTCGCCCAGTTGGCGCGCCAGGTGGAGCGGCGTGGGGGGCTGCGGGCTGTCCCATGTGCCGCGGTTGGTCCGTATGTCGCGGAAGTGTTCGAGGACAATGGGCCGGCCGAGACCCCGGGTCACGCGGCAGGCTTCCATCATCAGAGTGCCTTCTGCTGTGGTGGCCGACAGATATGCAGTGACCAGGCCGCCGCGTTGGCTTGCAGGCTGGGTCATGACCCAGTTGCCGGCGAAACTGGTTGGCGCGATCGGGTCCGCGTAGCGTGCCGGGTCCATGCTTGGATAGGCCGTTGTGCAGAGATCCCGGATGCGGGCTTCGTCGATACGGTCCGGCAGGGGGCCGAGGCCGGTGATGGTGACGCCAAGCTCTCGGACACGGTCCGGCGTATCGATTTGGTAGAACTCCTGCCCGGAGACATCAAAGAAGGACAGGGCGAAGTCGCGGCTGATGCGCAGGTCTTCGAGACCGCCGAAGATTTCGGCCGAGGCGCGGATGGCCACGTCGAAGGCCTGTGCGACGACGGTCTCCGAGAACTGTCCGGAGGGCACGTTCAGTTGCGGCGCGTGAAAGCCCAGGGTGGCGGCCGCGTGCATGGACCTGCTGCGGCTCCGGGTCAGCCCGTCCTCGATCCAGAACTGGGTGCCGCCAAGGAAGGCGAGCGCGCAGGCGGAGAGGCAACTGTCATCGGCGGCAACATGCGTGCTGATGCCCGTTTCACGGATAAATGCGGCGAGGTCGAGGCCCTCGGGAAAACTCCCGCCGGGGCTGTCAAGGCAGAGCCGCGTGGCGATATGGGCACGATCGAAGGCAGATTTGGCCGGCGGGATGACCCGGCGCAACCTATCGGTGTCACCCTCGGTGATCTGCCCCGAAAGCATCGCATTGCAGGCTTCGGGGTGGTCGTCCAGGATCGTTATCTCGGCGGCCCGGGCCGTGTCGGTCCATCCGAAACAGGGCAGGGCGGCGGTCAGAACCGCGCAAGCGAAAGGTCTGAATGCAGGCGTCGGACTGGGCAGGTCACGGTCTGTCTGATGGTTCGGGCTGTCTGATCGTTCGGGACTGGCAGGGCAGACCGTTGCCCTGCCCGCGAGGTCAGTCCGTCACCGCATAGGCGTCGGTAAAGCCGGTCTTCTTGATCTTGGCCAGCAGCGTGCCACGTTCATCGGCCGAAAGCGCAGGGCCGACGACGACACGCCAGAAGGTTTTGCCATTCGAGGTGAAGGTCTTGATCGTCGGCACCATGCCGGCCTGACGCATCGCGGTCGCCGTGTCCTTGGCGTTCTGTTGAACGCTGAAGATGCCGATCTGGATAAAGGGCTTGGCCAGTTTCGACGATTTCGGCGCCGGGGCGGGAGGCTTGGCCGAGGCAACGATGGCGGGTTTGGCGGCGGGGCTGGCCGCGGGATCGGGATTGGCCGGGGCCAGGGTGGCGCCGTCGATCGCTGCTGCGGCCCCGCCGATCACCGGGTCGAGCGCACCCTCGCTCACGTCGGGGGCGGCGGGCACGGCGCCGGGCGCCGCGGCCAGCGGATCGCCGGTGGCGGGATCGGGGTCCTGTGCCTCCTCGCGGCGCAGGGCGACCACGTCGAGGTTGGTGGGCTGCCCGGCCAGGACACCCAGTGCCGCGGCGGCATCCGAGGAGACCTGCAGGCGGGGGCCGGGGGTTTCGCGTTCCTTGCGGAACAGGGCGCCGATCACGAACTTGCCGTTCTGCTGGTTGCGGATGATGACGCGTTCGGGATCCTTGGCATCGGGGTGTGCAACCCAGACACCGCCCAGCGAGGGACGTCCGTCCCAGAGGCCGGCTTCCTTGGCCTGGAAGACCTCCGGGGCTTCGACGTCGCGGGCGGCACGGGGCGTGTCGGCGGTGCTGGCACGGGCGACGACATCGCCGTCAGCGTCTTTCGATTGCAGGAAACCCGGCATCTGCCCATCGGCACAACCTGATGCCATCAGGAGCGCAGCCCCCGCGGCAGAGAAACGCAGAGTCCTGGAAAGATTGGAAGATTTGCCGCTCATGTCTTGCCTCTTGCCCTATTTGCGTCTCGGGTGTTTTCCCGGACACACGCCGGGTTTTCCCGGTCGCGCACTGCCTCTCAGGGGCTCTGACGGCCCCATTCAACTGTAACAATACCTTGTCACAGCCTGCATGGAAAGCCTGCAAAGGGATTGTGCGCGGATTTTCGGAGAGGTGCTTTCAGAATCGGAACGGGCGCACTATCGATGCGCGACACGGAGGTTTGGCAGAGTGGTCGAATGCGGCGGTCTTGAAAACCGTTGGGCGTGAGAGCGTCCCGTGGGTTCGAATCCCACAGCCTCCGCCACCCACAGATTTTCCTAGCTTTCATCTGATAGCCTGAAATGCCGCAAGGCCCCGCAAACGCGGGGCTTTTTCTTTGCCTGGGGTTCTTCTGGATTTCATTCGTTTGCGCCTGTATGCTTTCCTTGCGTGGTATGAATGGTGGTATGATGGCGGCGCTGGGCGGCAAGCTGACAAAGCGACTGGTGGAGAACCTGGGGCCGGGGCGGCATGGCGACGGCGCGGGCCTTTACCTGGTGGTTGACCCGTCAGGCGCGCGGCGCTGGGTCGTGCGGGTCACAGTGAAGGGCCAGAAGAACCGCAAGGGCGCGCCGCTGCGCACGGACTTCGGGCTGGGCGGGGCTGATGTCGTCACGCTCAATCAGGCGCGCGAGCGGGCGCTGGAGTATCGGCGCATGGCAAAGGCGGGGCTGAACCCGCGTTTCAATGCCAAGCGCGAGGTGCCAACGTTCGAGGAACTGGCGCGGCAGGTTCACATTGACCGCCTGCCGACATGGAAGAACCCCAAGCACGGGCAGCAATGGCTCAACACGCTGCGCGACTATGCCTTTCCCAAGATTGGCCGGATGCCGGTCGATAGCATCGACACGCCAGAGGTGCTGATGTGCCTGTCGCCCATCTGGACGGCCAAGCACGAAACCGCGCGCCGCCTGGCGCAGCGTCTCAAGACCGTGCTGGATGTCGCCAAGTCCCAAGGCTTCCGCGAAGGGGAAAACCCGGTCACGGCGGTAAAGGAGGCGGGGGTTCTGCCCAAGGTCAAAGCCAAGGTCGAGCATCACGACGCCATGCCGTGGCGCGACGTTCCGGCCTTTTATGCCGAACTGGAGGGGCGCACGGCGACGGCGGCAAAGGCGCTGCAATTCACGATCCTGACCGCCTGCCGCACGTCAGAGGTGCTGGGTATGACATGGGATGAGGTGGATCTGGACGCGCGCCTCTGGACGATCCCGGCGGCGCGCATGAAGGGCGGGGCGCAGCATCGCGTCCCGTTGACGGACGAAATGCAGCGAATCCTTGAGCCGATGAAGGCGATGGCCTCAACCTATGTCTTTGAAGGGCAGAAACGGCACAAGCCGCTGTCCAATATGTCGATGCTGATGCTGTTGCGGCGCATGGGGCGCGGTCAATTCACCGTGCATGGTTTCCGCAGCACCTTCCGCGATTGGGCGGCGGAGGAGGCAGGCGCGCCGCGCGAGGTGGCGGAGGCGGCGCTGGCGCATCAGGTTGGGTCCGAGGTGGAGCGGGCCTATGCGCGGTCCGATTTGTTGGAGCGGCGGCGGGAGTTGATGGCGGCTTGGGCTGAATACCTAGTTGTCGTGTAGAAGACGGGGAGGTTCCGAATGGAGAGATTTACCGAGGACGAAACCAAGCGCTTGGATGAAATCTTAGCAGTAGAAGTTAACCCCTTTCTGAAAGGTGGACGCGCTACTTTTGGCCTGCCGTTGGGTGGAGCTACGCAGCGCTGGCTGTTCACTACCCATATGAATTTGCCTGCCGAAGCTCAGAAAGAGTTGGAGTATGTCCTATCCGATGAAGTCGATGCGAGAGTGCGTGTGTGGGAGTTGAACAATTATCTTGAACAAAACCAAATCAATTCCGCGCCTGAATGGTGGGAGTTGGGCTTCTTCGAATTTGATCGGACGAAGTTCTGGAAGTTTTTGGTCGAGCAATGTCGGAAGCACTTCTCCGACGATTATATGCGCCAGAGCTTTGACTCCTGTGTAGAGCGTATTGCTGCTCTTAATGAAGCCATCCACGTGCTGCGGGTTCACGAAGCCAATCCTTCCTTTCACTCCGAAAAAAAGGTGGCTCACGCCTTAGCGGTATTCGACGCCAGTTACCCCTTGGATTTTTCGGACTACGAAGAAGTACCGCAACGGGCGCGAGATCCTTACAGCCAGTTGCAACAGTTCATCGGCCATGAGCTGTCCAACTTAGAGGCTGTCTTCTCTAAGCGTTGGTTCGAATTTAAGCTCTTGGACGAACTTGCAACCTTTGAGCATTACTTTCAGGACGGGCAGCGGAACAGTGAGACTTCTAAGAAAATCTGCACACAATTGCGCGGCTACATGTTTCGGCAGGCCCTAGCATTTGGCAGGATGGTGGAGCATTACCGATGGAAATTCAGTTTTGAAGGTGCTGCGCTAGAGGGTATCAAGTCTGCCGAAGTCGCCAAAATTCGTGGAAAGAAGGGCGGCCAGGCATCGGGGCGAAATCGTCAAGAAAACTTGAAGGTGTTCATGTCCGAGATCGAGGCGTTGAGCGATACCTTCCCTAGGATGAGTGAAGAAGCCATTTTCGCCCAAGCCTATGCCAATGCTGCGGCAAAGCGCAAAATGCCTAGGTCGAGAAAAGTGATCGATAGCTACGGGGATGCCATTCGGTCAGAGCAACCGTTCAAAGCG
The DNA here is from genome assembly GCF_030733205.1 of Mameliella sp. MMSF_3455. Classification (GTDB taxonomy): domain Bacteria; phylum Pseudomonadota; class Alphaproteobacteria; order Rhodobacterales; family Rhodobacteraceae; genus Antarctobacter. The sequence goes on from NZ_JASHJL010000076.1 coordinate 8,595, forward strand.
CGGTTCGATGCCATCTTTCGAAAAATCGCTTAAGCGATTTCCCAAGGCTAGAAAACGCTTGAGGGTTAGAAATTTGGTGGTGACGACTCCGAAAATCTGCCCATAATTCAGTGCCATCAGCAATTGTCCAACACAGGGGACAGCCGATGGCAGATAACCAAACAAACAACAGAGGCATCCTTGACGATGACCGCGTGTTTTTCCCGGAAGACCCGGAAATGCGCCTCTTCGGGAGCGTCGAGAAGCTGGCGCAATGGCGGCACCGCAATCGCGGTCCGGCCTTCATCCGCATCGGGCGGCGCATCGCCTATCACGGCAGCGACCTGAACGCCTATCTTGAGGCGCAGCGCGTCGATCCTAATGGGGAGGCCGTTTAATGGAAAACCCCAGCACCGCACGCGGGGCCGGGGCCTTCCGTGTGACATCTACTGCCACCTTCGCAAGTCCAGTTGATGACACACATGGCCCGGTTCGCGCAACCAAATCCGAAACCCGCTTCTATTGGGACCGGCGCAGCAATTCTGTGCAACCGCTGATGCTGCACGGCGGGAGGATTTGCGATGAGTGAGCACTGGCACAGCAACCCGACGCAGATCTATTTCGCCTGCCGCGCCTTGGTGCAAGGCGAAACGCTGAACCATATGGACGTCATTCTTGGGGTCCGTGGCTGGCGTCTGAGCGCTATCGTGAACACGCTACGCAGCGAATACGACTGGCCCATCGTGACCGAGTATCGCGGTCCGGAGCGCATCGGGCATTATCACCTGTCCAAGTCCTGCGACGTGACAAAGCTGGACCTGCCGCCATCGGCGCAACGTCTGGCAGAGGAGCTGGAGGCGCTGCGCAAGGACGATCCCGATACCGGCGATGACGGCGCGGGTGACGTCGATGGCTAGGCGCAGCAGCAGGAAAAAGGGGGAGGGGCAGTATGCCCCCCTCCCATACGCGATGCTCAAGAGCGATGCCTGGCGCAGCTTGTCCGGGCCTGCGGTCAAGGTGTTCATGGAACTGCACACGCGGTTCAATGGCGGCAACAACGGCGCGCTGCGGCTGTCCTATGCAGAGGCGGCAGAGGCGCTGGGCCTGGGCAAGGCGACCGTGCAGCGGGCTTTTCGGGATCTACAGGACAAGGGCTTTGTGGTGCTGGTGCGCAAGGGCAACTGGTATCACCGGCAGGCGCATGAATGGCGGCTGACGACGAAGCCGGTGCAGAAGGCCAAGGGCGTCGATGTGCCATCGCATGATTGGCGCAGTTGGTCATCCGAAAAATCCGAGCGCGGTTCTGATGCGGAACGGTCTGGGGGTGCCGTGGTTCCATTCCAGAACCCAAGCGGGCGCGATGGTTCCATATCAGAACCCGTCAGGGGCAAATCCGGAGGGGCGCACGGTTCTGGAACGGAACACTAATACTCACCACTCCCACAAGGAAAAGGCGCAGGAAGGGCAAGACATGACGGACCTGGAAACGGCAGAAGGGCAGGGCGGCGCCGTGCGCGCTTTCCCTTCGATGCAGATGGACGAAGACGGCACGCTACAGGCCCGTGTGGGCGCGCCAGAGGATGTTGAGGCCCTTCTGGGCATGAAGACCGCAGAAGCTGCGCAGGGCGTGTTCAGAAGCGCGCTGGAGGCGCTGGGCGCGTCGGCCAAGGACAAGGCGCAACTGGTGTCCGCGATGTTCGCAGAGATCGAACCGCGCGACGGAATCGAGGCGATGCTGGTGGCGCAAATGACGGCGACCCATGTGGCGATGACAATGGTCGCCGCGAAGGTGTCAGGCGGCGGCGGGTATCAGGTGCGTGAAAGCTATGAGCGGTCGATGACGCGCCTCAGCCGCACTTACCTGGCGCAGATGGACGCGCTCAAAAAGCACCGTGCCAAGGCGCAGCAGGTTGTCCGCGTGGAGCGGGTGACCGTGCAGGATGGCGGTCAGGCGATTGTGGGTGACGTGACGCATGGCGGGGGCGGGCGATGACGGAAAACGACGTTAACCCCATGAACCCTGTCTTTCGCCTTCGGGCCGCGCCGCGATGCACGGCAACAGCAAAGCGCACCGGGCGACGTTGCCAATGCCCTTCTAAGCAAGGTTGGAACGTCTGCCGCTTGCATGGCGCTGGTGGCGGCGCGCCACGCGGTCCCGCGCATCCGAATTATCGGCACGGACTGCGGTCGGCGGAGGTTAAGGTTCTGAGGAATCTTGTGCGCGAAGTCTGTCGTACTGGTGCGCAGGGTATTCTCGGCGTCTCTTCGGACTAGAGGTCGATTAGGTGTCTCTTCGGGCTGGGCGTGGCGGTCTATCCTGGCTAAAATTCGGGTTGCCAGAGCACGGTAAAAATGCCTTCATTTTGCCCGTGGGAAAAGTTGACCCCCGCCGCCGGTCCCTGCGCACGAGGCCTCAGACTTTTTGTCCGCCCCCTCCCTCGTTGTGGTAGTAGGGCGGCTTTGAAGCTTGGTTGAAAAGGTGCGGTTCTGGCGCTTGGTGTAGTATTTTTTGTGGTACGTTTTTCGCGACATGTTTGTTAGCTACATAAAATCAGTCGCTTACGCCTCTTGTGCGGAAGACACAGCCTCCGCCACTAACGCAATATTATTTTAAGTAGTTGATATTTAATGAAATTGCGTGGCGAAAAAATTTTACCACACTCGTTTACCACACATGTCGGGCGTCAAGCTTGCGTCAGAGACCATAGAGATCCCTGACGCCTATATTGGCCCTGTGTAGTTATGTGATTCGGTGAACCGAACGCTCTGAGATGCCCAGAGTTGCTGCGATGTCACGTTTGCTCATACCGCCTCTGAGAAGCTCTTGTGCCTCTGCCTTGCGGCGCTGGGCGGTAGGAGCCCGACCACGATACTTTCCAGCCTTCTTTGCCTTCTGTATGCCCTCACGCTGCCGTTCCAGCATCATTTCCCGTTCGAACTGAGCTACAGAGCCCAGGACGTTTAACATGAGCTTTCCTGTGGCTGTGGTTGTGTGAGCTACCCCCCGAAATTCGGACACTGACATAAGCTACGATTTGCAGTCTGCTGATCTTCGACGAGAAGGAGATC
>NZ_JASHJL010000077.1 GCF_030733205.1 Mameliella sp. MMSF_3455
GGGCCAGCTACCGGAGCACTCCAAGGGGGTCATTTTTGGACGCCTATAGGGGGTTAAGATTGCGTGCCGATTGACACGAAGAGTGCCCGGATGTCTTCGGCTCGCCAGACCGTCGTGCGTGGCCCCAGCTTGCGCGGTTGTGGGAAGCGTCCGTCCTTCACCCCCTGCCACCACGTCGATTTCGACACGGGGATCGGGCCATATGGCGCGAGGATTTGGGAGAGGCGGACGAAGCCTGTAGCGGGGAAGTCATGTGCCATGATTTGTCCAATCGGATACGATGAAGTGCGATTGGAACTTCGCAGTGATTTGCTCTTCTGTGGGGGAACGAGCAGCTTTCCCGGAGGAATCCCTTAGTTCGTCATTGTTTCCAATAGTCGTCGGATATCAGCTCAGCCGCTTGTCGAACCCATTTTCTGACGGTCTTCGCGTCCATTGGTAGACCGACCCGCTCCAGATCATCCTGAATGTTCTTAATGGCCTCTGAACGCTGTTGATGCGGATCGAACCGGTACTGTTCCGAGGCCATCCCAGCAATCAGCTTGAGGAGCGTCTGCCGCTCTTGACTAGAAAGACCCTTCGATGAGCTTGGTGTCTCCTGAGCGTGCTTGGCATCAGGACACCTCACCGCGAGGGCTTCCATGAATTCATGGTCTAGTTCCACGCCATAAGTCTCCAACGCCCGCTTCAAGGTCGGGAACGACATCGACATGTAGCCGGATGGACCGACCGGATAAAAACGGCGGAACACCTCACGCCGATCCAGCAAAAACTGGAGTGCAGACCATAGTGGTTCATACTTCTTCTTGCGTTTTTGCATGTCGTTTAGATGGTCATGTGAATAGGACTTTGGGTCCAGTCCGACCGACAACATGAGTGCTTCATGCAGTGAAAGTCTGGGCATCGTGCGCCAGTAAGAGAAATCCGCCCTCAGAGGAACAGCGCCAAAGCCACACGCAATTTTGGATGGTTTAGTTTTCGCCAGCTTGGAAATCTTCTCCGAGATTGGTGCAATCTCGGGCAGGAAGTTAAGCTTCAACGGGCTAAATGAAACCTGATGTAGGTATCGAAAAAGTCGTCGGTTAAGGCATCCAAGGCTTTCCGCACGTCTGCTTCAACAAGTAGACGCCTCTCCTCAAATAACTCCACTGCGTCCAGATCGTTAGGACCAATGGCCTCAACCAACTGCGGTCGCTCCCAACCCGCAACATGCTCCAAGAGACGTTTGTACTCTCGCTCAATGATCTCCGTGCGAACCGATTTGTCCAAAAATAAGCCTCATCAGTTTTCCTAACGCCTACTAGCCTGCCCTGAGTTCTTCCAGATATCCAGCCCACCACTCTGACATGCGGACCCGCTCTTCCCAGTGCAGGCCTCGCGCATAAGCGCGCCGAACCAAGTTGCCTTCAACATGGGCCAGCTGCCTTTCTATCGCGTCCGGGTGCCAGAGCCCGCTTTCATTGGCCAATGTCGAGAAGGTCGCGCGGAAACCGTGCGAAGTCATTTCATCGCCAGTGTAACCAATCCGACGCAACGCCGCGTTCAACGTGTTCTCACTCATGGGACGCTTGTAAGAGCGAAGACTTGGGAATAGATAAACCCCCGTTCCGGTAATCTCTCGTAGTTCTTCGATCAGTTCCATTGCTCGGCCCGGCAATGGAACGTCATGCGCGCGCCGCATCTTCATCTGCTCCGCTGGAATCGACCAAACAGCATTGTCCGTATCAAGATCCTGCCATTTCGCATGGCGGATTTCGCCTGGTCGCTGGGCCAGCAACGCAAGGAGTTGAAGTCCGATCCGGGTTATCGCTTGGCCGTGAAACCCGTCAATCGCCCTCAGAAGCCCACCGAAGGCTTTGGGGTCGGTGATAGCCGCGCGTGAGGTCGCCTGAGGCCGGATCAGCGCATCTTGCAGTGCATATGTCGGGTCACTCTCCGCCGCGCCGTTGGCCACTGCATAGCGAAAAACTCCACCGATCTTGGAACGCAAGCGCTTAGCCGTTTCGTAATTTCCCTTTGCTTCGACTTTGCGAAGAACAACAAGAATGTCCCGCGCTGTGATTTCCGCAATCGGACGGGAACCGAAAGCAGCCTTCGCCATGTCCAGAAGCCACTCCGTCTTGGCCATCGTTGCAGGGGCACGACCTTCGCGGCGCGCCTTGTCGATAAACTGGTCCGCAAGCTTGCCGAAGGTATGTTCACTGACCTTCTGCGTCTCCCGCTTTTCCGCCTGTTTGACAGCGTTTGGGTCTTTGCCCTCCGCCAGCATCGCCCGCGCTGCGTCCTTGCCTTTTCGAGCGGCTGAGAGGCTAACAGCAGGGTAAGCGCCGAGCGACAGGAGCTTCTCTTTACCTCCGAAGCGGTACTTCATGCGCCAGAGCTTTGACCCACCCGGTCTGATGTCTAGATACAGGCCCTCAAAATCTGAGACCTTGTAGGGCTTTTCCTTGGGTTTGAGGCCGCGAATCTGGGCATCGTTCAGGGGCATGGTGGGGGTATCCTCGGTCGTGCACTTGCCGCGATACCCCCTGATGTACCCCCATTGGGGCCGTATGTTACTGTACCAAGCAACACGAATTCGGACCAAAGGGGACCGCAATCCCCTTATAAACATAGCGTTTAGAGATGTCTTCGGATTGCTTCGGATGGGAAGGTGGTGCCGGTGAAGGGACTCGAACCCCCGACCCCATCATTACGAATGACGTGCTCTACCAGCTGAGCTACACCGGCCATCTTCCCTGAACCGATCAGAGCTGCGCAAAGCGGGGCTGATCGATCTTGGTGCGCGGCCTATTAGCAAACGGGCCGCGCGAGGGGAAGGGCTATTTTGCGCCTTCCTTCTTTGGCTCTTCGGACGTGATCACCTCGGCATCCTCGAGTTCCGCATCGTGCGCCTTGGCGTCGGTCGGAGCGGCAGAGGCAGGCGCCTCGGGGCCGAGATCGATCACGTCGGCATCGGCCTGGGCGGCGTCGTCGCCCTTGTCCTCCAGCGCGCCACCGATGATCAGCGGCAGCATGTCGGCGCCCGCCGGCAGCACGACCTCGGATTGCGGCGGTGTCGTCCAGCTGAGCGTGTCGAAGGCCGAGCAGTTGGAACAGATCGGCGTCCATTCCGCGTGGATCGTGTTGCACTTGTCGCAGACCCACTGCGGACCGCGCGGCGCGGTAAGGGCCTTGGCAAGATAGCCGCGCACCACCGCGTCCTTGGCGCCTTCGCCTTTCTCGATGGCGGCCATGATGGCCAGCACACGGGCATCCGGGTCCTTGTCCAGCAGGTCGCCCAGCGCACGGCGCGCCTCGGGGAAATGTTCTGCCGCAAGGTTCAGCTCGGCCTTGAGCAGCCGGGTCTCGCGGTGGTCGGGCTGGATGCGGGTCAGCTGCACGAAACGCTGGATACGCTGGTCCGGGGTTTCTTCCGGCTCGATCTCAGCAAAGGCCGCGGCGAGGTCGGGGTGCGGATGGGCCTCCCAGGCCTTCTTGAGCACCTTCAAAGCGTTGCGTTTGCGGCCCTGCGCAATGTAGGCGCGGGCGGCCATCGCGGCGGCGGGCACCAGGTCGGGCGAGGCGCGGTTGGCCTCGATCGCGCTATCCGCAGCCTTGCCGCTCTCCTCGGAGTCGTCGATCTCGGTCGCCGAAGAGAGCGCCAGCACCGCATCGCGCCGCTTGTAGACGTCGCGCGGCAGGGCGCCATGTTTCAGCTTGGCCTGCAGGGTCTTGCGGGCGCCGGACCAGTCGTGTTTCTCGGCCTGCAACTGCAACAGCGTATCTTGGATCTCGACGTGCTTGGGCTTGATCGCGAAGGCGCGCTCGGCCAGTTGCAGCGCCGTATCGGTATCGCCCGAGGCAAGTTTCTGCTTCATGATTCCGCGGATGCCGACAAAGCGCGTGGTGTCGTTTTTCAGCAGGCGCTTGTAGACTTCTTCGGCCTTGCGGTTGTCACCCACCATCTCTGCCGCCTGCGCGGTGATGAGATCGGTCAATTCCGGCTTGTGCAGGTATTTCTCGGCCTTGTTCGCCTTGGCAATGGCAAGACGGCCCTCGCCAGAGGACAGCGCCATCAACCCCTCGGACAGCGCCTCGTATCCCTTGCGCTCGCGATTGCGGTCGAAATAGCGGCTGAGCGCCGTGTCATCGCCGTTGATGAATTTCAGCGTGGCGATGATCAGGCCTGCCAGCTTGAAGAACAACCAGACGACAAAGACGAGGACGACAGCGGCTATGACCGATTGCAGCGGGCCCAGCGTGTATTCCATCCCGGCAACGGTGATCTGCACCCCGCCCTGGCTTTCGAGCAAGTAGCCCGCGCCATAGGTCAGCGCGCCGACCAGCGCGACGAAGACAACGATCTTGATGAGTGACCAAAGCATGATGCCGACCCTTATTCCTGGTTCAGTTGCTGGGAGAGATCGGCCGCGGCGGCGAGAGCATCGCGCCGCAGCGTGGCCTGGGCCACCCAGTCTGACATTTCAGCGCGTGCCGTCTCGGGCAGGCTATCGATTTCGCGAAGCGTGGTATCCAGATCGCCGCCGCGCAGTGCGGCTTCGGCCCGCGACAGCACCGCGTCGGGGTCATCCCCTTCACGCGGCGTGACCGAGCGCGCACCCAGTTGCGAGCGGAAGAAACCGGCGACACTGCCCGCCTCGGAACCGTCGGATCCGCTTGCCCGCGCCGCCGCCAGCGCATCGCGGGCAGCATCGGGGAAGGACGAGATCAGGGCAGAGGCCGTGGGCAGTCCCTCTTCGGCGCCTTCGACCAGCGGCCCGGGCACATCCACGCCGTTGCCCGTCAGAACCGCCAGCGGTTCGGCATAGGGCTGGCCGTCGCGGGCACGGGTCGTCAGATCGGCCAGCGCGGCGCGGCTGGCGGCCAGTCTCGCACGGGCCTCGGCGCTTTCTTCCGAGGCACGGGCACGGGCGGCCATCGCCTCGACCTCCTTGCGCGCGGCATCCATCGCCGCCTGCTGTTCCTTCTGCGCGGCCAGCAGGTCGGCCTGTTGTGCCGTGACCTGAGCCTTGAGCGCTTCGAGTTCCCGCTCATAGGCGGCCACCGTCTCGGGCGAGACGGCATCCTTGAGCGGCTGTTTCTCCAACGTGGTCAGGCGGCGATCCAGATCGGTGATCAATGTGCCCAGCCCGGTCAACTGGTCCTGCGTTTCTGTCAGCTCGGTCTTCAGCGCGCCCAGGTCGGTTTCCAGCGTGGTCACGCTGGTGCCCAGCGGGCCAAGGTCGACGCCCGCAACGGCGTCATCCGTGGCATCGGCACGCTTGCTCAGCGCCTCGATCCGCTCATCCTGGTCGCGCAGCGCCGCAAGTGTCTGGGTGACAAAGGGGTCTTCCTCGGCGGATTGCGACCCGATGAAGGGCAGGTCGGGATAGGCCCCCGCGGCGTAGCCCAGCCCGGCGGCGACAACGCCGCCCAGCAGCATGGGGAAAAAGCCGCCCTTGCGCTCGACCACGGTTTCGCGGACCACCTGCGGATCTGCAACTGGCGCGGCGGCCTCCAGCGTGTCCTCGAACGGCGCGACAGTTTCGGCAAGTGTATCGTCCGAGGCGCCGGCAGCCACGTCGCCGCCCTCGTGCGGGACGGTCTCTTCGGATGGGGCAGGTTCGGCATCCGGGTCGGTGTCAGCGGGGTCGCCGGTTTCCAATCCATCGGCGGACAGCGTGTCACCCTCCGCTGCCGGGCTGTCGTCTCCCGCGTCTTCGGGCAGGTCCGTCCCGGCCAGGCGATCCTCGCCGGCGTCGGCGGCAAGACTGTCCTCCGCCGCGTCGTCGGCGCCGGATGTCAGGGTGTCCGCCTCGGGCAGAGTGTCATCGGCGCTACCCTTGTCGGTCGGGGTATCCTTCTTAGACTTCGCCACTTTATTGCTTCCCCTCGAATACACGTCGGTCCAGGCAGATGGACCGGGTCAATAGTCTCCGGCCAGCGCCCGGTTCAGAAGGTCCGAGACAACCTCCCTCATTGCCTCCGACTCGGGCCGCTCAGCCACTTTCAGGTTCCTTTTATGCAGCGGCATGAGCGCGTTGACCACAGCTTGACTCATCGCCGCGACAAGAAGCGGCGCCTTTGCGCATTCCTTGGCCAGCAATTCGCCCGTCCGGGGCGAGAACACGGGGGCAACCACCGGAACCTGCCCATCAAGTGCGGCACGGGCCTCTGCATTCAAGGGGCAAGGCGGTTGATCATAGATTGCGGCACCCCGGCAGGGAATGCCTGCCGTGCTCAACCTTTTGGCGATGTTTCCTCGCACATGCGCCCCATGCAGGTGCACAAGGGGCCCCGGCGGCCGCTGCGCAATGATGAAACGGACCAGGTCCTCTGCCGAACCACCGCCGTCCTGTGCCTGCATCCCCGCCGCTTGGGCGGCCCGTGCTGTCGCCGGACCCACCGCAAGCGCCGGCAGATCGGTCCGCCCGCCCAGCGCCTGCCAGGCCATGACGCCGTTGGCAGAGGTAAAGATCAGCCCCTTTGCCTGCGTCACGTCGGGCAGCGGCCCTGTGACCTCGACGGTGAATAGCGGAGAGATGACAGCCCGGAATTGCAGGCCGTCCTGCCGCAGCCGCGCGGCAAAACGCTCTGACGCGGCCCGTGGCCGGGTCAACAGGAGAACGGGCAGAGCTTCGGACATGGGCCTCCGGGATTGTGGGGCGCCTTTCCGGGTGGTACTTGCAGACGCCGTAAAGCGCAACGGGAACGCCGGATGACCTCTCCCCTGATCCTTGGACTGGAAAGCAGCTGTGACGACAGCGCCGCCGCATTGCTGCGCGGGCGCGAGGTGCTGGCCTCTGTCGTGAAGGGCCAGAACGAGTTGCACGCGGAGTTTGGCGGCGTCGTTCCGGAAATCGCCGCCCGTGCCCATGCCGAACGGCTGGACACCTGCGTCGAAGAGGCCCTGGACGAGGCGGGCGTGACGCTGCAACAGGTCGACGCCGTGGCGGTCACGGCCGGGCCCGGCCTGATCGGCGGGGTCCTCTCGGGCGTGATGCTGGCCAAGGGGCTGGCAACCGGGCTGGGCGTGCCGCTGGTGGGGGTAAATCACCTTGCGGGCCATGCGCTGACGCCCCGCCTGACCGACGGGCTGGCCTTTCCCTACCTGATGCTGCTGGTGTCGGGCGGGCACTGCCAGTTCCTGATCGCGCGCGGTGCGCAGGATTTCACCCGGCTGGGCGGCACCATCGATGACGCCCCCGGAGAGGCTTTTGACAAGACCGCCCGTCTTTTGGGTCTGTCGCAGCCCGGCGGCCCCTCGGTCGAAGCGCGCGCACGCGACGGCGATGAACGCCGGTTCCGCTTTCCCCGCCCGCTGCTGGATCGGCCCGGCTGCGACATGAGCTTTTCAGGACTGAAAACCGCGCTGCTGCGGCAGCGCGACCAGTTGATCGCCGATCAGGGCGGGTTGCATGAGCAGGACGTGTCCGACCTTTGCGCCGGATTCCAGGCAGCGGTGCGGGACGTGCTGACGGAAAAGGCCCGTCGGGCGATAGCGCTCTACCTGAACGAGGCCCCGACGGAACCGGCGCTGGCCGTCGCCGGAGGTGTGGCTGCCAACCAGTCGCTGCGCGGGTCGTTGCAGGCGCTTTGTGCCGAGACCGGCGTGCGGTTCACGGCACCACCGCTGCGGCTGTGTACCGACAACGCCGCGATGATCGCTTATGCGGGCGGCGAGCTGCTGGCCCATGGCGTCACCCATGACATGAGCCTGTCGGCCCGGCCCCGATGGCCGCTGGACAAGACCGCCGCGCCCCTTGTCGGCTCTGGCAAGAAAGGCGCCAAGGCATGAGCATCGCGGTTCTCGGCGGTGGCGCCTTTGGCACGGCGCTGGCGGTTGCGCTGGGACGCAAGCGCGAGGTGATGCTTTGGGCGCGCGACGTGACCGCCCTGAACGACACCCGGCAAAGCCCGCGCCTGCCGGGTGTCACGCTGCCCGATGCCGTCACCGTCACCGGCGATCTGGAAGAGGCCGCCGCCTGTGACACGCTGCTGCTGTCGGTGCCGATGCAACAGCTCTCGACCTTGCTGGACCGGATTTCCACACCGCTGGACGGGCGCGCCCTTGTCGCCTGCTGCAAGGGGATCGACCTGGCCGAGGGCGTCGGGCCGTCGGCGCTGATCGCAAGGCATCAACCCGGCACTGTGCCCGCCGCCCTGACCGGGCCCAGCTTTGCCGGGGACATCGCGCGCGGCCTGCCGACGGCGCTGACGCTGGCATGTGGCAACGAGACCCGGGGGCGGGCTCTGCAGGAACAACTCTCGACCCCGGTTCTGCGATTGTACCGCAGCAACGACACGATCGGCGCCGAACTGGGCGGCGCGCTCAAGAACGTGATAGCCATCGCCTGTGGGGCCTGCATCGGTGCGGGCCTTGGCGACAGCGCCCGTGCGGCCCTGATGACCCGGGGCTTTGCCGAGATGATGCGCCTGTCGGCGCGGCTGGGCGCGCGTCCGGAAACGCTGACCGGCCTTTCCGGATTGGGTGACCTGACACTGACCTGCACCTCTGACGGGTCGCGCAACTACCGCTTTGGCCTGGCGCTGGGACAGGGTGAGGCCTTCGACCCCTCCGTGACCGTCGAAGGCGCGGCCACCGCCCGCGCCGCCGCCCGCCTGTCGACCGAACTGGACCTGCCCCTGCCCGTCTGTTCCGCCGTGGCCGACCTTTCCCAGGGACGGTTGACCGTGCGCCAAGCCATGGACACCCTGCTTTCCCGACCACTCAAGGATGAATGACATGCTGATTGCCCTGATCGCCCACGACAAACCCGATGCCCTGCAGATCCGCAAGGACACGCGCGACGCGCACCTGGACTACCTGAAATCCACCGGGGTCGTTTCGCAAGCCGGGCCGCTGCTGGACGACGAAGGCGTCATGATCGGCTCCTTGGTGATCCTCGACGTGGCCGACAAGGCGGCGGCCGAGGAATGGGCCGCAAACGATCCCTATGCCAAGGCCGGCCTGTTCCAGAGCGTCACCCTGACCGCGTGGAACAAGGTGATCTGATGCGCTACTGGCTCTTCAAATCCGAACCCTCCACCTGGTCTTGGCAGGACCAGCAGGCCAAGGGCGACGCGGGCGAGGAATGGGACGGCGTCCGCAATTACCAGGCGCGCAATTTCATGCGCGAGATGGAAAAGGGCGACCGGGGGTTTTTCTACCATTCGCAAAAGGAAAAGGCGATTGTCGGCACGGTCGAAGTGATCGCCGAGGCGCATTCCGACAGCACCACCGATGACGATCGCTGGGAATGCGTGGACATCAAGGCGCTGGAGTCCGCCGCGACCCCGGTCACGCTGGACCAGATCAAAGAGGATCCCCGGCTCGCGGAAATGGTGCTGGTAAAGAATTCGCGCCTGTCGGTCCAACCGGTTTCCGAGGAGGAATGGCAGGTCATCTGCGGGCTGGCCGGCTTGTCCGCCTGATCCGGATCAAAGCAATTCCTCGGGAATATGTGGCAGGGCGAGTGCCGCAAGGGCCTGTCGGCGCTCGTCGTTGACATGAACCTGCAACGGCCCCTCCGGGTCGACGACCTGCTGATAGATGCGCGCAAGTCCAAAGGAAACCCCGTCAGGCGCATGGATGGAGTCGAGCAATCTCTGATTGCGGGATCGCAGCCTGTCCTGCAGGCGCTGTGAATGCCAGTGAAGCTCTCTGAACCCGAATTCGACCGCGGCAACGTCGGCCAGGTCGGTAAAGTTCTTCCCTGCAACCGCAGACGGGTCCGCCCCGTGCAGTCGTTCAAACAATTCGCGCAATTCTCCACGCGTGACATGTCCGTTATGACGAATCCACACCAGGTCGAGATCAGGGAAATATTTGAGGTCTACGGGTATGACTGACGCTCGTAAAAGTTGTGGGGACTCAAGATAACATATGTTGTAAACTATAGCATATTTCGCGCTGAAAAGGGGTTGAGCATCAATCTTTTTTCGCGCCCCTCAATTCTAGCGCGCAAAGGACACGCCGGAGAACCCACCATGCTTGAAGTCGTCAACAGTCTTGCCGCCGCAATCGTGGCCTTTGCGGCCGGCGCCCTATGGTACATGGCCCTGGCCGGACCCTGGAAAACCGCCTCTGGCGTGGCACTGGACGCGGAAGGAAATCCGCAAGGCGGCATGAGTGTGCGCGTCATGATTCTGACCTTCGTCATGCAGGTGGTCGTGGCCGGGATGATGCGCCATGTCTTTGCCGCCAGCGGTGTCGAAACGCCCGGCGCCGGACTCGTGTCCGGCCTCGGGATCGGCTTGTTCTTCATCTCGCCGTGGATCGCGTTGAACAACGCCAATTCCATGCGCCCTGTGACGCTGACATTGATCGACGGCGGCTATGCAACACTGGCTTGCGGTATAATGGGCCTTGTGCTGACGCTTTTCTGAGGTCGATGCCCCAAGCAAAAAAACGGAGGGTCCCGGAAAACCCGGAACCCTCCGTCCACCCCACATGCTCCCTACGCACCACATGTGTTATGAAATCTACGGTTCCGGCCTTTCTGGCCAGTCCAGTAGACCCTACGGAATTCGTAGCCTTCCGGCAATCGGGAACTATTCGCAATTTCAGTCAATTGCGCGGAACCGCTGCCCCGGAAATGAAAAGGCCCCCGCGCTGCAGGGGCCTCGTGACAGGTGGATCCGGTTGCCACGGCTCAGCCGTAGACGGCTTCCTTGCCGAAATGCTTGGTCAGCATGTAATAGACCACGGCGCGGTACTTGTTGCGCTCGGACTTGCCGTAGGTCTCGATCACCTTGTTGATCGCGTCCATCAGCTCGGGACCGTCCGCAAGGCCCAGCTTCTTGACCAGGAACTTGTCCTTGACGGTTTCCAGCTCGCTGTCCTGCGACGAGGCAACGGTAGAGGCATCCGCGTCATAGATGGCCGGGCCACAGCCGATGGTGACCTTGGTCAGCAGATCCATGTCCGGGTCCATGCCGCACTTGTTCTTCAGGTCCTCGGCGTATTTGGCGATCAGTTCGTCGCGACGTCCCATGTTCACTCCCTCGTATCATGCGCCGCGTTCCGCGGGCGCTGTCCGTGTTGTTTTGCGGCCAAAGCGGCCATGCAATCGCATGGTGACCGCACAAGCGCGTTATTGGCAAGGGAAATGCGGTCGCTCTCTTCCCCCTGTTCAGGGCACGAGGGGCGGTTCACAAGGTCAGTTTGCGCCATGCGGCGGTTTGGGCCCGGAACAGGAAAGGCTGACGCCGTCCCCGTGTCCGTCCGCAGGAGAGCAGCGCATGCCGGACAGTTGCGCCGCCTTCTGCAACCCCTGGGATCAGCCCAGCTTCGGCGCCGAGTGCGACACCCTGCGGGTGCGATGGTCATGCTGTTGGACCAGAGGGACGTGGGGGGATCAGTGCGGACCGGCCCGATGAACGCTCTGGACCGCTGGCTGGTGGAGGCGGACACGGCGCAGGCGGGATGACCCGCCCGCGCCACGCCGAGATCAATACCGGTAGTGTTCCGGCTTGAACGGTCCTTCGGGCGCGACGCCGATGTAGTCGGCCTGGTCCTTGGACAGTT
>NZ_JASHJL010000078.1 GCF_030733205.1 Mameliella sp. MMSF_3455
CGTAAAATGCTGATCACGCAGCGAAACAGCACGCGCGGGGAAGCAAATGACGGCCGAACAAGGGGCGCTGCCCCCTCTGCGCGTGCCGCGCATTCACCCCCAGAGGTATTTGAAGCCCAAAGAAACCGGGGCCCGTCTCAGGCGGGCAGGTCGTCCTCGAGGAAATTGCGGATGTTTTCCTCGAAGCTGGCGTCGGGTTCGAGGCCGAGGCGGGCGGCCTTTTGCGGGCGGATTTCGTTGCGCCAGCCCTTCAGGATGTCCGCGATCTCTGGCTGGGGTTCCCAGGTGATGAGCTTGGCAGGTTCCGGTCCGGCGACGGCGGTCATGGCGTCGATCATCTGGCGGATGGTCAAGACCTGGCCCGGCATGGTCATGCAATGGTTCATGCCGAGGTCTTCGCGCGCGATCTCGGCGCCCTTCACAAGGTTTTCGACGCATTTGCGGGGGCTGAGGTAGAAATGGTGGAAATCCGGGTCCACCGGGCAGTTGGCGGTCTGGCCCTGCAGCGGCTCGCGGAAGATCGAGGACATGAAGCCCGAGGCGGCGCGGTTGGGCTTGCCCGGGCGGATAGAGATTGTCGGCAGACGAAAGCCGCGCCCGTCGATGAAGCCGCGCCGGGAATAGTCGTTCAGCAGCAGCTCGCCGATGGCCTTTTGCGTGCCGTAGCTGATCTGCGGGTTGAGGAAACTGTCATCCGTGAAGGGCTGGGGCACCTCGCCGCCATAGACGGCGATCGAAGAGGTGAAGACCACGACCGGCTGTGTCCCCAGGGCACGGGCGCGTTCCAGCACGTTGAGATGGCCGTGCAGGTTGACCTTGTAGCCGAAGTCGAAATCCTCTTCGGCATGGGCCGAGACGACCGCCGCCAGCAGGTAGATCACGTCGGTATCCGGCGCGATGGCCTCTGCGGCGGAGACGGGATCGGTGATGTCGGCCTTCTGGTAGGAGACCTCGAAGGGCGCGTCGATCTCGGCGGGGGTGACGACATCGGCCAGGGTCAGGCGCGTGATGGGCTTGCCGCGCAGCGTGCCACGTTTTGCCAGCAGGCGGGCGAGTTTCTGGCCGACGAGACCGGCGCCGCCGATGATGAGAATGTTCATGGGGTCTCTCCTTGGTCGAAGATCTGTGGCGCCAGCGCGCCGGGGTGCTGGATGACCTCTGCCGCCAGGTGGGCGGCGCGGGACATGGCGGTGCCGAGGCTGGCGCCCGTTGCGCGTGCGGCCAGGAAACCGGCACCGAAACTGTCGCCCGCCGCCGTGCTGTCGATGATTTTGGCCACCTCGGGCGGGGTGGTGGTGACGGTGCCGTCTTCCTCTGACCAGCCGTGGCAGGGGGCCTCGCCGTTCTTGATGACCACGCAGCTGGAGCCGGCGGCACGGTAGCGTTGCAAGGTGTCGTCCGGCGTGGCGTCCTGAAAGGCCAGTTGTTCCTCGTCGAAGCTGGGCAGGACGGTGTCCGAGACCGCGGCCCCCATGAGCAGGCCCGAGCGCATTGCCTCGGCGCTTTCCCAGAGCGCCGGGCGCAGGTTGGTGTCAAAGGCGACGTGGGCGCCGGACGCCCGTGCCCGCCCCAGCGCGGCGCAAAGCGTCCTGCGCGCTTCGGGGGCGAGGATCGCCAGCGTGATGCCCGAGAACTGGATCACGTCGCGTTCCGCCATGATCTCGTCCAGCCAGGCCGGGTCATCGGCGAGGGTCTTGGCCGCGGACTGGCCGCGCCAGTAGGAGAAGCTGCGTTCGCCGTCGCGGGTCTGGATCATGTAGAGCCCGGGCGTTCTGGTCGGGTGGCGCCGGATCGCGTCGTTCGATATGCCCTGCGCGCCGATAAAGCGGGCAAGGTCGTCGGACATGGCATCCTCTCCCAGCACGGTGCCATAGCTGACGGTCCATGTCGCGGGCAGCAGGCGCCGCGCGTACCAGGCGGTGTTGAAGGTGTCCCCGGCATAGCCCAACCGGAACAGGCCGGGGTTTTGCGGCGCCGGGGCCATCTCGATCATGATTTCGCCCAGCGAAAGAAAGCGTGTCATTCGGCGGCCCTTGTCTGTGGTTGGGCGGGCAACAGCTTGCCCGGGTTGAGGATGCCCCTTGGGTCGAAGGCCTGTTTGATGGCCCGCATATAGGCCAATGCCGCGCCGTGTTCGGCATCCATGAACGATTGCTTGCCGATGCCGATGCCATGTTCGCCGGACACGGTGCCGCCCAGTCGCAGGGCGGTTTCGCCAAGGGCATGGGTGAATTCATGCGCACGGGCCATTTCGTCCGGGTCGTTTGGATCGACGGACAGGCCGGCGTGGAAATTGCCGTCACCGACGTGGCCGACGATGGTGGCGGTCAGGCCAAGACGGGTGGCATCGGCCTGGCTTTGCGCCACGGCCTCGGCCAGGTGAGAGATCGGCACGCAGACATCCGTGGGCCAGATGTGCTTGCCCTTTCCCAGGGCGGCAGAGGCATAATGCGCGTTGTGGCGCATGGCCCAGAGCGCGGTACGGTCCTCTGTCGTGGTGGCGGTCTGCCAACCCTCGGCGCCGAATTCGGCCGCGATTTCCTCGAAACTGGTCATCTGTTCTGCGACCGCCTGCGGCGCGCCGTGGAACTCCAGGAACAGGTGCGGTTTTTCCGGCAGGCCCGCAACGGCATAGGCGTTGAAGCCGCGCACCATCATGTGATCGAGGAGCTCGATCCGGGCCATCGGGATGCCGCATTGGATGGTGGTGATGACGCATTGCACCGCCTGCTCCACGTCCTCGAAGCGGCAGGTGGCGGCGGTGACGGCCTCCGGTGTCCCGTGCAGGCGCAGGGTCAGCTCGGTGAGGATGCCCAGCGTGCCCTCGGACCCGATCATCAGGTGCGTGAGGTCAAAGCCGGTCGAGGATTTCCGCGCGCGGGAGCCCGAGCGGATCACCGTTCCGTCGGCCATGACCGCCTCCAGCGCCAGCACGTTGTCGCGGATCGTGCCGTAGCGGACGGCGGTGGTGCCCGAGGCGCGGGTTGCGGCCATGCCGCCGATGCTGGCGTCCGCGCCGGGGTCGACCGAAAAGAAGAGGCCGGTGGCGCGCAGCTCTTCGTTCAGGGCCTTGCGGGTCAGGCCCGGCTGCACGGTGCAGGTCAGGTCCTCTGGATCGACCGCCAGCACGCGGTTCATGCGGCTCATGTCCAGGCTGATCCCGCCGTGCAGGGCAAGGTGCTGGCCCTCCAGCGAACTGGCGGCACCATAGGCCGTGACCGGGCAGGCCTGCGCGTGACAGATCTTCAGGATCTGAGAGACTTCGTCGGTCGTCTCCGGGTAGGCGACCGCGTCGGGCGGCGTGTTGGGATAATAGGTCTCGTTCTGGCCGTGCAGCGTGCGCTCGGCCTGCGAGGTGCTCAGCCGGTCTCCCAGCAGTTCCTGTAGCCTGGCGATGGCTGTGTCATTGGACATTGGCGGCGTCTCCGGCGGCGAAGATGGCAAGAACCACGACCGCCAGCATCGAGGCGGCCATGGCGTAATTGATCCGGCGGTGGGCTGTTTCGGACAGGTTCAGCCGGTGCAGCGTGGCCCCGGCCAGCAGCCAGCCCAGGTGGATCGGAATCCAGATCGTGTTGACGATGAACAGCTTGGACACCGTCTCGAACACGATGTTGTCGGGGGCATAGGGAAAGCCTGCAAAGAGCGTGGTGTTGACCGCGTAGGCCTTGGGATTGATCGCCTGCAGCAGCAGTCCTGACATGACGGCCGGAGGGGCCTTGGCCTCGACGAAGGCGATCCTGCTGCCGGCAAAGGCGATGCGCGCCGCGAGGTAGAGCAGGTAGGCGATCGAGGCCACCATCAACACGTTGCGCACCATCGGCACCGACAGGACAATGGCGGCCACGCCGGAAATCACCGCCAGCGCGACGAGATTGGTGCCGATGAAAAGCCCCAGCACATAGGCCAGCCCCGGGCGGAACCCGTAGGCCGCGCCCAGTCCGGCAGTCGACAACACCCCGGGACCCGGCGTGATGATCAGGAAGAAGACGGCCAGCGCAAAGGTCAGCATGGGGCAGGCGCCCGTGTCGCTGTCATGTTCTCCTCCCGGTCCGGCTGATGCCCGGCCTGCTTGCGTCGCGGCCGGTTTGGTATACCATCTGCAATCAAACCAGCCGGGGCGGGAATGTCAACGGCGTGCGGGACGGAGGAAGACCGTTTGCGGCCAGGCGCCGCTTTTGCCCGTGCGCCATCCCGAGCCGGGGCGCGACAAGGGGGAGGAAGCGCATGTCTGACAAGGTAAAGGTCGGCTTCATCGGGGTGGGTCTCATGGGCCACGGGATGGCCCGGAACCTTCTGGAAAAGGGCCATCCGCTGGTGATCAAGGGCAATCGCAACCGTGCCCCGGTCGAGGATCTGGTGGCGCGCGGCGCCACCGAGGTCGCGACCCCTAGAGAGATGGCCGCAGCTTGCGACGTGATCCACATCTGTCTTGGCAGCGCCCCGCAGGTCGAAAGCGTCTTTCGTGGCGAGGAGGGCATCCTGGCGGGAATGCGGGACGGGCTGATCGTGGTGGAATGTTCCACCTCCGATCCCAATGTGACCCTTGCGCTGGCGGCGGAGCTTGGGGAACGCGGCGGTCACATGGTGGATGCGCCCCTCGGCCGCACGCCGAAGGAGGCCGAGGCCGGCACGCTGGATGCGATGGTGGGCGCCGATCCGGAGATCTTCCGGCGCATCCTGCCGGTGCTGGATTGCTGGGCCGGCAACATCAACCACGTCGGCCCGGTCGGGGCGGGCCACAAGATGAAGCTGATCATGAACACCATCTCCATGAGCTATGCCGCGCTCTATGCCGAGGTGACGTCGCTGGGCGCCAAGGTGGGCATCGCGCCAGCCACGATCCAGCAGGTGATCGGCTCATCCCGGTTGGGCAACGGGTTCTTCGATACCTTCATGGATTACGCGGTGAACCGGAACCGGGACGCGCACAAGTTCACCGTGGCCAATGCATCGAAGGACCTGCGCTATGCCCTGTCGATGGCGGGCGAGGCGGGGGCGCTCTCGCCCGTCGCCTCCGCCGCGCGGCAGTATTTCGCCCAGATCGAGGCGCAGGGCCATGCCGGGGACTATGTGCCGTGGATCGCCGATCACATCGCGCGGATGAACGGTCTGGACCTCGAGGAAGAGGCGAAGAAGGGCCGCGACTAGCCCGTCGCCCGGCGGATCAGCTGGTAGCCCAGGTCAATCCGCGTGCCCCGGATATCCTCGCCGTCGCAGGCGGCGAGGGTCAGGCGCGCGGCCTCGCGCCCGATGGCAGCGCCGTCGATGCAGACGGTGGTCAGGTCCAGGGCGGACGCGCCCGCCACGTCGATATCGCCAAAGCCGGTCACCGCCAGTGCGCCCGGCACGTCGATGCCCCGGCGCCGCGCCTCGCAGAGCGCCCCAACTGCCAAGGCGTCGCTGACGCAGACCACCGCATCCGTCTCCGGCCAGCGCGCCATGATCTGCGCCAGCCCCTCGGCTCCGTAATCCGGCCCGCTGCGGCCCTCTTGCGGGGGAACGGCGAGACTGCGCGCCTGGCGCCCGTCCAGTGCATCGCGGTAGCCTTTCTCGCGCATGTCGGCGCGCGTATCGCTGGCGCGTTCGGTGCGCAGGAAGACCGGCGCGCGGCGCCCCGAGGCGATCAGGTGGCGCGTCATGTCGCGCCCCGCTGCTCGGTTGGAAAAGCCGACGGCGGCATGGATAGGCGTTTCCGGCAGTTCCCAGAGTTCGATGACCGGCAGACCCGCAGCGCGCAGCAGGCGACGGGTGTCCTCCGTGTGGACGCTGCTGGTCAGCACCAGCGCATCGGGGCGCCGGCCCAGCAGCGTCGAGACCATGAGCGCTTCTTTCTCGGGCTGGTAGCGTGTGCTGCCCAGCAGCAGCTGCAACCCGCCCGCGCTCAGCCCTTCTTCCAGCCCGCGGATGGTCGAGGCAAAGACAGGCTGTTCCAGGGTCGAGACCAGCGCCCCCACAACGCGCGAGCGCTGGGAGGACAGCGCGCCGGCAGTCTCGTCGCGAACATAGCCAAGCTCCATCACCGCCTTCTGCACCTTCTCCAGCGTATCGGCGCTGACCTTGGACGGGGTGCGCAGGGCGCGGCTGACGGTGATCTTGCCGACCCCCGCCGCGCGCGCCACGTCACCCATCGTCACCCATTTGCGGTTCATCTCGGTCCCTTCGTTTGACAGCGCTCAGGATAGGGTGGTATCGGTACCACGCAAGTCATGGTATCGATACCATGGGCATGTGGCAGGGGAGGAGACGCTATGCTGAGCCGTGAACAACAGGAATTCTACGCCGAGAACGGATACCTCAAGGTCGAGCAGGTGGTGACGCCAGGGGAACTGGCCGAACTGCAGGCCGTGACCGACAGGCTGATCGACGCCTCGCGCGCTGTCACCGAAAGCGACGAGCGTTTCGACCTCGACACGGGCCATTCCGCCGACAATCCGCGCCTGACCCGGATCAAGCTGCCGCACAAGCAGCACCCGGTCTATGACCGCATCCTGAAACACTCGAAGGTGACGGAGGTGCTGAACGACCTCCTCGGCCCGGACACGGTGCTGAACACCGCCAAGCTCAACTGCAAGGCGCCGGGCGGCGGCGCGGCGGTGGAATGGCACCAGGACTGGGCCTTCTACCCGGCCACGAACGACTCGTTGCTGGCCTTCGGGCTGATGCTCGAGGACGTGACCGAGGACAACGGTCCACTGATGGTGCTTCCGGGATCACACAGAGGGCCCGTGCTGAGCCATCATGCTGGCGGGGTGTTCTGCGGCGCGATCGACCCCGACGATCCGTTGTTCGACAGGGACAGGATCGTCACGCTGACCGGCAAGGCAGGGGACATGACGGTGCATCACGTGCGCCTGCTGCACGGTTCGGCGCCCAATGTTTCGGACCGGGCGCGCAAGATCCTGTTCTACGAATGCGCCAGCGCCGATGCCTGGCCGCTTCTGGGCGGGTCAAGCTATATCCACGCGTTGGGGCAGCGAAAGTTCTGGGAGGATTTCCAGGATCGGATGATCACCGGCGCGCCGGTCTTCACGCCACGGATGGCGGATGTGCCGGTGACGCTGCCCTTGCCCCCGGCGCCGGACAACACCTCGATCTTCAAGACCCAGATGAGCGGCGGTGCCAAGAGCGCCTTTGCCTGAGGTTGTTGGTTGTCCAGTTGAATAGTTTTTGAGTATTTTCGGAGAGAAGAAGCCGAAACCTGCGCTCCTGTTTCTTCTCTCCGAAAAATACCTCCGGGGGTGAAGGCCGCAGGCCGAGGGGGCAGCGCCCCCTTACCCGATTTCCACGGCCGAGCCGTCCGCCAGCATCGCCTCGATCTCCAGCGGCGTCTTGAACCCGCCCTTGACCTTGGCCTCGAGCTCGGCCTCGAGACTGTGGATCTCACCGAGACGTGCGATGACCTCGTCGATCCGGGCGAAGGGGATCACCACGACGCCGTTGCGGTCGGCCACGATCATGTCGCCGGTGGCAACATGGCAGCCGCCGACGGTCGCGCTGCCCCCCAGGGTACCAGGACCCGATGTATAGGGCGAATTGGGATTCAGTCCGGTGCACCAGGCGGGCAGGCCGGCGGCGACGATACCCGCGTAGTCGCGCATCGGGCCGTCGGTGACGAAACCGGCCGCGCCCGCGTTCCTGAGCATCCCCGACACCTGGTCGCCGATGGTGGCCCGGTCCTGGTTGCCGTGGGCCGCATGGACCACCACGTCGCCCGGCGTCAGCAGGTTGACTGCTGCGAGTGTGGCGATGATGTCGGCGGGGCCGCTGTCCGCCACCAGCGCCGGGCCCACTGCGTGACAGTCCAGGTCGCGCCCGAACCCGATCGGCGCGATGGGGGTTGCCATTGCTCCCATGCCGCCCATCGCGTCGCAGAGAAAGGCGGTCTCGACCCCTTGCAGGGCGGCGATCTGCGCCTCAGTGGGGCGGGGGGCGCCCTTGACGATGGTCAGGCGGGGCGGTTCTCCGATCATTGGTCAGTCTCCTTGGAAAGTGGTGTGTCGGGGTCGGGCAGGCGCCAGAGCAGGCGGATATAGGCCAGCCCCGAGGCGGTGGCCGTACAGCGGGCTTTCTGCAGCTGGATTTCCTCGGCGGGCAGTTCCCGCAGGAGGGCCAGTTCCTCCATCCGGTCGCATTGCACCAGCGCCGACAACAGGTCGTATTTCACCTCGATCCCGGCAAGCGCGGCGATCCGTTCCGGCGCCTTTTCGCGCAGGTCCGCCATGCGCGCGGCTATGGCATCCGACCATTCCTGGCGCGTTTCGGCAAAGCAGAGGCCCGCCACGGCAGGGGTTTCGGTCGAGATGTCAAGGCAGGGCGCGTGGGCACTGTCCACGCAGGCGGTGGGGGCCTTGCCCAGGTCCACCGCGGTCTCGACGCAGCTGCGCAGGCCGTCGAGGTCGAGGCGCGGGTCTGCCTGAAGCGGGGCGGCCAGCAGCAGGGCGGCCAGCGTCAAGGGCGCCGCGCGATGCGCGGCGGGGCGTGTCGTCATGGTCATGTCCTCCCGGCCCTGGGGGCGGTTTTCGCCCTCTCTCGCCCGGCCTCCCGCCGAGCGGCTTGCATTTGGTATACCAAATTGGAACACTCGCACAAGAGAACAGACCTGCCAGAATCGGCAGGCGTGCCAGGGGAGGAAGGACATGTCAGATACCCGCGCCAACAAGCGCTTCCGCTCGCAGGAGTGGTTCGACAATCCCAACAACCCGGGCATGACCGCGCTTTATGTCGAGCGTTACCAGAACCAGGCCTTTACCCGCGAGGAACTGCAGGGCGAAAAGCCGATCATCGGCATCGCCAATACCGGCAGCGACCTGGCGCCCTGCAACAAGATCCACGTCTTCCTGATGGACCGCATCAAGGCCGGAATCCGCGAGGCCGGGGGCATCCCGATGGAGTTCCCCGTCCACCCGATCCAGGAGACCGGCAAGCGGCCGACCGCCGCGCTGGACCGCAACCTGGCCTACCTGAGCCTGGTCGAGGTGCTGCACGGCTATCCGATCGACGGGGTTGTGCTGACGACGGGCTGTGACAAGACCACGCCGGCCATGCTGATGGGCGCGGCCACGGTCGACATTCCCGCCATCGGGCTGAACGGCGGTCCGATGCTGGACGGCTGGTGGAAGGGCAAGCGCGCGGGGTCCGGCACCATCGTCTGGGAAAGCCGCCGCCTGCTGGCCGAAGGCAAGATCGACTACGAGGAATTCATTGGCCGCGTCTGTTCCAGCGCGCCCAGCCTGGGCCATTGCAACACCATGGGCACCGCGAGCACGATGAACGCCATGTCCGAGGCGCTGGGCATGACCCTGACCGGGTCCAGCGCCATTCCCGCGCCGTTCCGCGAACGCATGGCCATGGCCTACGAGACCGGGCAGCGCATCGTCGAGATGGTCTACGAGGATCTCAAACCCTCGGACATCCTGACCCGCGAGGCCTTCGAGAATGCCATCGTGGTCAACAGCGCCATCGGCGGGTCCACGAACGCGCCGCCGCACCTGCAAGCCATCGCACGTCATGCCGGGGTGGAACTGAACGTCAAGGACTGGGAAACCATCGGCTTTGACGTGCCTTTGCTGGTCAACATGCAGCCCGCCGGCGAGTACCTGGGCGAGAGTTTCTTTCGCGCCGGGGGCGTTCCGGCGGTCATGGGCGAGCTGATGAGCGCCGGTCGGTTGCACGCCGGGGCGATGACCGCGACGGGCAACAGCATGGGGGTGAATCTGGCCGGTTGTGACAGCCTCGATACCGATGTGATCAAGCGCTACGACGCACCGATGCGTTCCAACGCCGGGTTCAAGGTGCTTTCCGGCAATCTCTTCGACAGTGCCCTGATGAAGACCAGCGTGATCTCCGAGGATTTCCGCAAGCGGTTCCTGTCGGAACCGGGCAATGAAGGTGTCTTCGAGGCGCGCGCCGTGGTGTTTGAAGGCCCCGAGGATTACCACGACCGGATCAACGACGAGAGCCTCGGCATCGACGAACGCACGGTTCTGTTCATCCGCAACGTGGGCTGCGTCGGTTATCCGGGCTCTGCCGAGGTGGTGAACATGCAGCCGCCGGATGCGCTGATCAAGGCGGGGATCAACCACCTGCCGACGGTGGGCGACGGGCGGCAATCGGGAACCTCGGAAAGCCCGTCGATCCTGAATGCCTCGCCGGAATCGGTGGTGGGCGGCGGACTGGCCTTCCTGCAGACCGGCGACCGGGTCCGGCTGGACCTGAACGCCAGCCGCATGGATGCGCTTGTCCCGGACGAGGACTGGGCCGCGCGGCAGGCGGCCTGGGAGGCGCCGGAGATCGTCAGCCGGACGCCCTGGGAAGAGATCTATCGCACCCATGTCGGCCAACTGGGCGACGGCGGCTGCCTGGAACTGGCGACAGCCTACCAGCGTATTGCGAAGGATTTGCCGCGCGACAATCACTGAACGTCGGTTCGGGGCGATGACGTGGGAAGGGGGGGGGGGGGGGGGGGGGGGGGGGGGGGGGG
>NZ_JASHJL010000079.1 GCF_030733205.1 Mameliella sp. MMSF_3455
CGGGCCAGCTACCGGAGCACTCCAAGGGGGTCATTTTTGGACGCCTATAGGGGGTTAAGATTGCGTGCCGATTGACAGCATCCGCGCGACCTCTTCGACGTGCGATATCTCCTTGCGAACGAAGGCATCACGCACACTCTGCGCCAAGCCTTCCTCGTCTACATAGTCAGCCATAATCGGCCGGCCGTCGAAACTCTATCTCCCAGGCGAAAGGATATTGCCCATGATTTCGACGCTAACTTCGTCGGCATGACAAGCGCACCGATCTCAATTGATGATCTGATCGCGACCCGTGAAGAATTGATCGAGGTGGTTGTCAATCAGATGCCGACCTCACATCGTCAGTTCCTGATCGATATCGAAGCCGGAGATGCTGATTGGGCATCAGTAGACCTGGAAGAAGCAGCGGGTTTGCCTGCCGTTCGTTGGAAGTTGGCGAACCTCGACAAGGTCGAGCCAGAGCGCCGCGCGAATTTTGCCGATAAGCTCGCTTCCATCTGGAGAAAGTGAGCGAAAATGCCAGTATTCGATGGATGGTGCAACTCGGCCGACACCCCGATTGGAAACAACACACTGAGGGTAATCACAGGCCAGCCCGCACAGCTGGGTGTGGGCATTCAGGAGACCGCAACCGTCGTACCTGGGCACTATGCATCCGAGGAGCACGTCGCTCGAGCTTTGAGACGGCTTGGAAAGCCAGCAGCGGCGGCGCTGATCGAGGAGAAGCTCCCAACGACAAAAGCGATCCGCTCTGGTGACTTAGGCGAGATATACGCAACAGAGTGGATCGACGCCCACAGCGGCGGCTATCGGGCACCCATCAAGCGCCTGCGCTGGAAAGATCACCGAAATATGGCGATGCGCGGCGAAGATGTGATTGGGATGTTGCAAGATCCCCAAAGCCTGCGCCTTCATTTTCTGAAGACCGAAGCAAAAAGCAGGGCGGCACTTACTGCCCAGATCCTCAATGATGCACGCACGGGACTGGACAAAGATGGCGGGCTACCATCCCCGCACGCATTGTCATTCATTTCTGCACGATTGCTGGAACTGAACGAGTTGCCGATGGCCGATGCAATCGACGATGCGCTGCTAAAGCACGGCATCCCCTTGGGAAATGTCCGGCATCTGCTCTTCACGTTTTCCGGGAACGCACCTAATGCCCTTCTGACGGCGGCGCTGCAGGCTTATCCTGGGGAAGTAAACCAGTGGGGGGTTGGCCTGCGTGTCGAGGGTCACGGGGCGTTCATTGGTGCTATCTATGATCAGGTGATTGCCAATGCCAACAACCCCTGAAGCAATCATTGCTGACATTGCAGAGGCCACAACTGCGGGGTTTCGCGGCAGTCTGATCGCGCGCGGGCAGGCGCGAGCTATTATCTGGCGCAATGGCATTCTACCACCAGACTCGCCCAACTTCGATAACCGCTTGAGCTATGATCTGAGCTCATATGGCTATGCTCTTCTAGGTCTTGGTCTACGCCTTCGTGAACTTGAAGGGGACGCTTCACAAGCGCGTCTTGCATTTGAGCAAGCGGCAACGGCACTTGAGGCGGTCATCGCCAAGGGCGACCCCAACGAAAGCAATCGCAACTTCCATTTCGTCATGGCGGCAGCGAGCTACCATCTCGCACACCTTTCAGCGCGGGCGTACTCGCTTCTCACCATCGTTGAGAGCGACGAGAACTTCTCGCCGCTTGAACGCGCACTTGCTCTGCTGATGCGCCGGGATTTCACCGCGTTTCGCACCATCGTTCTCGAATACCGTGCCTCAGGTTCAGGCAGTGATGCCACGATTATGGCGGCACTTCAGGCCCAACTTGATGAGAAAGAAGCAGCTGCCCCTCTCGTTGATGGTGGTGACGATTTTCTTTTCGAGGCGCTCGACACCGCATTGATCGACAATTTCTTTTCCGCAATGTCGTTGTATCTTCTTGCCATCGAGCGAGGCGAAAGGCCGCTCTTGGATCAGGCAATTGAAAGGCTCGAAGGCAGCCTGTCAATCTGCGCCGAATTGAACCTCTTACCCCAATGGTGGTCTCACCGTATCGCCATTCATCTCCTGACAGATCTTTGGTCGAACACCTTTCACGAGCGAGTGCCACTCCGACCGGTAGGTGGGGAAGCGGTTCATTGGCAAGATCTCCGAGAGTTGTTCATAGCGTCGCTTCAACAGCGACCAAAATCCGAGATCGACCTCTGGCCATCGCAAATCGAGGCAGCCACCCGAGCAGTTGACCAATCCGACGATCTTGTGGTGTCTCTGCCGACAAGCGCCGGAAAAACGCGGATCGCAGAGCTTTGCATTCTGCGTTGCCTCGCTTCCGGACGAAGGGTGGTCTTTGTCACACCGTTGCGTGCGCTCTCGGCCCAAACAGAGACCACGCTACAAAGGACGTTCGGCCCTTTGGGTAAGACTATCTCGGCCCTGTATGGCAGTGTCGGGGTCAGCGGGTTTGACGAAGATGCGATCCGTGAACGCGACATTGTGGTTGCGACGCCTGAGAAACTCGACTTCGCTTTGCGCAACGATCCCTCCCTACTGGATGATGTCGGCCTACTAATCTTTGATGAAGGGCACATGATTGGCATCAACGAGCGGGAGGTGCGGTATGAGGTCCAAATCCAACGGCTCCTTAGGCGTCCGGATGCCGATCAGCGGAGAATTGTCTGCCTCTCGGCAATCCTACCGGACGGAGATCAACTTGAGGACTTTTCTGATTGGCTACGGCGTGACCAACCGGGCGGTGTGATCAAGCACGAATGGCGCCCGACCAGGTTGAGGTTTGGTGAGGTGGTCTGGTCATCACCGACAGCGCGCCTGAACCTGCGCGTTGGCGAAGAACGACCTTGGGTTCAGCGCTTTATTGTCGGTGAAGCCCCACCAAACTGGGTCCCGCCTAAGCGTCGGCGCGCACGCTTGTTTCCCGATGATCAACGCGAGCTTTGTTTGGCGACGGCCTGGCGCTTGGTCGACGATGGGCAAACGGTCCTGATCTTTTGCCCCATTCGGCGCAGCGTCGAACCTTTCGCCGATGTTATCGTAGACCTTCATGAACGCGGTGCACTTCGATCCCTCTTCGAGGCCGATCCGGGCACATTGAACACAGCGATAGCCTTGGGCGAGGAGTGGTTGGGACCCGATAGCGCAATCCTGAAATGCTTGCGCCTGGGAGTGGCTCTCCATCATGGCGCACTCCCCACCGCCTACCGAAAGGAAGTTGAACGCCTGCTGCGCGAAGGCGTTCTCAAGGTGACGATCTCTTCCCCGACTCTGGCGCAAGGCCTTAACCTCTCTGCAACGGCCGTCGTCATGCATTCTTTGCACCGCAATCGCGAACGGATCGATGTTTCTGAGTTCAAGAACGTTATCGGCCGAGCTGGGCGGGCCTACGTCGATGTGGAAGGTGTCGTCCTCTTTCCGATGTTCGACGGAATCGCCAAGAAGCGACGAGATTGGGAAGCGCTGATCAACGATCTGGGCGCTCGCAACATGGAGAGCGGGCTTGCGCTCTTGGTTTGGACATTGTTGACACGAATGTATCAGCGGGTTGGGGGCGAGATCGACCAGCTCGTCGAGTACGTGACCAACAATGCGGCGGCTTGGACTTTTCCGGAGGTGCCAAATGAAGACCCGGAGGATCGAGAACGCGCGCTGGCTGACTGGGAGAGACATGTCGCCAGTCTCGATACGGCGATCCTCAGCCTGATAGGGGAAGAGGACATTGCGGACGCCGAGATCGAAGTCGCGCTTGATACAATTCTCCAGTCATCGCTCTGGCACCGTCGCCTCTTGCGCCAGAACGAGGATGTGCAACGGGTGCTTAGGGCAGGCCTTGTGTCGCGAAGCCAGTTCATTTGGAACCAATCAACAGCGCAGGGTCGTCGCGGGTACTTTCTAGCTGGTGTCGGACTATCGACAGGGCTCGCCTTGGATGCGGTCGCCGCAAATGCGAACCAACTGCTTGTCGAAGCCAACGGTGCATTGTTGAACGGTGACGCGGAGGAGGCAATTGTGGCCATCACGGCTCTGGCCGAGATGGTTTTTGTGATCCAACCGTTTGTGCCGGAACAAATGCCTGGCAATTGGCGTGACGTCCTTCGTGCATGGCTGCTAGCCGAACCTCTTGCGGCGACAGCGGCCGGCCAGGAATCTGAAACGCTGCAATTCGTCGAAGGAGGGCTGGTCTATCGGTTGTCGTGGGCGATGGAAGCCATTCGTGTTCGCGCCTCTGCGAACGGCGATACAGTCGGAGACTTTGGGTTGGCATTGGAAGAGCATGAGCTCGGATACGCCGTTGCTGCGGTTGAAACCGGTACTGTCAATCGATCTGCAGCCATTCTTATTCAGGCCGGATTCAACTCACGGTTAGCAGCGATCAAAGCTGTGACGGACACGGGTACTAACTTCCAGACCGGTGCAGAGCTTCGCCAATGGTTGAACTCTGAATCAGTCACCGCGTGGAGCGCGCAACCTGATTGGCCGACGCCCGACACCAGGGATATGTGGCTGGCGTTCACAAGGAGCTTCGCTCCTGCAGACAGCTTGGTCTGGACTGATCGCCGGTACTGGGCGAACGTTGAATGGCGTGGTGTCCAGCCCGCCGCAGGTTCGCCCGTTCAGGTCCATCACATGGCGGGTCAGCCACAAGTACTTGCTCCAGATGGAGAGTTGCTCGGCACAGTGAAAGCTGCGCTCAATCCCGGGCGGGTCGGACTGATGCGAGCTCAGGTTGCTCAAGAGGAAGGGCGCATTGACATCGCCTATCTCGGCCCGGCCGACCTATCCAGCGAATGACAGGCGACAGGTGCGCGTCCTGGCGAAGCATGGTCAGACGTAGAATTTGAATGGCTGTTTTTCCTGCCCCTTCGCGGACCCCATGGTAAGGACATCTCCGACCATCTGCGCGAACCTGACAGTGACTGGTAAACCGTCGTTGAAGTTGCACGAGTTGTAGTTGATTTTGGTCAGCCCCATGATGTCTTCAAGCACAGACATCAATTCAGGTTTTTTCCTACTCTTGCTCCGCAAGACCGTTATGTGCAGCGGGTTCGGCGTTTCCGGTCCGATGTATGTGTCGAGCTGTGGCACATAGCCCGTCGTCCAAAGGTATGCAGTTTGATGGTCCAGCAGCAGAGCAGTACCCCTCAGAACGGGATAGTCACCGTCCCGGAAGAGTTTGGTCTCTCCGCCGGTCGTTCTGATCCTGACACCAATAACATTTGTGGCGCTTGGTGCGGCTTCGCAAAACGCGTCCCACTCCTCGTCGTTGAAGTAGGTCTGGCCGTGAATGAACAGTTCCTTTGGCGGCTCACCATGCATGTCTTCGTAGGTTTCAAGTACCAGACCCAAGAGGTTCTTGGCCGCGTCTCGCTTGAGGTGATATTCATAATCTCCGGTCTTCCAAGGTCCGTTGGCGCCGCGGAACACGACACCATCTCCTTCATTAAGGAACATCTGGGCCGCACAACAACTGTGCCCTTCTGGGTCTTGTGGCAAACTCTTGTAGACCATTCCGATGTAGCAAACGCCGGGTCGAACGGTAGCCAGGCGCCAGGGCGGTTTGTCCTGCGTCTTGTAGTAGAGGCCGGTGGCGAGGTTCCAAGCAACGGTCGCCCGATCCTGTGTCTTTCTCTTTGGAAAGTTCGCTTTGTTCAAGAACGCCTCTGGCGCAAGAGTGGTCTCTCGGATCAACTGAGTTGGGGCAATATTGAGAAATTCGGCTTTTATCCGGCGCCTAAAATCCGGGACGTCAAAGAAGATGTCCTCATCGCTTTGATCAATCACGTCTGCTTCAGATAGGAGCGGCAAATTGGCCTTCGCCTGCTGCTTCTTGCCAAAATCTCCGACGACCATCGGCAAACCCGTACGCTGCGATTTCGGCCGACACCTCTCGAAGACAATCTCCGGCAGCACCATGAGCCAAACATCCACGGTGCGTTCGTCGTTTCGGAGATGCTTTCGGACACGATCGATGAAGAGTGTCGCGACCCGATCGACTGCCTCATGCAAATTGATGATGCGGGTTGCGTGGTCAATGTCGGCAAAAGGTATCGAGAGTGCGCTGCATTCATCGGGCTCGAATGTGATCCCGAACGCCTCCTCCAGTCCCGGAAAATCGGCGAGATGCAAACGGTCCTTCTTTTCCCCTCTTCCCGGCGGCGGAACTTTCACTGCCGCCTTCAGTTTCCTCGCCCAATCTCGAAAATGAGCAAGCCCGTCGGGCGTGCCGACGATTCCGATCCTTACCTCACGGGTCTTCTTTGCCTTTGACCACGGACCATAGAGATAGAGGCCATCCTTCGGGTGGGCGCTCGGTTGTCCATAGCAGAACTCGAGCTGCGGTTCTTGAATGTGTTCAACCGTGAGGGAGACTTCTGGAAATTTCATTCGTTTGGTTCCTCCTCAACCTCAGGCCGACCAAGAGTAGTTTCATCGACCTCTTCTTCATCTCCATCAAGTTCATCTGGGAGCCGCGTGCTGACAGGGGACGAGAAAAGGATGGGTGATGCGTCCAGAATCACATGCTGGCTGGGCGACATCTGGAGCCGAATGAAGGCCGAGTCTCCAGAAATAAGGTCCAGGAAGGCGAGCATTCGGCCGTGCCACTGTTTGTTGCGCCATCCTTTGCAAACCGATCTGCGGAGCCGGTGCATCTTGCGTGGGTCTTCGATCTGCTTGCCTTCAGGCGTTTGGTCGTCCGCGGCAAACAGGACGCGCGACTTCAGCTTGAAGTGCCAGAACGGCCAAAATGCCGGAAGGGCTGTCACACCGAACTGCCAGATATGGCCTTTGGCCACATTGCGCAGCATGGAAGAATGACGTTCACCTTGCCGACCCCAGGGAAACCGCTGGCCGATCGGTGCCAAATCGGCAGAGGCGTGAAACCCGACGGCATTGGAGTAGAGATACTGTATTAGCCCCCTTTCCCGGCAATAGTTGGACCATGCGTCCTTCAACATGGCATTGACCTTGTTCGCCGCAGGCTGGTTCGAGAGCCCTAGATCTTCTGACCCGCTGGTAACAAACTCGGTTAGGGGTATCTCGTGGACAAGTTTGAACCGTCCGACTTCGGACAATGCTCTCTCTACCTCGGGGCCCGTTGCGAAGGTGAGAAAACCCCTGCCCTGCTCAGAGACCGGGAACGGAGAGGTCGCCAGCGCTCGTTTGACGCTCTGGTCATCGGTAGCTCCTGACGGCTCATAGAAGTTGATGTGGTCCGGCACTTCCTCGACGCGGAGCCAATTTGATGTGAGCCGCTCCGATTCGGCGATAAGAGGTATCGCACTGCGCCGCCGGAAGAGCTCCCAGTTCGGGTTGATGCTTGTCTGAGC
Source organism: Mameliella sp. MMSF_3455 (assembly GCF_030733205.1). GTDB lineage: Bacteria > Pseudomonadota > Alphaproteobacteria > Rhodobacterales > Rhodobacteraceae > Antarctobacter. Next base: position 7,336 of record NZ_JASHJL010000079.1, read on the forward strand.
ATCCCTCTTTGGCACTTTCTGTCGCTGGAGTGCCTTCACCAGAAGCTGAAGACCTTCACCCCAACCGCGTACAAAATCGACGGGCAAAGCATCGCCAATGCCTTTGACCTTCTGACCGTCTTCAAGTCTCAACGGAATGATGAAGCGGGAATCGTCCAGCCGCTTGCCAAGGTCGATAGCGATATCAATGTCATCTTGAACAGATGTGTCGTTGAGCGTTTCAGCCCGACTGATGAGCAGGACCTTTGCTGCACGGGTTTCCAAGACCGTGTTGACCTGGCGACGCCACCGATCTCCCGGCTGCAGCGTCAAGATATCGGCAAAAACCTGGTAGCCTTGAGCTTCCAGTTTCGGGCCAAGCCAAAGGACAAAGTCGTCATCGACCGGAGACGACTTGATGATGAATACCACGTTGCGCTCTACTTCAATGAACGCCGACTCCGTGGGATGAGGTTTGGGCAGAAGCGAGACGATTGCGGTTGGTGTGCCAGTGGCAGGCTTTAGGGCCTCCCGGACAGCATCGGCCACCACGGCCTTCATTACACCAGTACTCTGTTGCCAGAGTTTGGGGTGCGCCTGCTCGATATCGGGGTATTTGCGTAGGAGCGCGTTCAGATCGTCTGGGCCCCAAACATCCCCGGGGGAATTCAGGGACGGTCCAATGATCTCGGCAAGCTCAGTCTTCGCCATTGGCGTCAAAGAGGCAGAAGTTGTCAGAAGATAGCGTTGAGGCGCCAGCGCATCGATGGCTGCCCGCTCGGACTTCATCTTTGATTTCAGTTTGGAAGCACCGGACCGAAGATAGTGTTTAGCCTGAAGGATTACGTCGCCTTCACCGGAAGCATGGCGACCATCCATCCCGTCGTCGGCACCTTCCGGAAAAGCTTCAAACCGGATGCCGAGTTCGCGGCCAAGCAAATCGCGCGACAGTGCTTCGAAGTCAGAAAAAGAAAGAGTGGCAAAATCATAGTTCATTTAGTTGGTATCTCGAGCTCCGGCAGATCCCGCAAGCTCTGCAAATCAAATGTCACCAGAAACGTCTCTGTCGTCACGAAGGTATGCGGCGCACCGGGTCGCGGAGACCGGGGCCCGCTTGCGATCAGCTCCTTGTACCGCAGCCGAGCCAGAAGGTCTCTGCTGACCTCCTTGCCGAAAATGTCGGCCAGGCCGGCGCGGTCGATCGGTTGATGATAGGCGATGGCGCAGAGCACGCCCATCTCCGTCTCGGTGAAGGCGAGCGCCTGGTCGCCAAGGTCGGCAGCCGCCTTGATGGCATCAGCGAACTGCGTCCGCGTGCGGAACATCCACCCGCCAGCCACTTGAGCGAGTTCATAGGGGCGGCCAGTCAACTCGGCCTGGATGTCCTCGATCAGCATCTCGACCGAGGCCCCCTGCCCTACCACCCGCGCCAGGTGGTCGCGGCCGACCGGTGAGGTACTGGCGAACAGCACCGCCTCGATCCGGCCCATCCATTCGCGCCAGCGCAACTCCTGCGGCAGGTCGTCCAGCTCACGGTCGAAGACGGTGCCGTCCTCACCCGCTGGCTTCCGCCTCCGGGTCGCGACCGTCATGGCGCGATCCCGTAGAGCCGGAACGTCGGCCGCCCGGTCAGCTCCCGCGCGACACCCAACTCGACCAGCCGGTCGCAAAACCGCCGCGCGGCGCGATCGGTCATGGGGATCGTTGTTCCGCGGATACGCGGCGACAGCATCGACGCAGGCGCCACGGCATCCTCGGTCAGGAACAGCTCGACCGCGGCATCCGATCCCTTCGCCCGGAGCTTCGGCGCGACGGCGCGAAGTGCCTCGGCGCGACGGACAAGCTCCCGCGCCAGCCGGATCACAGCCTCGATGGACTCGAGGATCCGCGCCTGGACCGCCATCTCGGCACCCTGCACGTTCGCGGTCAGGTCGTGCAGCGCCGTCTTGGTCAGGTACTGCGCCGAAACCGGTAGCAGCACCTTCCAGTTCAGGGTCCGTGCCAGAACGACATCAGACAGCAGGCAGGCGACCCGCTCCGCCCGGTCGTCGGCGTCGAGCACGGCGCGTAGGACCGCCACGCCGCCCGCCAGCGGCCCATGGGTCCGGGACCGCTCCATTCCCGCATCGAGCCAGACACCTACGTCGCCCGCGAAGTCCGCACCAACCAAATCGGCGATGTCACCGACCCCACCGGGACGCAACCGCACCGCCTCGCGCCAGAAGGCCAGCCGATCACCATCCGGGCCTCGCGCCTCGCCGGGGGGTGTCAGGTGGTACGCGTCGCGGATATCCGCCTCTCGCGCGAGCCGCCCTTCCAGTTTCGAGGTCGCCGTCGCGGCTCTCAGCGCCAGCCGGTTGGCCAGCAGTTTCACGGGCACACCATGCCTGGGATCACCGATCAGTTGGTCGAGGACCGTCAGCGCCGCCCCCGACCGAAAGGCCACAGTTTCAAGGGTTTCCACACGTCCGGAAGTGACCCAGCCCGGCAGTTTCGGTAGGGTGCTCAGGTCGTCAGTGATGGTCGCCGGCTGGTATGTCATGCCACAAGACTATCCTACGGCGGCGCTTTCGTCCACAATATGATGTGCAAACCGCCCCGCTTTGCCAGTCTTATTTATGTCCAATAAGTTTGCCTTATCGGACGTAAAAGAATATGCTCGGCGACATGTCAGAAAACACCGAGAAACCTGTCGGATAGCCGGAATTCATGAGATTCAAGCACTTCCCTGAAAAACGAGCCGGGGTTCATGAGATTCCGTACCGG